>NZ_JBFAIG010000003.1:0-405286 GCF_040654575.1 Streptomyces sp. NPDC050674
TGGGCAAGTGCCTCGACGCCGCCGGCGGAGCCACAGCCAACGGCACCAAGGTGCAGCTCTGGGCCTGCCACGGTGGTGCCAACCAGGTCTGGCAGTCCTACAACGGCGGCTACCGCAACCCCGCCTCCGGCCGCTGCCTCGACGTTCCGGGCTCGTCCACAGCCGACGGCACGCAGCTGGTGCTGTGGGACTGCAACGGCGGCTCCAACCAGAAGTGGACCACGCTGACCGCCGGATGACCCCGCTCCGCTCCCGCTGCGGCGGCGGGCCCGCGGTACGGCGCCCCGTCCCGGCCCGAGAGCCGTGGCGGGGCCGCAGCCGTGACGGCCTGCGGCCCCGCAGTGGGTGGTGGGTTACGGGAGTGTGGTCCACTTCTGGTTGTTCTGGCCGTTGCAGGTCCACAGGACGACCGGGGTCCCGTTGGCGGTCCCTGCTTGCTGGGCGTCCAGGCAGAGCCCGGCGTGGACGTTGCGGATCGACCCGTCGGACTGCCTGGTCCACTTCTGGTTGTTCTGGCCGTTGCAGGGCCAGATGACGACCCGTGTGCCGTTGGTGGTGCCCTGGTTGTAGGCGTCCAGGCACTTGTCGCCGTAGACGCGTATCTCGCCTGCGGCCCAGGTGGTCCAGAGCTGGTTGGCGGCGGTGTGGCAGTCCCAGATCAGCGTCGCCGACCCGGCCGCGGTGGCGGCGCGGTCCACGTCCAGGCAGCGGCCGGACCCGGTGGCGCGCAGACGTGCGGTGGTGGAGGCCAGCGGGCTGCCGCCGGTCATCTTGAACACGGCGACACCGTGCGCCGGGACGCTCGCCGAGATCTGACCCGACGTGCTCGACGTGGCACCGGTCCACAGGTCGGTGAGGGTGAACGACCCTCCGGTGAGGCCGACCTGCGCGGCCGAGGCGGTGATGGTCGTGGTGCCCCCTCCCCGGTTGAACAGGCCCACGGCGACCGAGCCGTCGGACAGGGGCTTGGCGAACACCTCGGTGTCGCCGTCGTCGCGCACCCTGCGCCCGCCCGCGCCCAGCGAATCCTGGTTGACCGCCAGCAGACGGGGGTTGCGCAGGATCGCGCTCACGTCGGCGGACATGGTGCGGATGTCGTTGCCGGCCATGAGCGGGGCCGAGAGCAGCGACCACAGGGCGAAGTGGGAGCGGGACTCGGTCAGCGACAGACCGGGACGGCCGACGACCAGCATGTCGGGGTCGTTCCAGTTCCCCGGGCCCGACTGCGCGGCCAGCGGCGCGGTGACGTCCAGGACGTTGCCGACGCCCATCGGGTAGCTGTTGGTGTTGTTGTTCTGCCAGATGTCGAGCAGGTCCTCGGTCGTCCGCCACAGGTCGGCGACCTCACCCCAGTCGTACTTGTCGCCGGTGGGGGAGTGGAAGCTGTTGGGGTTGATGCTGTAGACGATCGGGCGGCCGGTGGCACGCAGGGCGTCGCGCATGGTCGTGAACCGCGCGATCTGCTCGTTGAGGGTGCCGCTGCCGGAACACCAGTCGTACTTGAGGTAGTCCACGCCCCAAGAGGCGAACGTGGCGGCGTCCTGGGCCTCGTGGCCCTTGCTGCCGGTGGAGCCGGGGTAGGTTCCCACGCCCTGGGCGCACGTCTTCTCGTTGGGCGCCTGGTAGATGCCGAACTTCAGGCCCTTGCCGTGGATGTAGTCCCCGAGCGCCTTCATGCCGCTGGGGAACTTGGTCGGGTTGGCCCGGAGGTTGCCCGCCGCGTCACGCTGCGGGTCGAACCAGCAGTCGTCGACGACGACGTACTGGTAGCCCGCGGCCTTCATGCCCGTGGACACCATCGCGTCGGCGGCCTGGCGGACCTGCGCCTCGGTGATCCCGCACCCGAAGCTGTTCCAGCTGTTCCAGCCCAGGGGCGGGGTGAGCGCCGGACTGCCCGGCGCGGCCTCGGCGGTCGAGCCGGCGGAAGCGGTGACGCAGGCGGTGAGCGTCAGCGCGGTGGCCGTGAGGAGACGCAGTAGTCGTCTGTGCAGGGAAACCATGGGGGGTTCCTTCCTGGCCCGCGTGGCTGTGCGGGCCTGATGGGCCGCTCATGAGGTGGTGATCAGGTGCGCGCGGGTCAGCGCTGAAGGGTGAGCAGAGCCGGCCGGTACGGCAGCTTCAGGTAGTCGGTGCCGTCCGATTTGGGGTCCCTGCCCTGGTAGAGGAACTGCAGGTTGCAGGGGTCGATGGTCATGGTCTGGTCGGGGTTGTTGCGGACCAGGTCACCGTGGCTGATGTCGTTGGTCCAGGTGGCACCGCTGTTGGCCTTGCCCGCGAAGGGGTTGCTCTCGGTGGCGGCCTGCGGGGTCCACGGACCGTTCAGGCTGGAGGCCGTGAACGAGCGGAAGAATCGCTGCTCGGTCGCACCCCGAGCCTCAACGATCATGAGGTACTGGTTCTGGCCCTGGACCTTGTAGACCTCCGGCGCCTCGAACAGGTTCTTCTCCGTGTCGGTCATCACCGTCGTGTACGACGAGCCGAAGCTGCCCGGGAAGTTCCCGATCGGCATGGTCGACTTGAAGATGCCGCCCTTGTCGTTGGCGAAGAACAGGTACATGTTCTGGTCGTCGGCGATCACGGTCGGGTCGATCGGGCCGCCGACGGGGACGCTGCCGGTGAACAGCGGCTGGGGCGCGGACCAGCCGTTGGGGTTGGTGGGGTCGCTGGACGTGCGGTAGCTGAAGGGCCAGGCGGTGCCCCACCCGTTCGAGACCAGCACCCATATCTTCTTGGGCGCGAAGTAGAAGAGTTTGGGCGCCACCGCGGACCCGCTGATCTTGGTCTGGCCGGCCGAGGCCATGTCCGACCAGTTCGTGAAGGGCCGGAACGTCATCGCGCCCCACGACGATCCGTCGGAGACGGTCGCGTAGACCAGGTGCTGGCCGTTGTACGTCACGGTGGTGAAGTCCTTCAGCGCGACCCACCCGTTCGACGGCTGCGCCAGCGGACCCGTCGAATTCCACCGGTACGTCGACGGAAGAGCACACGTGGTCGGCGTCCCGGACAGGCCGGTCCACTTCTGGCCGCTGCCGCCGTTGCAGTTCCAGAGCTGCACCGCCGTGCCGTTGGCCGTGGCGCCGCCGCTGACGTCCAGGCACAGCCCGGACTCCACGGCGACGATCGTGCCGTCGGCGTTCGCCCGCCACCGCTGGTTGGTCCCGCCGTTGCAGGACCAGATCACCGGCCGGGTACCGGCCGTGGTGGCGTGGCCCGGAACATCCAGGCACTTGTTGCCGTACACGGTGAGCTGGTTGTCGTCCGTCAGCGTCCACTGCTGGTTGGTCCCGCCGTGGCAGTCCCAGATCTGCACGTTCGTGCCATCGGTCTGGCTGGTGCCCGGTACATCGAGGCACCGGCCGGAACCGGCGCCGCGCACGGTGCTCGTGGTGGCCGCCTGGGCGGGGTTGGCGACGAGTGTCGCCGCCGAAGCGAGCAGGGTCGCCAGCACGACTGACACGTGCTTGCGGCTGAAACCGCGTCTACGCATGGGGGTCTCATTCCTTGAGTGAGCGGTTCTGTTCGTCATGTTCGCCATTCCGAACAAGGGTCGAGCTGTCGAGCAGGCGGAAGGGGGAGAGCGGCCGCCTGCTTCCGGGGCGGAACTCATATCCGCACGATGCGCCACCGGTTGTCGGCGGTGCCGTCGTCCGGACCCTGGATCGCGAACGCGCCGACGGCGGTGGAGTTGTTCGCGATGGCGAGCAACTTGCCGCTGTGCTCGTTGCGGATCTTGTACGTCCCGTCTCCCTGGTCGAGCAGTGTCCATCGGTGGTCGGCGGTGCCGTTGTCCGACCACTGCAGGACGGTCGCGTTGTCGTCCGTGGACATGTTCAAGACGCCGAGCACCTTGCCGCTGTGGGCGTTGCGGAAGCGGAACCCGTTTCCATCGGCGACCATGTGCCAGTCGTGGTCGGCGGTGCCCGAGTCGTGCCACTGGAGGGCGCGGCCGCCGTCGGCCGTGGACATGTCCTGGATGCCCAGCACGAGACCGCTGCCCACATTGGTGAGACGTACGGTGCCGCCGGCGTTCCAGTAGACGGTGTAGTTGTGGCCGTGCGCGTCGTGGAACGGGCCCAGGCTGACGGTGGAGCCGTTGGCGGTGGCGGTGAAGGCGAGTGACGTGCTGCTGGTCCGTCTGATCGAGGACGTGTTCAGCGTGGGGAGGGAACTGAGCGTGGAATCGCCGTAGTTGCCGGACAGGACCACCGGGCCGTAGGTGATCGCGGCGACGTTCGCGTTGTCGTTGGCCGCTCGCATGACGACCCGCATGGGCAGACGGACGGTGACCGTGTCGCCGGAGGTCCAGGAGCGGGTCAGGGTGGCGTAGCCGCCGGGCGTGGTGGCGATGTCCTGCCGCGTGCCGTTGACGCTGACGGTGGCCCCCGCGGTCCAGCCCGGGATGCGCAAGCGCATCGCCCAGGTCCCGCTGACGTTGCCGGTGACCTGAAGGGTCGTGGTGTCGCTGACGGGGTAGGTCGTGGTCTGGGTGACCGTGATTCCGCGCTCCGACCAGGTGAGGACCGAGGGCACGAACAGGTTCACGATCAGCGTGTCGTCACTGCGGTAGTAGATGGAGTCCATCAGCCTGGTGTGCATCTCCAGGCCCGTGCCCTGACAGCACCAGAACGTGCCGTAGTCGGTGCTCCAGGTGCCGCCGCCCCACGCGGGACCCACACCGCGCCGGCCTCCCGGGTTGAGCGGGGTGAAGTAGGTGACGTGGCCGTGGGGGTCGGCCGGGTTCTGCTGGCCGATCATCTGGTTCAGCCACGCCCGCTCGTAGTAGTCGAACAGCGCGGCCCGGTTCGGGTCCAGCGCGAACAACTCCCGCGTGAGAAGCAACATGTTGAAGGTGTTGCAGCTTTCGCAGGTGTCCTTGTTCAGGTAGCCGGCGATCGCGTTCGGGGCGCGGAAGTGCTCCGCCTGGCTGTTGCCGCCGATGGCGTAGGTGTGCGAGTCGACGCAGAAGTTCCAGGCGTTGGTGGCGATGTCCCGGTAACGGGTGGTGCCGGTCGCCTTGAACTCCCGGGCGGCCCCGATCCACTTGGGTACCTGGGTGTTGGCGTGCAGTCCGCTGAGCCGGTCCTGGTTGGCCGCCAGCGGGTCGAACACCGCCGCGTGGTCGAACCGCCGGGCGACGGTGAGCCACCGCGCGTCGCCCGTCTGCTGGTGGAGATCGGTCAGCACGGCGTTCATGCCGCCGAACTCCGTGCCCAGCATGGCCTGCATCTGCTGACCGCTCAGCCGGCCGGTGCGCAGGTCGACCCATCCCGCCAGGGCGAGCAGCACGTCACGGGCTTGTGTGCTGCCGATGTGGCGCCATACGTCCAGCAGACCGGCGAGGGTCTTGTGGATGGTGTAGTACGGCACGTTGCCGTTGCTCAGGGTCCGCTGTTCGAGAGCGGTGAAGTCGGACTCGGGGTAGCCGGAGAGGTACCCGGCGTTGAAGCCGGCGGCGCTGTTGTTGGCCTGGCACTTGGCCAGCTCCGCGACCATGTGGGTCGCCTTGTCCCGGCAGACGGTGTCCCCGGTCACGGCGTACAGCTGCGCCCATGCCGTCAGGAAGTGCCCTTGGGCATGGGTGCGGAAGGGGAAGTCGGGCGCATCCCAACCACCGTTCGGCGAGGCGCCGTTGGTGGACAGCCGGTGGTTGGCGCGGAAGTTGTACAACAGCCGGTCGACATCGACGAACCGCAGGTAGTCCCGTGTGCGGTTCTGGTTGTCCAGCCAGCGGCTCGCGGTGAGACGCACCTGGCCGAGCGCGAAGGGGTGCGCCAAGACCCCGATGTCGGCCCTCGCGGGGGGCACGGCCGCGTGGGCGGGGGACCCGCAGACGAAGGATCCGGTGGCAGAGGCGGCGGCGGTGGCCCCCACTGCTTGCAGTAGGCGCCGTCTGCTGACGGAGGGCGACATCGTGAACCTTTCGGTGAGGGCGGAACAAGCGGTCGCGTATCCACGCGGTGAGCTCCCGGCGCCTGACGGAACAACAGGAGGGCTGGACGGCCGGGGAGTCGGGCAGGTCAGGCCCAGGGGCTGACCAGCGTGAAGGAGCTGTCGGCGCGGAAGGTGTCGGTGTTCTGGTAGAGGTCCATGCGCAGCGCGTAGTTGTAGTGGCGGAGGTAGCGGCCGGGGTAGTTGTACGACTCCAGGCGCACCGAGCCCGCGGTCGCGCCCGGACGGGCGCAGTATGTGGCGTCCTTGTCGAAGACGGCCGTGCCGCTGCTGCTGTCGAAGCGGACCCGGTAATCCCAGTGCCGTAGATAGCGTCCGGCGGAGTCGCGGAAGGAGTAGCAGTTGGCGTCCGCGAGTCCGGGCACGACGGTGAAGGTGGCGCTCTGCTTGACGGCGGTGCTGCTGGAGGAGGTCACCGGGTCGACGTAGCCGAGGCTGTCGGAGCGCACCACGGCGTACCGGTCCGGGAAGTTGACGGACCGGAGGGACCGAGTGGTGTTGGCCGGGAGGGTGACACCACCGGAGACGGTCTCCTTCAGCACGGTGGCGTGGCGAATGAGGCCGGACAGCCCGGGCACCTCGGTGGGCGTGGACCAGGTGGCGAAGTTGTCGTAGCTGTCGCTGTACCAGTACGCGCCGGCGCGGTAGCCGTCGTAGTAGATGCGCCAGCCTCCGTTGTCGAGCCGGACCAGGGCCGGGCCCTCGACCCAGTCGCCGAAGCCCGCCCAGTTGCCCGTCTTCTTGAAGGTGTACGGGCCGGTGAGGCTGGAGGCGGTGGCGTACTCGATGTACTTCGTCGTCTCGTTCTTGGTGAACGCGTGATAGGTGGAACCGACCTTGACGACGAAGGTGTCGATGTAGTTCGGGCCGATGCCGGCCAGCTGGGTGGGGGTGGACCAGGCGGTCAGCGCGGAGTCGGTCGCCGTGATCTTGTAAGCGGTGAAGTGGGTCGCGGTGCTCGCCGACGTCAGGGACACGATGATGTTGACGCTGCCGTCGGTGTCCACGAACCACTCGGGCGCCCAGGTGCGGGTCAGCCCGCTGACAGGGATCGTGTGGTTGTACAGGAACGTCCAGTTCACTCGGTCGGCGCTCCGGGCGAAACCGATGGTGCTCCCGGTCCAGTTGGTGGTGTAAGTGAGGTAGTAGAAGCCGTCGGTGTGCCTGAAGATGCTGGGGTCTCGGATCAGACCGGACGGCGGGGTGAAGGCCGGGCCCTTCCGCAAGGTGAATCCGGTGGCGTCCGGCGAGTCGTACACGTACATGTTCGACTCACTGCTGTTGGTGAACGCGGTCATCGTGTACCGCGTCGTCTGCCCCGCTGGCGGATGGGCGGCTCCGGCCGTGCCCGCGAGAGCGGTGGTGAGGCCCAGCAGGGCGGCCACCGAGGTGAGGACGGCGAGGACCGCCCTGAGGGTTCTGTTCAACGCTCGTCCCATTTCTGCGTGAACTGCCCTGACGCTTCAGGTTGTTCGAAATGCCGAACTGCGTGCGGTACTTCGAGCAGAAGATAGGTATGGGACGTGGGTGCGTCAATGCTTCCGACGGGTTCCGTTTCCGGTGCGGCTCGGGGCGCCCGGACGGCCGGGCGGCTGTGCCGTCGCGCACGCTGAACTCCCCGCGAGGTCTTGTCCGTTCTGCGGCCATTCCACATCGCGGACGTGACCCGCGTTCACGTCACTGGACACGTCTCGTGTCGGCAGGAGAACCCGTCGCACCGGTCTCAAGGTGGCGGAGGGAGGGCCCCGAGGGCGAGTCCGGCGGCGCCGCGAAGCTCATCGGCGAGCAGCCGGCCGGGCCCGGGGCGCCGCGGGGGATAAGGGAGGGCGGCACGCGTGATCGCCCGGACGGCTCCTAGCGCACGGGGAAACCGAAGGAGTACCCGCGCTCCTTCAGCCACGGCAGCAGCTCCCGCAGGGCGGCGACGGTCTGCGAGCGGTCTCCCCCCGCGTCGTGGAAGAGGAGGGTGGGGCCGTTGGAGATCTCGTCCTCGACCGTGGTGACGATGGCCTCGGTGCCGGGGCGTTCGAAGTCCTTGGAGTCGATGTTCCAGCCCAGCGGGCGCATCCCGTGCGACGCGGCCAGGTGACGGCTGTAGGGGGTGAAGGCGCCTCCGGGGGCCCGGTAGTACTGGGGGCGGACACCCCCGGACGCCTCGGTGATCATTCGGGCGGCGTCCATGATCTGCCGGGACTGGTACCCCTCGGACCGGTGGTCCATGGTGACGTCGTGCGACACCGTGTGGTCGCAGAGCCGGTGCCCGGCCGCCACCACCGCCTTGACCAGGTCGGGGTGCGCGCGGGCCTGCGTGCCCACCATGCAGAAGGTGGCCTTCACCCCGTTCTCCCGCAGCACCCGCAGCATCTGGGGGGTCCAGACGGGGTCCGGTCCGTCGTCGATGGTGATGTTGACGCCGCGGGCGCCCCTGTCCGAGGCGTGCGCGATGGCCGCCGAGACGGCCCCGGCCGCGGGGTCCTTGGGCTGCGAGCGGGCGGGAGGCGCCGAGACGCCCGCCTCACCGGGCCGTCCGTCGGTGGAGTCGAGCTGCGCGTTCCAGAACGAGGTCAGGCCGGCCACCGCGGTCACCCCGAGCGCCGCCGCCAGTACCGTGGCGTACCATCCCCGTCCGCCGCTTCGCACCATGTCTTCCGTTCCTTCGCCGTCGCCGTGGAGCCTGCTCACACGGCAAGAGGGCGGAAGGCGGCTTCCGGATCCGTCTGTTACCGATCACGGACAATCCTGCTGCCCGGCGGTGGCCGGACGGCCGCCCCGGGCGCACACGGCGGCGTGGCCGTCCTCCAGCAGGTGCACCGTTCGCGTGGGTGACGCTGCGCGCGAGCCGAAGTCGCCCGCAGCGCGCCGGGGTTGATCCCGAGCCCGCGTCGGCCCGTTCACCCGCCCGCCCGTCACGGCCGGTCGCCGGGGTACGCCCAAGACGCCGTTTCCGATGGCGAGTCAGCCCAGCCGTCCAGGGACTCCATGAACGCGTCGAAGAAACCGAACCAGACGCAGTGGCCCGCTCCCGGCACGGAACGCACGGTGAAACCCTGTGCCAGCATGCTCGCCACCACGTCAGGGGTCACGTACCGGCTCGGGTGAGCGCGCACCACCAGGGACGGCACGTCGGTCGCAGGAGTGAAGTCCCTGCCCGCTGATGACAAGCACAGGCTGACCGCTGTCGCCACATCGAACGACTTGACAGCCTCCACCTCGGAGGCCATGTCCTGCTCGCTCCACCAGGACCGCTCCCGCAACAGGTACTCGAGGGTCCGCTCCTTCTTCGCCGTCGCGTACCCTCGCGTGAGCGTGGCGCGGTCGGGATCGGAGTCGCCCTCGAAGGTGGTGTCGACGTACACCGCACGCTCAGGCCGCAGTCGGCCCACCGCAGCCGCAAGGATCACTCCGCCCATGGAGTGGCCGATGGCCAGCGCGGGCGCGGCGGAAACCGAGTGCACAAGCGCCGCCACGAAGGACTCCACGGTCGCGTCGGCGCAACGCGGGGACTTTCCGTGGCCGGGCAGGTCGACCGCGATCACCCGGTAGCCGCGTCGGGCCAGCGCGGGGCCGACACGCCACCACGCGCGCGAGTCGGCCATCATGCCGTGCAACAGCACGGCGACGCGGTCGCCTGTTCCCCACTCACGGGTATGGAGCTCGACGCCGCCCACCGGATCCATCGATCAACCTCCGTATTCCGCATCCCTGCCGAGGTCGGTTGGTGGACGCCAGTCGGACTCCACCATACGGCCGGCGAACTGGGCGATCCGCGGAAGATTCACCGCGGGAGGGACCGAACCCTGTGCAGCTCCGCCGGTGTGCGGAATGCCGGCACTCCATCTGTAGGGCCGCTGTGAGGGCCACGAGACCGGCGGCGCCCCTCGAGACGTCTCCAAGCCGGTGGCCAACCGGTTCGTATGCTGACCGCATGGGCGTATGCATGGAGGTCCTGATCGTCGACTGGAGCCATCTGGAGTCGGTGCCGGCTGGACAGCGGGAGGATCTGGTCATGGGGGCCGCGTTCGGCCCGGACGATACGTACGACTACAGCCTCCCGCCGGGTTGGACATGGCCCGACCCCACGCAGGCACGGTGGTGGGCGCGCTACGAGTTCCTCGACACCATGACCTCGTACAAAGCGCACTTCTGGGCCGGCGAGCGCTGGGACGAACTGCGCGCCTTCGTCGGTGCGCCGCTGCGGGACGCTCTCGACCAGTTCAGTGCCCCGTTGTTCTGGGACGGCGCCGCCTTCGCCTCCGAGACGTCGGACTTCTCTCCGGCTGTGGAGCCGGGCACCTGTGACTGGACCTCTCGGCTCGACGTCATGCTCTGGCTGCTGCCGGAAGAGGTAGCGGCGCTGCATCGCTTCTGGGGGCACGTCGAGCCGCAGCTCGGCTCACTGCGCGAAACCTTCGGCCGCCACCTCACCGAACCCATCGGCTGGATCCAGGACTTCCCGTCGTTCTCGCGGCTCGTCACCGAATGGGGTGACGTCGTCAGCCAGGCCGCCCGACGCGACTGGGCCGTCATCGGCCTGCGAAGCTGAGCACTTACGGCCGGCAGCCGGCTCGGCACCACTGCACCGAACCATGGCGCGCAACCGCGCAGCGGCCGGAGGGCATAGCCGCAGCTCTCATCAGCTACCGCCGACTCACCGACTGAACCGACGTCTGAGGTGGATCAGAGGTCGAACTCATGCGGCGGCAGGTCCAGGGCGTAACACGCCTCGCGGACCACGGCCTGCTCGTCCTTGTCGAAGTCGCCGTCGGCGCCGCCGATGACGATGCCGATCTGGATGACGGCCCGTGCCTCGGCGGGCTTCTTCCTCGCCTTGGCGATCTCCTGCATGACGCTCACCTTGCCGAAGTCGAAATCGGCGGTCAGCTTGTCGAGGTTCGCCTCGAAGCGGCGGCGCAGGTCGTCCGCGGGGAAGTTGTGCAGAACCTCGTTGGTGCCGATGAGCTGGGCGACACGCTGCCGCTCGGCGGGGTCGACCGTGCCGTCCGCGGCGGCGACCAGGGCGCACATGGCCATGCTGGAGTCGCGGAACGCGCCGCTCTTGAGGTCGTTCTTCCTCGCGATCAGCTGGGTCTGCATCGTCGAGGCGGATTCCTTCAGACGGTCCCACAGGGCCATGAGCACTCCAAAAGGCGTCAATATCTTCTACAGCACTGTAGAAGATACACTGGGCTCACCCGTGGAGATGCCGTGCCAGCCAGTCCGCCGCGGCACGGCGGAAGAGCCGCCGGTTGTCCGCACGCAGGAAGTCGTGCCCCTCGTCGCGCAGGGTCAACAGCTCTGCGGAGACGCCCCGTTCGCGCGCGGCCCGGACGAACTGCCGTGACTCGCCCGGAGGCACGTTGGTGTCGTGCTCGCCGTGCACGGCCAGCAGCGGGGCGCGCAACGCGTCGATGCGGCTCATCGGCGACAGGGCGCGCAGCAGTTCGCGATCGCGCTCGGGATGGCCGTACTTGTGCGCCGCCGATTCCGCGATCCACGGTTCCGTGCCCGCGAAGAAGCTGAGGAAGTCGGACATGCCGCAGACCGCGACGCCGGTGCGGAACAGGTCCGGGTGCCACACGAGCGAGGCGAAGGTCAGATAGCCGCCGTACGAACGGCCCATGACCGCCAGCCGCGTCGGATCGGCGGGGCCCGCCGTGACCGCGTGGGCCGCGCAGTCCGCGACGTCGTCCAGCGCGGCGAACCGGCC
This sequence comes from Streptomyces sp. NPDC050674, assembly GCF_040654575.1. Classification (NCBI taxonomy): domain Bacteria; kingdom Bacillati; phylum Actinomycetota; class Actinomycetes; order Kitasatosporales; family Streptomycetaceae; genus Streptomyces; species Streptomyces sp. NPDC050674. Next base: position 11,657 of record NZ_JBFAIG010000003.1, read on the forward strand.
GGCGCCGAGGTCGGCGTCGACGAAGGACCGGCCGTGCCCCGACGATCCGCGCACATCGGGGGCGAAGACGTCCAGGCCCCTTCCGGCCAGCTCGTGGTACAGCGGATTGAACACCGGGCGTTCCTGTTCCTCCGGACCGCCGTGCAGGTGGATCACGCAGGGTGCCGGTTCGCCGGGGGAGCGGCCGGGCGCCCTGTAGTACCAGCCGCTCAGGGGCAGCCCGTCCCGTGCCGTCAGCCGCAGGGGGACGGGGCGCACCGGCGGTCGGCCCGGCGGGACGGCGTCCGCGTCCTTCGCCGACCACGGGGTGCGCAGCAGGGACACGCCTTCGTGGGCCCACCAGACGCCCGGCCGGCGCTGCGACCCGGACAGTGCGAGCAGCAGCCGCCCGGCGCCTGCGGCGGTCACGCGTGTGACGACCTCGTGGGGCAGGGCGAGGGGCCTCGGCGGACCCGTACTGTCCGCGGCCTGCCCGGCCGGGAACGTCTCGACGAGCTCCAGCTCGCTCGCGCCCTGCGCGTTCCACGCCAGTGCGGCCGTGCGGCCGTCATGGGCCAGGGCCAGGAGTTCGAGGTCGCTTCCCTCCCGTTCCGCCGCGACGGACACGCCGCGCGACGCTCCGCCCGTGTCCAGCGCGACTTCGAGCAGCGCCGCGTACTCGCGATCGGCGTTGCTGCGCAGCCACAGGGTCCGTCCCTCGGGGGAGAACCGGCCGATCCACGGGTCGCCGTCGGCCACCGGCATCGCGAAGGTGGTAGCCGAGTCGGCGGTGCGCCGTACGACCGCTTCCCGCCGCCCGCGCGGCCCGCGGCGCAGCAGCACGAGGGCGCCGTCGTGGCTCAGGTCGCACGCCCGCAGGGAGGCGGCGTGCGTCTCCGTGGTGAGCAGCACCGGGGAGGCCAGGCCGTCGGGGTCGATCAGGTAGACCGACAGGCCTCCGCCGGACCGGGCCGCCGGGGCGGCGAACGGGTCCCCGGCCTCCGCCGCGTACGCCGACGATGCCCCGCCGGTCCCCGGGGCCCCGTCGTACGCGGTCGCGCCGAGGAGCGTCGCACGACCGTCCCGGTCCGCCCAGTCGGCCGCCGGACGGGCCCCGGCGAGTATGCCGTCCGGCGGGCCGAGGCCGCTCGGGGTCCGCCCCGCGAACGGGGACACGGCGGCCGGCGGAGCGGCGACGGTGACGGCGACGGCCGAACCGTCGTGCGCCCAGCACCCCAGATGGGCGGAACTCGCCGGGTCGGCGCCCGCCAGGATGCGGCGTCCGGTGCCGTCGGGCCGTACGCACAGCACCCGTGAGTGCTCACCGCCGCCCGGCGCGGTGGTGTAGGCGATCCAGCGGCCGTCGGGCGACCAGGACACCTCGGTGACGGGGTCAGGCGAGGAGTCGAGCAGACGGACCTCCTCGCCGCCGACCGGACCCGCCCACAGCTGGGGGACGCCGCCCCGGTCGCAGATGAAGGCCGCCTCGGTGCCGTCGGGGTCGGCGGAGGGGTACCAGCAGCCGTGCGCACGCAGCCGGGTCACCGCGTCCTGCGGGCCGCCCGCGCCGGGCAGCAGCACCGGAGCGGGAGCGGCGTCAGCGGTGCCGGACCGGTCCACCGCCCGGCCGGCCGGGAGCGGCACGGGCGCCGAACCCGGCGTCCCGGAGGGCGCGAGCCCGGGCGCGGGGCCGTACCCCGTCCGCAGGCCCTCGCCGTCCGTCATGTGATCCCGTGCGTCTGCAGCCATATCTCCAGCAAAGCGATCTGCCACAGGGCGTTCGCGCCCCGCTTGGTCCGGTGCTCGTCGGGCGCCGCGAGCAGGCGGGCCACGTACGCCTCCTGGAACAGGCCGCGCCGCCTCGCCTCGGGTGCCTCGAGCGCCTGCCGTACTCGTTCCAGCACCGGGCCCGCCATATGCATGATGGCCGGTACCGGGAAGTAGCCCTTGGGCCGGTCGACGACCTCGTGGGGCAGGAGCTTGCGGCCCGCCTCCTTCAGGACGCCCTTGCCGCCGTCGGCCAGCTTGAGCTCCGGTGGGCAGGCCGCCGCCAGCTCCACCAGTTCGTGGTCGAGGAAGGGCACGCGGGCCTCCAGGCCCCAGGCCATGGTCATGTTGTCGACCCGCTTGACGGGGTCGTCCACGAGCATCACGTGCGTGTCCAGCCGCAGGGCCGCGTCCAGCGCCGTCTCGGCTCCCGGGACGGCCATGTGCTCGCGGACGAAGCGGCCGGAGACGTCGTCGCGGGTCAGCAGATCGGGGCGGAGCATGCCGGCGAGGTCGTCGTGGGGCCGGTCGAAGTACGTGGCGGCGTACCGCTCGGGTTCGTCCTCGCGCGGGACCCCGGCCAGCTCCGGATACCAGTGGTAACCGGCGAAGACCTCGTCGGCGCCCTGCCCGCTCTGGACGACCTTCACCTCCTTGGACACCTGCTCGGACAGCAGATGGAAGGCGACCACGTCGTGGCTGATCATCGGCTCGCTCATGGCCGCGATCGCGCCGTCCAGAGCCGTGGACACGCGGTCGGAGGGGACCATGAGCCGACGGTGGTCGGTGCCGAACTCGCGTGCCACCAGGTCCGAGTAGGCGAACTCGTCGCCCTGCTCCCCGCCCTCCGACTCGAACCCGACACTGAACGTCATCAGGTCGCGCTGGCCCTCGTCGGCCAGCAGCCCGACGATCAGACTGGAGTCCAGGCCGCCGGAGAGCAGGACACCCACGGGCACGTCGGACACCATCCGGCGGCGCACCGCCGTGCGCAGCGCCTCGAGGACGGCGTCACGCCATTCGTCCGTGCCCATGCCGGCGTGCTCGGGCCGGCGGGTGTAGGAGGGCTGCCAGTAGCAGTGGTCCTGGTGGGTGCCGTCCGGCTCGACGACCCGCACGGTGGCCGGGGGCAGCTTGCGCACGCCGTTGAGGATGGTGTGCGGCGCCGGGACCGTGGCGTGCCAGCTCAGGTAGTGGTGCAGGGCCACCGGGTCGAGCGAGGTGTCCACGTCCCCTGCGGCGAGGAGGGCGGGCAGCGTCGACGCGAACCGCAGCCGGCCCGGCGTCCGTGCCAGGTACAGGGGCTTGATCCCGAGCCGGTCGCGGGCGAGCACGACACGGCCGGTGCGGTGCTCGACGACGGCGAAGGCGAACATGCCGCGGAAGTGCTCGACGCAGGCGGTTCCCCACTCCAGGTAGGCGTTGAGCACCACTTCGGTGTCCGACGTGGACGTGAAGCGGTATCCGAGTCCGCGCAGCTCCTCGCGCAGTTCCGGATAGTTGTACACACAGCCGTTGAAGACGCCGGTGACCCGCCCGCGGGCGTCGGTCATCGGCTGGGCTCCCTGGTCCGACAGGTCGATGATCTTCAGCCGCCGGTGTCCCAGGGCGACCGCGCCCTGCGTCCAGGTCCCCTCCCCGTCGGGTCCGCGGGCGGCGAGCCGGCCGCTCATGCGCTCGACGGCCGCCACGTCGGGGCGGCCACCGTCGAAGCGGACCTCCCCGCTCAACCCGCACATGGCAGCCCGCCTCCCTGCCGCGTACCGGCGGACACGCCCGGCCGGATTGCCGACGAGCCTCCTCCGGTGAGGACCCGGACGGTTCTGCGAGACATGACAAAACCCTTTCTCCCAGGGGGCGGCATCTCCCCGAGACCCACCCCGGCACCGGGCGGTCGTGATGGCTCCGTGCCGTCTTTCTGGGTTCCCCGACCATGAGCGGCTAAGCCGGGCGTCACCGTCTGTACCCCTGGTCCCAGGACTTCGCACACGCTCGGTGACGCCTCGCGGGGTCGCGGTGCCGCCCGGTCACGGTGCCGTTCACGCACGGTGCCGTTCGCTCAGCACCGCCGTTCGCTCACCGGGTGAGGTGGTCGCCGTGCCCGGCGGTCAGGGAGTCGTGCTCTCGTCGATGATCAGGTCCATGACCGCGGGGAGACCGCCCTCCGCCAGGGCGGCACGCTGCCGGTCGGCTCCGGTGCCGTCACGCAGCAGCCGGTGGACCAGGGCCGTGACCTGCCGGGTGTCACCGGACGCGTCGAGCGCCGGAGCAACATGCCGCAGGAGCCGGCACAGCACGTCCCCGGCCCGTCGCCGCTGCCCGTCGCCCGGGTCGATCAACGTGTCCCCGAGGCCGTACCGGGCCGCGTGCCACATGCTGGCGTGCAGCAGTTCCGGCGCGCAGTCCGCCGCGGGCACCCGGTCGGCGGTGGCCTCCGCGAGAGCGGTCCGCACCAGAGCTCGGACGATCCCGGCGCACAGGACCGCCTCGTCCGCGCGCAGTTGGACGTCCGCGCAGCGCACCTCGACCGTGGGATACCGCTCGGACAGGCGTGCCTGCCAGTACACCTGGCCGCTGTCCGAGATGAGACCGCTTTCCACCAGCTGCTGGATCCGTCGCTCGTAGTCCGCGGCATCGCGGAACGCCGGAGGCACACCGCCCACCTGCCAGCGGTTGAAGATCACCGTGCGCCAGCTGGCGAACCCGGTGTCGTGACCGTCCCACAGAGGAGAGTTCACCGACATCGCCGTCAGCACCGGCAGCCACAGCCGGATACGGTTCAGGACCTCGACACCGGCCTCCCGGCTGGGCACACCGACGTGCACGTGCATGCCGTTGACCAGCTGTTCCGCGACGAGTTGCGGGGCCTGCGCGGCCATGGCGCGGTAGCGGGCGCGGTCGGTGACCGCCACCGGGCGCCCGTCGCGCAGCGGTGGCGTCGCACAGGCCGATATCCGGCACCCGTGCTCCTCGGCCGCCGTCCCGACGGCGTGCCGCAGACGCAGCAGATGCCCACCGACCTCGTCGAGGGTTCCGCACACCGGCGTCGCCACCTCGACCTGCGCCTGGAGCAGCTCGGACTGCACCTCCTGGTCACCCACGCACGGCGCCGCACCGGCCGCCATGCAGACCTTCTCCGCCAGCGGCGCCGGGAACCCCGCGATGGGGTCCACCAGCAGGTACTCCTCTTCCACGCCGATCGTCGTCATCGACCGCCCTCTGCTTCCTCGCGGCCGCACCGGCTCGCGATCCTCCGACGCCCTCGCAGTGCAAGACGCCTCGACGAGGCGCGCTCTGGGGCTGCCACCGAGTGCCGCAACCGGCTCATCACAAACCCCACACGGTTGAGGAGGTGCGGCGCCGATGATGCGAAGGCGGAGGCCCGGTGCCGACCGTCACGGCCCCGCCCCGCTGCCACTCGGTGAAGCGGTACTGCCGGGGGATCAGGCGCGCCGACGGCCCGCTCGGGAGCCGCGGTAGGCGGCGCGGCGGGTCATGGCCAGGGCGCTGCCGGGGGTGAAGCCCGGCACGCTGTGCGCGTAGATGTCGAAGTCCAGGCTCTCGTGCCGCGGCAGGGGCAGAGCGGTGCGGACCGTGAGGACGGCGAAGGGGCGCCACGAGCCGTCGGAGGTCCCGGCACACAGGTCGAACACGAGCGGTCCCGCGGCCAGCGTCCGCCTCAGACTCTCCGGGTCGCCGTGCACCGGCGCCTGCGCGGTACGGCGGGGAAAGGCGGCCAGGACGCGGTGGCGGCCGCCGACCCGGTAGGAGAGCAGACTCGAGTAGGGGCCACCCAGTGCGTCGGCGCGCGGCAGCGGCACACGCCTGGTGATGCCGCCCCGCCCGCTGCTGGTGAGGAGCAGGTCGAGAGGGCGGTCGGCGCCGTCGGCGTGCTGAACGCGCACGGCGAGCCCGAGCCCGTCGGGAAGCCGCCCGGGCAGGCCGGCCGCGCGGGAGAGCCGGACCGCGGCGGCGTACCGTCCGGGTGCGTCCAGCCATGGCACGTGCCATGGCGTGGTTCCGCCCACAACCTCCAGTTCGGCCGTGCAGGTCAGCCCACGGGGATGCAGCGCGGGGGCCGCGCGCATCGCGGCCAGGCGACGGAATCCGGCTTCCACGGCGGCGACGGCCCAGGACCCCGGCACCGGACGTCGTCGCTTCCCCGTGGCCGCCGGTCCGTCAGAAGGTGCCGCCGCGTCCGCCACGGACCGGGCCGTCCGCTCTCCCACCACTGTGCTCCCTTGTCCGCGACCGGCCACTGGTACGACGCCGAGAAGGCGGGCCGATCGTGAACCGGTCCGTGCGCGCGGCACGGCCGTCGTCCACGATCGGCGCCGCCGTCGGCACCTCGGTGGTGGTCATCCGGTGTCTTCGCCGGACGCCTCCTGTGTGTCCGGGGCCTCGCCGCCGGACGGGTCCGGGGCCGGACGTCCCTCCTCCTCCGGGTGGACGTCCCGTTCACCGGTTTCCCGCTCCAAGGGGGAGTCGGGCTCGCGTTCGGCTTCAGGACTGCTCATGGTCCCTCCTTCACGCCGTCGAACGGGCCTCCCGACTTCCCCTGTGCGGCGAGCGGAAACGGCGAGCCCATGCCGCCCGCTCGCTGCCGGAGCCGGACTCGTCTCACGCCGTCAGCGCCGCAGAGTCAGCAGCCCCGGACGGTAGGGCAGGAGGCCGTAGTCGCCCCCGGAGGAGGGGCTGCGCCCCTGGTAGAGCAGTTGCAGATTGCAGGGGTCGACGGTCATGGTCTGGTCGGGGCCGGTACGGATCAGTTCGCCGTGACTGATGTCGTTGGTCCAGGTGGCGCCACTGTTGGCCTTGCCGGCGAAGGGGTTGCCCTCGGTCGCGGCCTGGGGTGTCCACGAGCCGTTCAGGCTGGTGGCCGTGAACGAGCGGAAGTAGCGGTGGCCCTGCGCGCCGATCGCCTCGACGATCATGAGGTAGCGGTTCTGGCCCTGGAGCTTGTACACCTGCGGGGCTTCGAACAGGTTGTTCGTCGTATCGCTCATCACCACGGTCGAGGACGCGCCGAAGCTGCCCGGGAAGTTCCCGATCGGCATGCTGGCCCGGTAGATCTTGCCGTTGTCACCGGCGAAGAACAGGTACATGTTCGTCCCGTCACCGATGAGCGTCTGGTCGATCGGTCCCGTTCCCGAGCCGGTGATGCTTCCGGAGAAGAGCACCTGCGGGGACGACCAGCCGTTCGGGTTGGTGGGGTCGCTCGACGTCCGGTAGGAGAAGGCGCTCCCGCCCCACTGGTAGGTGAGCACCCAGATCTTCTTCGGCGCGAAGTAGAACAGCGTGGGCGCGACGGTGGAGTTCGACATCGCGTTCTGGCTCGCCGAGCCCATCTCCGACCAGTTGGTGAACAGGCCGAAGTTCATCGAACCCCAACGCGTCCCCGTGTCGTGCGTGGTCGCATACACGAGTTGTTTGCCGTTGTAGGGGACGACGGTGAAGTCCTTGAGCGAGACCCACCCCGGCTTGGGCTGGGCCAGGGCGCCCGTCGATGTCCAGCGGTATGTCGACGGCAGCGCGCACGAGCCGGGGTCGGTGCTGCCGGCCTTGACGAGTTGCCACTGCTGGTTGGCGCCGCCCCAGTCGTCGTACTGGACGACCTCGGCGTTGTCGGCGGTCGAAGCGCCCTGGACTTCGAGGGCCTTGTTGCTGTGGCGCGCGATGAGCCTCACGTAGCCGTCCGAGCTGTCGGCAAGCCGCCACTGCTGGTTGGTCGCGTTCAGGTCGGTCCACTGGACGATCGATCCGCCGTTCGCGGTGGACTGGTTGTGGACGTCCAGAACCTTGCCCGAGTGGCGGGACTTGATGCGGTAGTAACCGCCCCCGGAGTCGACGAACTGCCACTGCTGCTGGGCCTGGTCGTTCCTGGTCCACTGGGTGATGCGGGCGCCGTCGCCGGTTGCCAGGTTGTAGACATCCAGGGCCTTGCCGCTGTTGCGGTTGACCAGCACATACGAGGCGTTGGGGTCCACCGTCGCCGCGCCGGCGGGCTGGGCGCCGAGGAAGGTGACCACGAGCAATAAGGGCGCCAGGACGGCGAGCAAGCGTCTCGGACGGATCGGGGAAGGGTGGCGAGACCACATCGGAGGGCCTCCTTCGACTGGGTGGGGGGTGAGGTGGCCCGATGAAGCGAGGAGCGGACGGGCCGAGTATGGGATCTCGAATGTTTCGAAGATTTCCCGGATGCTTCGACGCCACAAGCTAGGAATGTGGGACCAGTTGGTCAAGGCCTGTCGCAGAACTGTCCACAAACAGCACCTGGCTCAGGGGGGACCGTGGCGCCTGCCGACGGGGGGCGCCGGAGGTTCCTCCCGCGGCTCGCCGAGCACCGAAAGGTTTCGGGGGGAGAGCCGAAAAATTCTTCTGCGGGAGGTGTTGACGATACATCGTCAACGCCTCAATCATCCCTGTCGAAGAGGCGGCCGTGGTTCGAGATGCCGAACCATCAAGCCGACCCCTGAGCAATCCGTGCCGCACGGCAGATCCACACACAGCCGCACGACGGATCCGCACCCCGAGCACCCGCGCCACCCCGTTTCGTTCCGGTGAGGTTCGCACCAGCGCTCCTGGCTCTTCGCGCAGTCGAAGAGGTACGCGACGCCGCGTGGCGGTCCCCCGGCTGAGCCGCGATGGAGTGCCCATGCCTGTGTCGAGACACCGCCGCCGCCCGCCGAACGCCACCCGACGGCCGGCCGGGTGCCGTCCTGCCCTTCGGTCCTTCCTCGATGCCTACCCTGGAGGCACAGTCATGGGCTCGTACGCCCTCCCCAAACCGGTTGTCCGCCTGAAGATGCGCGGCCCGCTGCTGGCGCTGGTCGTCGGCATCCTCAGTACGCTCGTCGCACTGGTCACGCCGCAGACCGCACAGGCCGCCGAGAACACCCTCGGCGCCGCCGCGGCGCAGAGCGGCCGCTACTTCGGCACCGCCATCGCCTCGGGCAGGCTGGGCGACTCGGCGTACACGTCGATCGCGGCCCGTGAGTTCAACTCGGTGACGGCCGAGAACGAGATGAAGATCGACGCCACCGAACCACAGCGGGGCCAGTTCAACTTCACCGCCGCCGACCGCGTCTACAACTGGGCGGTGCAGAACGGCAAGAAGGTCCGCGGCCACACCCTGGCGTGGCACTCCCAGCAGCCCGGCTGGATGCAGAGCCTCAGCGGCAGCGCGCTGCGCCAGGCCGTGATCAACCACATCAACGGCGTCATGGCGCACTACAAGGGCAAGATCGCCCAGTGGGACGTCGTGAACGAGGCCTTCGCCGACGGCAGTTCGGGAGCCCGGCGCGACTCCAACCTGCAACGCACCGGCAACGACTGGATCGAGGTCGCCTTCCGCACCGCGCGCGCCGCCGACCCGGCCGCCAAGCTCTGCTACAACGACTACAACGTCGAGAACTGGACCTGGGCGAAGACCCAGGCCATGTACGCCATGGTCCGGGACTTCAAGCAGCGCGGCGTGCCGATCGACTGCGTCGGCTTCCAGTCGCACTTCAACAGCGGCAGCCCCTACAACAGCAACTTCCGCACCACCCTGCAGAACTTCGCCGCCCTCGGCGTCGACGTGGCCATCACCGAACTCGACATCCAGGGCGCCCCGGCCACGACGTACGCCAACGTGACCAACGACTGCCTGGCCGTCCCGCGCTGCCTCGGCATCACCGTCTGGGGTGTGCGTGACACCGACTCCTGGCGAGCGGACCAGACGCCGCTGCTGTTCAACGGCAACGGCAGCAAGAAGCCCGCCTACACCGCCGTCCTCAACGCGCTCAACGGCGGCTCCACCACGCCCCCTGCGGGTTCCGGAACGATCAAGGGCGTCGGTTCGGGCCGCTGCCTGGACGTGCCCGGCAGCAGCACCACCGACGGCACCCAGGTCCAGCTGTGGGACTGCCACAGCGGCACCAACCAGCAGTGGACGTACACCGCCGCCGGCGAGCTCACGGTCTACGGCAACAAGTGCCTGGACGCCGCCGGCACCGGCAACGGCACCAAGGTCCAGATCTACAGCTGCTGGGGCGGCGACAACCAGAAATGGCGCCTCGGCTCCGACGGATCCATCGTCGGCGTCCAGTCCGGCCTCTGCCTCGACGCCGTCTCGGGCGGCACGGCCAACGGCACCCTGATCCAGCTCTCCTCCTGCTCGAACAGCGCCAACCAGCGCTGGACGAGGGCCTGATGGGACCCGTCACGGACAAAGGGGCGAATCGATGAAGACCTACGGCGCGGTTTCCCCCGCTCCTGTGCGACGACATCGCTGGTGGTCCCGCATCGCCGCGGTGCTGGCGGCGACCCTCGCGATCGGCATGCTCGTCGCGGTGAATCCGACGCCCGCCGAGGCGGCGACGGTGGACCCCAATGCCTGGTACGTCCTGGTCAACCGCAACAGCGGCAAGGCGCTGGACGTCTCCGGCGCGTCCACCGCCGACGGCGCGCGGCTCGGCCAGTGGACGCGCAACGACGGAGCCCACCAGCAGTGGCAGTTCGTGGCGTCCGGCGACGGCTTCTACCGCCTCAAGGCCCGGCATTCGGGCAAGGTCCTCGACGTGGCCGGCTCCTCGACCGCGGACGGTGCCGCGATACAGCAGTGGGCCGACCACAACGGGGCCAACCAGCAGTTCCGCCTGGCCGACTCCGAGGCGGGCCACGTCCGGCTGATCAACCGCTCCAGCGGCAAGGCCGTGGAGGTGCAGGGAGCCTCCACCGCCGACGGCGGCAACGTCGTCCAGTACTCCGACTGGGGCGGCACCAACCAGCAATGGCAGCTGGTCAAACTGTCGTCCGGTGGGGGTGGCGGCGGCGGATGCGGCAGCGCCCCGACCCTGGCGAGCGGTACGCACACGATCCAGAGCGGCGGCAAGAGCCGCAGCTTCATCCTCAGGGTTCCCGCCAACTACGACAACAGCCGCCCCTACCGGCTGATCTTCGCGTTCCACTGGCGGGGCGGAACCGCCGGCGACGTCGCCTCGGGCGGCACGAGCGGCAGCGCCTGGTCCTACTACGGCCAGCAGGAGCAGTCGAACAACAGCGCGATCCTCGTCGCCCCCCAGGGCCTCGGCAACGGCTGGGCCAACTCGGGCGGTGAGGACGTCACCTTCGTCGACGACATGATCCGGCGCATCGAGGGCGGCCTCTGCGTCAACCCGGCACAGCGCTTCGCCACGGGATTCAGCTGGGGCGGCGGCATGAGCTACGCACTCGCATGCAGCCGGGCGAACGTCTTCAGGGCCGTGGCCGTCATCTCCGGCGCCCAGATCAGCGGGTGCAGCGGCGGCAACCAGCCGATCGCCTACTTCGGAATCCACGGCGTCAGCGACAACGTCCTCAACATCGGGCAGGGACGGTCCCTGCGCGACAAGTTCGTCACCAACAACGGCTGCACCCCGCAGAGCCCGCGCGAGCCCTCGCCGGGCAGCCGTACACACATCACCACCACCTACGCGGGCTGCCGTGCCGGATACCCGGTCCAGTGGGCCGCGTTCGACGGAGGCCACATGCCCGGTCCGGTCGACGGCTCCTCCGGCGAAAGCGGCGTCACCACCTGGACCAAGGCAGAGATCTGGAGGTTCTTCGCACAGTTCCAGTGACACCCACGCACCACGGAGTGGAGCCAGGACGATCCCGGCTCCACTCCGTCCACGTCGGGCGACTAGAAGAACCCGAGCTTCTTCGGGCTGTAGGAACAGAGGATGTTCTTGGTCTGCTGGTAGTGGTCGAGCATCATCTTGTGGTTCTCGCGGCCTATCCCGGACTTCTTGTAGCCGCCGAACGCCGCGTGCGCCGGGTAGGCGTGGTAGCAGTTCGTCCAGACCCGGCCCGCCTTGATCTCGCGGCCCAGGCGGTAGGCCGTGTTGCCGTCGCGGGTCCAGACGCCCGCCCCGAGGCCGTACAGGGTGTCGTTGGCGATCTTCAGGGCCTCGTCGACCGAGTCGTACGTCGTGACCGAGACGACCGGACCGAAGATCTCCTCCTGGAAGATCCGCATGTCGTTGGTGCCACGGAAGACGGTCGGCTCGATGTAGTAGCCGCCCTCCAGGCCGGGCACGGCACGGGGGTTGCCGCCCGTGACGACCTCGGCGCCCTCCTTCCTGCCGATGTCGAGGTAGGAGAGGATCTTCTCGTACTGGTCGTTGCTCGCCTGCGCGCCGATCATCGTGGCCGGGTCCAGCGGGTCGCCGCCGACGATGGCCTCGGTGCGTTCGACACAGCGGGCCATGAAGTCGTCGTAGATCGACGAGGGGATCAGGGCGCGGGACGGACAGGTGCAGACCTCGCCCTGGTTGAGGGCGAACATCACGAAGCCCTCCACGGCCTTGTCCAGGAAGTCGTCGTCGGCGGCCATGACGTCGGGCAGGAAGATGTTGGGGCTCTTGCCGCCCAGCTCCAGGGTGACGGGGATGATGTTCTCGCTCGCGTACTGCATGATCAGACGGCCGGTCGTCGTCTCGCCGGTGAACGCCACCTTCGCCACCCGCGGGCTGGAGGCCAGCGGCTTGCCCGCCTCCACGCCGAAGCCGTTGACGACGTTGACCACACCCGGCGGGAGCAGATCGGCGATCAGCTCCATGACGTAGAGCAGGCTGGCCGGGGTCTGCTCGGCCGGTTTGATGACGACACAGTTGCCCGCGGCCAGCGCGGGGGCGAGCTTCCACGTGGCCATCAGGATCGGGAAGTTCCAGGGGATGATCTGGCCGACCACGCCCAGCGGCTCGTGGAAGTGGTACGCGACGGTGTCCTCGTCGAGCTGCGCGATGCTGCCCTCCTGCGCGCGGACGACCCCGGCGAAGTAGCGGAAGTGGTCCACGGCCAGCGGGATGTCGGCGGCCAGGGTCTCGCGGACCGGCTTGCCGTTCTCCCAGGTCTCGGCGACGGCGATCTTCTCCAGGTGCTGCTCCACGCGGTCGGCGATCCGGTTCAGGATGTTCGCGCGTTCCGTCGTGGACGTGCGGCCCCACCGCTCGGCCGCCCGGTGCGCGGCGTCCAGGGCGAGGTCGACGTCGGCGGCGGTGGAACGGGCCACCGCGCAGAAGGTCTTGCCCGTCACGGGGGTCGGGTTGTCGAAGTAGCGGCCCTCGACGGGTGCGGTCCACTCGCCGTCGATGAAGTTGTCGTAGCGGCGGGCGAAGGTGACGATGCTGCCGTCGGTTCCGGGCTGCGCGTACACCATGGCGGCTCTCCTCGGTGAAGGGCGGTGCGGTGACGGTCCGTGCCGTCGTGACGGCCCCCACTGTGCTTCCGGGAGGTTGGCGCGAGGTTGGCGCGCGATGCCGTGCCGCCGGCCCGGCTCCTCCAGGGCACCTCAGCGCCTGGTCGCGAAGAACACGTCAGTCCCAGTCCCGCAGAGCCGTCGTCAGCCGGCCCGCCGCTATCGCGCGGCGCGTGTCGTCCGGGGCGAGCAGCCGCAGCGCGTGCTCATGGATCTCCGCGTCGTACGGCGCGCGTTCGCCGTGGCGCAGGGCGTGTTCCGGACGAGTGCTCGCCAGCACGGCCTCGCGTACCGCCACCTCGAGACGGGTGCGCCACTCCTCGATGCCGGGGGCCTCGGACCGGGGCAGGAGCGGGCCACCGTAGCGGAGCAGGGCGGTGTCCGTGTCGCCCTGCTCCAGCGCGCGCAGGACGTCCGCGGCGTCGCAGGACACGGGAGCGGTGAGGGCGTAGTGGCGGGGGCTGATCGCGCCGCCCAGCGCCCGGCGCAGATGGGAGATCTCGGCCTTGAAGGTCGAGGACGTGACCGGCCGGTCGCCGTACAGGGCCGCGCGCAGCCGTTCGGGGGAGAAGCCCGCGGGTTCGAGGGCGAGAAGGGTGAGGATCTCCAACTGGCGGGGCCGCAGGGCGAGGGGCTGCCCCTCGCGCACGGCCCGTTCGGAGCCCAGACACGTGAGCCGCAGCCGGCCCGGGCGGGGCACCTCCGCGGTCAGCCGGGCCTCGATCGTCGACACCAGCGTGCGGACGGTGGACATGGCCAGGGGATGCGAGCGGTCCCAGGTCGTGGAGAGGTCCAGTACGCCGAGGACGCGGCCGTCCCGGCCGTGCACCGGGGCGCAGTAGCAGACCCAGCCGTGCAGGGCCGACACCAGATGCTCGGCCGAGAAGACGAAGCTGGGACGGCCGGTGCGCAGGGCGAGGGACAACGCGTTGGTGCCCATGGCCTGCTCGTCCCAGCGGCCGCCCGGCGCGAAGTTGACCCGCTCGGCCCGGCGGCGCATGGTCGGACCGCCGCAGGTCCATAGGATGGTGCCGGACTCGTCGGTGACCGCGGTGACGAACCCGGCGTCCTCGGCGATGCTGTGCAACTCCCCGGCGAGTTCGGTGACCGGCCGGTACAGCGGTGAGGACGTCCAGCGCCGGTGCACCTGACCGCCGTCGGTGACCGGGGCACTGTCCCGGCCCGGGTCCACGCTGCCCAGCGACCGGGCCCAGGACTGCGTCACCTCGTCGCGCAACGTCGCGGTGACACCCGGCCGCGCGCCCGGGACGCTCAGCCGCGGCACCCACCGGGACCACTCGTGCTCCAGCACGGCCCTGCGCTGCCGGAGGTCAGGGCGCTGTGACATGGCCTCTCCCTGCCGTCGTGCCGGTTTCCCGGCGTCAGGTCAGTGTTACCGGATGCGCCCGCCCCGGTCGAGAATCCCGTCGAACCCGGCAGCGACCTTCCGCCGGGACGGGTCGGGGGAGGCGTCCTGGCCGGGAAGCGACGGGTCGGCCGGGAATCGCCCTCCGCCCTGAACGGGCGACCGCCTGACTGGATGTTTGTCCGGTGTCCGCACGCCGCCGTTCGGGTGACGCGTTCACTCGACCCGACGGAGGGCGTGCGGCCCGCGTACCACCGGTGTGCGACCCCGCGTTTTCCTGGCATGGACAGCACGGAGACCGCTCGGCGCCTTCCCGGGAACGACGCCGCGCCCCGCTCGTACGCCGAACTCACCAGCGGATACGCGGGACATCCGCCCATCTACGCGGCGCTGGTCGCCGAGTGGGAGGCCAGGGGGCACACCGTCCCGGAGCACCGCGACGGTCAGTGGGTGTCCTTCGCCGCGCCGGCCGAGAGCGAGACCTGGACCGCCGTCACCTCGTGGACCGCCGGCCGGCACCTGGGCCCGGTCGTCCCCGCCGCCCCGCACCCCGCGCACACTCCCCATCCGCCCGCCGGCCGGCACCCCGGCCCGGCCGCCCCGGCCGGCACCCGCCCCGCGTCCGGCCGTCACGCGGGCCCGGCGACTCCCTCGTCCGGTGCCCGTCTCACCAGCCGTCCGTCACCACCGGCTCCGCGCTGACCGGCGCCAGCACCGCGAGGGTGCCGCTGGCCTCTCGCAGGGCCGTTTCGAGCGTGCCGGGCGTGTGCAGGGTGCCGGTTCCGTCCGGCGGGACGAGCCACTCCAGGCGCCCGGCGGGCCGGTACGGCGGTGGCACGGCGACCCAGGAACCCCGCCCGACGTGCCGCACTCCGAAACCGACCCACTCGCTGACCGGGTCCGGCGGCAGGAAGAACCCCACTCTTCGCGCGGCGCAGTCCACCAGTGTGGGGCCCGGCACCTTCAACGGATCGCGCCACAGGATGTCCAGCGCGAGGAGGCCGAGCCGGTCGGGAACGCTGAGCACGTCCCAGTACCGCCCGGCCTGCACGAGCACCGTGCCGGCGCCGTAGTCCCACTCGCGCTTGCACTCCTTGGGGTCCGTGGCGGCCGCGGCGAGCCACTCGACGGCTTGCTTCCACATGACGCTGTGCATGGCCACCCCAGGGACAGTCGGCGGCGCCGCGGTCGGGCGCGTGCTGAACAGAGCCGGTGACCCGCGGGTTCCGCGTGCCGTCCGGCCGTAGCCATGCTGGTAGATATTTCTACGTGCCGGAAGGGGTGGCGTGGTCTGGCGTTTGGGTCGGTCCCGCCCCGGTCGAAAGAGGGCGTTCGGCGGTGTCGTCGCGTAAGTGAGCGATCAACTTCGCGCACGTCCGGCCGCTCCGGCGGAGTCGGTCACCACTGTGGGCGTGCGCCCCTCCCGAGCGAGGGGCGCACGCGGGTCACCAGCGGGGGAGCCGCAGCTCGTGCTCCGGGTGGAACCGCCGCATGTAGCCGGTGTCGTCCCGGCTGCGCATCCCGGAGGCGACGTACCTGCGGTGCAGCCGCTCCAGCTGGTCGTGGTCCAGCTCGACACCCAGCCCGGGCCCGGTCGGCACCTGGACCTCCCCGTCACGCAGCTCCAGCACGCCCGGCACGATCACGTCGTCCGCCGAGTTCCACGGGTAGTGCGTGTCGCAGGAGTGGTCGAGGTTGGGGATGGCCGCGGCGACATGGGTCATGGCGGCCAGGCTGATGCCCAGGTGCGAGTTGGAGTGCATGGACAGGGCGAGCCCGAACGCCTCGCAGACGGCGGCCAGTTCGCGCGTGCGGCGCAGCCCGCCCCAGTAGTGGTGGTCGGTGAGCAGCACCTGGATCGCGCCCTGCTCGACGGCGGGCCTCAGATGCTCCCACGCGATCACGCACATGTTGGTCGCGAGCGGCATGGGGGAGTCCTTCGCCACCTCCGCCATGCCGGGGATGCCCTTGGTCGGGTCCTCCAAGTACTCGATGACACCGGCCAGTTCGCGGGCGACGTACTTCGACGTCTCGACCGTCCACGCCACGTTCGGGTCGAGACGCAGCAGTTGCCCCGGGAAGGCCTCCGCCAGAGCCCGCATGGCGGCGATCTCCTCGTCGGGCGGGAAGACGCCGCCCTTGAGCTTGAACGACCGGAAGCCGTGACGCTCCTGCATGAGCCGGGCCTGCTCGACGATCCCCGCCGGGTCGAGGGCCTCGCCCCAGTCGTCGCCGAGGGCGGCACGGCCGTCGAGCGCGGGGTGCTCGGCCCACTTGTAGAAGAGGTACGCGGCGAACGGCACCGCGTCGCGGACCTTTCCGCCCAGCAGGTCGCTGACCGGACGGCCGAGCAGCCTGCCCTGGGCGTCCAGGCAGGCCACCTCCACCGCCGAGGTGGTCCAGCCGCGCTCGTGGGAGCTCGGCACGCCCGGCAGCAGGGCCGCGTCGATCGCCGCGGACACGGCGGTGGTGTCGAAGACGTCCATGCCGACGACGACCTTCGCGGCGACGTGCAGCCGCTCCAGACGCGCCGCTCCGCCCGGCGACTCGCCGAGCCCCACCGTGCCGTCCTCCAGGACGAGTTGGAGGATGATCCGCAGGGCGAGGGGTTCGTGCATGCCGTTGGAGTTGAGCAGCGGCGGGTCGCCGAAGGCGATCGGGGTGACGATCAGCTCGCGGATGCGTGTGGCGTCGCGGACGCTCATGCGGCGACCACCTCCAGGCCGTGGTCGAGGAGTTTCGCGAGCCGGGCGATGTGCTCCGGCGTCGGGTCGAGCAGGGGCGCCCGGACGCCGCCGACGTCCGGGCCGCGCAGGGTCACACCGGCCTTGACGAGCGACACGGCGTAACCGGGGACCTCGTCGCGCAGGGCGACCAGTGGGTCGTAGAACTCGTCGAGGAGCCGGGAGACCAGGGCGTCGTCGCCCTCGGCGAGGGCCCGGTGGAAGGCCAGGGCGATCTCCGGGGCGAAGGCGAACACCGCCGACGAGTACAGCTCCACGCCGACGCCCCGGTAGGCGGGCGCGGTCATCTCGGCGGTGGGCAGCCCGTTGAAGAACTGGAAGTCCTCCGCGCCCGGCACGGCCCGCACCGCCCGGACGATGCGGTGCATCCGCTCGATGTCCCCGATGCCGTCCTTGAGGCCGACGACCCCGGGCAGGGCGGCGATCTCGGCGGCCGTCTTTGCGGTGAGCCGGGCGGTGCCGCGCTGGTAGAAGACGACGGGCAGCCCGGTACCGGCGCTGACCTCCTCGACGTACCGCACAAGGCCCTGCTGCGGGGCGCTGACCAGGTAGGGCGGCAGCAGCAGGATGCCGTCGGCACCGGCCCGTTCGACGCGGGCGGCCTGCTCCCGGGCGACCGGCGTGGGACCGCCTGCCGCCGCGAGGACCGGGACCCGTCCGGCCGTCGTCGTGACGGCGACCCGGGTGGCACGCTCGATCTCGTCGGTCGACAGTGCGTGGAACTCGCCGGTGCCGCAGGCGACGAACACACCTCCCGCGCCCGCGGCGACCCCCGACTCGATGTGCTGGGCCAGCCGTTCCTCGTCCAGTGAACCGTCCGCCGCGAACGGCGTGACCGGGAAGAACAGCACTCCGTGGAACTTCATGTCTCCCTCATACGTGGGGGGTGGTCAGCCCTTGGTGGCACCGGCTGCGATGCCGGTGACCAGCGAGCGCTGGAGGAGCAGATAGACGATCAGGCTGGGGATCAGGGCGATGACCGCACCGGCCAGCACCACCCCGGAGCCGACCTCGGGGTCGGTGCGCAGGATGGACAGGGCGACGGTGACCGTGTAGTCGGTGGGGTCCTTGGCGGCGATCAGGGGCAGCAGGTACTGGTCCCAGATCATGATGAAGCCGAGCACCCCGGCCACGCCGAGCGCGGGCTTGCACAGCGGCAGGACGACCTGCCACAGCATCCGCAGCTCGCCCACGCCGTCGATGCGGGCGGCCTCCTCGATCTCGGTGGGGATGTCCTTCATGAACTCGGTGAGCACCATCACCGAGAACCCCCAGGCGCCCAGCGGCAGGATCACGCCCCAGACGGTGCCCTTCAGATCGAGGCCGACCACCGGCACATGGCCGAGGACCAGCGACAGCGGGATGGCGATGACCTCCTCCGGCAGCATCATCGTCAGCATGAACAGGGTCAGGACCAGTGCCTGGCCGCGGAACCTGTGCCGGGCCAGGGCGTACGCGGCGAGTGTGCAGACGACGAGCTGGAGCAGCAGTCCGCCGCCCGCGATGACCAGGGAGTTGCCGAAGTAGTCCCAGATGCCGCGCTCGCCTGCCACCTGGAAGTTCAGCAGGGTGGGGTGGTGCGGCAGGAACGACAGGGTCGAGCCGCTGGCCTTCTCGCTGAAGGCGCCGGAGAAGATCGTCAGGAACGGTGCCGCGAAGACGCCCAGGGCGAGCAGGCAGAGCAGGACGCGCAGCGCCCAGGCGGGGCCCGGCCGGTCGCTCCAGCCGAGGGCGGTGTCGAAGCGGGCGGGGGTGGTGCGCTGTCTCCCGGTGGACGTGCGCGCGGGCGAGGCGGTCACCGGGGTGCGGACGGGGTCGATGGCGGGGGCGCTCATCGCACGTCTCCCCTCTTGCGGAGGTGGTTGACCGTGACGGTGAGCAGCAGCGTCACGCAGAGCAGAACCACGGAGGCGGCCGAGGCGCCGCCGATGTCGTTACGGGTGAAGCCGAGGGTGTAGGCGCGGGTCATCCACACGTCGGTGGACCCGGCCGGGCCGCCGCCGGTGAGGACGTACACCTCGGTGAAGACGCGCAGTCCGCGGATGGCGGCGAGGGTCAGGACGATGCCGAGGGCGGGCCGGATGGCCGGCAGCGTGATGTGCCGCAGCCGTTGCCAGAGCGAGACGCCGTCCATGGCGGCGGCCTCGTACAGCGAGCGGTCCACTCCCGCGAGACCGGCCAGGATGATCACCATGTTGTACGGGGCGAGCATCCAGACGCCCATGGCCATCGTCGCCCACAGCGCGGTGCCGGGGTTGTCGAGGTAGGGCACGGGACCGAGGCCCAGCAGTCCGAGTCCGCTGTTGATGAGGCCGTCGGAGGTCGGGTAGTACATCAGCCGCCACAGCTCGCCGACCACCGCGGTGGCGGTGACGACGGGCAGGAAGACGGCGGTGCGGACGATCTTCAGTGAGCGGGCCTGGCCCTCCAGCAGCAGCGCCAGCGCGGAGCCGACGACGATCCCGCCGAGGGACATGCCGACGCCGAGGAGCAGGGTGTGGCCGATGGCGTCCTGGAAGCGGTGGTCGGTGAGGACCCGCGTGTAGTTGTCGAGGCCGACCCACTTGTCACCGAGGAAGGGCCGCACGTCGAAGAAGCTGAGCCAGAGGCCCTTGCCCATCGGCAGGAACTTGAAGACGAGGGCCAGCAGCAGAGCCGGGGCGAGGAACAGCCAGGGCAGTACGGTCTTCTTGCCGATGATCTGGGCTCTGCGCGGCCCGGGTGTCGTCACGGTCGCGGTCATTTCAACAGGTCCTGGTCCTTGAGGTCACCGGCGAGGGTGTCGTTGAGTTCCTTCAGGCCGGAGCGGACGTCGCTGCCGCAGTAGGTGAAGATCGCGTTGAGCGCGTCGGCGGTGTCCTGCTTGATCGGGGCGAAGTCGGGCGCGTTGGGGAACTGCGCGGAGGCCCGCTCGTACGCCGTCTGCACCACGCTCCAGCGGGGGTCGTCGCGCACCTTCGCCGCGTCCAGCGTGGAGTTGACCGGGATGCGCACGACGGGCTGGTGGTCGCCGGTCATGGCGAGTTCCTGGCCCTCGGGGGAGACGAGGAACGCGGCGAGTGCCTGTTCCTGCTTCGCCTTGCCGGTCCGGGCGCCGAAGTAGATGTTCTCGCCGTCGGCCAGCACGTCGTTGTTGCCGGCCGGGCCCGAAGGGGCGGGCAGCACCTCGTACTTGTCCTTGCCGAGCGCCTTGTCGAACGTGGAGATGTTGTAGGGGCCGGTGAGGTACATCCCGGCGTTGCCGTCCTGGAAGTTGGTGGTGTTCGCGGTGACGGAGGTCAGGGCGCTGGGCTGGATGACACCGTTGTCGCCGCAGAAGAGGTTCTTCTTCATCCAGGTGACGGTGCGCAGGGCGGCCGGCGAGTCCATGGCGGGCCGGTAGCCCGACCCCTCCTTCCGAAGGATCCGGACCCCGCCCTGCCACAGGTAACTGGCTCCCCACCAGGCGACGTAGCCGTTCTGGGCGCTGCCCGGGACGACCATCCCGTAGGTGTCCTTCCTGCCGTCCCCGTCCGGATCGCGGGTGGCGAAGGCCTTGGCGAGGGCGAGGGTGTCCTGCCAGGTCCTCGGCCGCGGCAGGCCGAGCCTCTCGCGCCAGTCCTTGCGGACGAACAGGGTCATGGCCTGACGGGAGTACGGGATGCCGTAGTGCCTGCCGTCGCGGCCCACCGTGGACGACCAGGACTTGGCGGTGATCTCGTCGTGGCCCGCGATCGAGGCCGGAGTGACCGGCTTGAGCAGGCCCTGGGCCTGGTAGCTGCCCATCAGCGCGGTGTCGTTGATCATGACGTCCGGCAGGTCCTTGACCGATGCCCGGCTCTGCAACTGCTGGTCGAAGTTCATGACCGGCTGGTAGTCGATTCTGATCCCGGTCTTCTTGGTGAAGGCCGCGAACACGCGGTCGTAGGTCTGGGCGGACTCCGGATCGCTCCGGGTCCACACCTCCAGGGTGTTCGGATCGCCGGCCCGGGCGCTGCCGGAACCGGAGCCGCAGGCGGCCGTTCCGAACAGGAGCCCCGAGACGGCGAGCGTGGCGGCCAGGCGGTGCCCGCGGCGAAGCCGCGTGTCGATCCAGCGTCGGCGATCCCGCATGGATGGTTCTCCGTTCATATTCGTGAACCCGCTTCACGAATCTAAATGATCGGCCAAGCTACGGATCGCGTCATCGCCATGTCAAGACATGGCCGAAAGATTTCACCGAGGCCACACGAGGCTCTGGAAGCCCCTGAAAACAGGGACGGCCCCCACCGGGTCATCCGGTGGGGGCCGTCCGAAAATGACGGGAGGGGGAGGTCAGCTCTGGCGTTCGGTGTTCTTCTTCTTGATCCGGGCGGCTTCCTTGCGGACCTCCGCCTGCGTGGTGCGCTCCCGCTCGAGCCACTCGGGGGCTTCCTGCTTCAGCGCCTCGATCTGCTCGGTGGTGAGGGGCTCGGTGACGCCCGCGCGGGCGAGCCCCGCGATGGAGACCCCGAGCCTGGCCGCGACCACGGGCCGGGGGTGCGGGCCGTTGAGCCGCAGGTCCTTCAGCCACTGCGGCGGGTTCGCCTGGAGCTCGTTCAGCTCGGCGCGCGAGACGACACCCTCACGGAACTCGGCGGGTGTGGCCTCGAGGTACACACCCAGCTTCTTCGCCGCGGTGGCGGGCTTCATCGTCTGGGTGCTCTGGTGCGACGTCATGCCGTCCAGCGTATCGAGCGTGTGCACGCCCCCCGACCACGGCCGGTAACCTGGCGAGGTGACAGGCTCGGATGCAACCCCCTCGTTCCGGCTCGCCTACGTCCCCGGGGTGATGCCCGACAAATGGGTGCGCGTCTGGAACGAGCGGCAGCCCGATGTCCCGCTGGTCCTCACACAGGTGCCCGCGGAAGCGGCGGCCGACCGGCTGCTGGGCGGGGACGCCGACGCGGGCCTCGTCCGTACGCCCGTGGACCGTACGGTCTTCAGCGCGATCCCTCTCTACACCGAGCAGACCGTCGTGGTGGTGCCCAAGGAGCACCTGGTCACGGCCGTCGACGAGGTGGAGCCGGAGGATCTGGCCGACGACATCGTGCTGCACCCCCTCGACGACGTCCTCGACTGGGAGGCCCTGCCCGGGCGGCCCGCGTTCGAACGCCCCGCCACCACGGCCGACGCCGTCGAACTGGTCGCGGCCGGCATCGGCGTGCTCGTCGTCCCGCTGTCGCTGGCCCGCCTGCACCACCGCAAGGACCTCACCCACCGGCCGCTGCGGGACGCCCCCGAGTCGAGCGTGGTCCTCGCCTGGCCCGAGGACGCCAAGACCGACCAGGTCGAGGACTTCATCGGCATCGTCCGCGGGCGCACGGTCAACAGCACGCGGGGCCGCCCGCAGCCTCCCGCGCAGGAGAAGTCCGGGCGTGCGGAGAAGGGCGGTGGCCGGAAGAAGCCGGCGGGGGCCAAGCAGCAGGGCGCGAACCGGCGCGCGGGCGGCTCGGGCGCCACCGCCAAGGGCGGCAAGCGGGGCAGGCCCCGCCGACGGTCCTAGAACGGCGGCCCCTCGCCCCGGCGCGGGGCGGGCGGCCGACGGCGAGGACGCTCACCCGCCCGCCACGCGGGCCTCCAGGCCCTGGCCCTCCGCCCGACGCCCCTGGTCTTCCGGCCGACGCTCCCGGCTTCCGGCCGGTGCCTCTGGCCCTCCGGCGGACGCTCCCGGCTTCCGGCCGGTGCCTCTGGCCCTCCGCCTGACGCCCCTGACCTCGCGGCCGGTGCCCCTGGCCCTCCGCCCGGCGCCCGTGGCGTTCCGCCCCGCGCCCGCCGCCTTCGCTCAGCCCGCCGACGGGGACGGCGCGCCGAAGGACGGATTGGGAGCGACCGTCTGAAAATCCTTCAGGTCTTCGGGGACCGGCAGCACCCGGACCGGCGAACCCGGCTGCGGAGGCGGCGGCGTCGTCTGATCCTGGGGCAGCTTGGGAGGGGCGGTGATCTGGAAGGCCACCTGCTCGTGATTGATCAGACCGGTCTTCTCCAGGACCGTGATGTGGTCGAGCACGGTGTCGTTGGTCTGGTCGGCCAGCTCCCGCACCAGGCTGTTCCGGGTGGTCGCCCGGATCTTGGCGATCGTCGGGAAGATACCTCCGTGCGCGACGCGCATGATGGTCACGGCCGTGGAGTCGAACTCCTTGCCGGAGCTGCCTTCCGCCGTCGCCACGAACTGCTGCTGCTGCGGAGACGGCTCGTTCGGCAGGGTGATGCCCAGGTCCGTGGAGACCTTGCGGCAGGACGCGTCGAGCCGGCCGTGCCCCACCAGCAGGTGCTTGGCGACTTCCTTCATCGCCGGCGTCGTGCCCCGCTGCATCGCCAGTTGTCCCAGCGGGTACTCCCAGAGGCCGGCCGCGCGCACGCGGACCACGAAGTCGCGGTCCGCCTCGCTCAGCGGGCCCCACTGAGTGTTGGCGATGATGCGGTCCTGGCCGGAAGCCGCGTTCTGCACGCCCAGCATGCTGGGATAGGCGAGCGCGGTGAGCGTAAGGATCATCGCACCGCCCACGAACGCGGTTCCTGCCGTGCTGCGCGAGATGCGCATCGTGCCTCCTGGGATATGAACGGCCCAACACCAGGAGGTACGTACGGCAGGGGCGAAACAATCACCGCTGCCGCGAAAAATTTGGAAGGTTCAGGGCCGGTACGAGGCCACGGCCGCCGTGCTCACCACCTTGTCCCCGTTCCGGTGTTCGCGGCGCACGCGTCGATCAGCCGGTCCAGGTCGCACAGCCTGGCCGGCGCGAGGTGTGCGGCCTCGCCGATGATCGTGGGCAACGGGTCCACCGGTTCGCGGTGCCCGGACCGAGCCGTGCCGGTGTACGGGTCGGGAAAGGCCAGTTCAGGCCGGCCCGGCCGGGCCGGCGAGCCAGTCGAACGCGGAGCGCGCCGTGAACTCCTCCTGCCCACCCGGCAGGAGGAGGTCCGCGGTGGCGAACTCCGGTGCGCCCGCCTGGGCCGGGACGTACGGGATCGCGATGCACCGCATGCCGGCCGCATGCGCCGCGGCGGCGCCCGGTGCCGCGTCCTCAAGGACGACACAGTCGGACGGGGCCGCCCCCATCCTGCGGGCCGCCTCGAGGAAGACGTCCGGAGCCGGTTTGCCGTGCGCGACCTCGTCGGCGGAGACCACCGTGCGCAGATGCGCGTCCAGCCCGGTCCCGGTCAGCACCGCCGCGATGGCCTGTGGGGACGATCCCGAGGCCACGGCCATGGGCACCCCCTCGGCCGCGAGCAGCTCGACGAACGCGCGCATCTGCGGGTAGGCACGGGTGCCGCCGCGGGCCAGCTCCAGATAGCGACGGTTCTTGGCGGCGAGGAGTTCGTCCACCGAGGCGGGCAACCGGTAGCGCTCCTTCCAGTCCGCGACCGTCTCCTGCGTGCTGATGCCGACGTACCGCTCGTGATCCGCCCAGGTGAAGTCGTGGACGCCGTATGCCGCGAGCGTCTGCCGGCCTGCCTCGTAGTAGTTCGGCTCGCTGTCCACGAGCGTTCCGTCGAGGTCGAAGATGACCGATGTCCCGCGGAGCCTGCTCATGACGCCATGCTCTCAAAGGTCATCCGCGGGCCGACCGCCCGATCGACTCCACCAGCGGCAGCATCCGGTGGGAGACCCGTTCGCGCAGGGCGACCTCGGTACGGGTGCGCACCACCCCCGGCATGCTGATCAGTTTCTGCACGACGTCCTCCAGGTGTGCGTTGTCCCGGGCCACCACCCGGGCCAGCAGATCCCCGCCACCCGTGATCGAGAACGCCTCGACGATCTCCGGCACCGCCGCCAGCGCGTCGCCCACCTCGTCGAGATGGCCCTGGGTGACCTCGATGTGCACGAACGCGAGCACCGGATGCCCGAGCGCGGCGGGGGAGAGGGCCGGTGCCGTGCCGGTGATCACACCGTCACGCTCCAGCCGGTCGAGCCGGGCCTGGAGGGTGCCGCGGGCGACCCCCAGGACCCGGGCGTACTCGCGCACACTCGTGCGCGGCTGTTCCAGCAGCAACCGCAGGATGCGGGTGTCCAGCTCGTCCACGGCCATGGCACGTCCTCCTCGTCCACTGGCTCTGCCGGGGCGGCTCCCCAGCCGCTCCGGCAGTACCAATGGGCCAGTCTAGAAGGGTGCGGTTGAGCCAGTGGTCCCCGGGATGCCGAGGCGGGCGAGTCCATGGCGCTGCGGATCCCGCCGCGCCATGTTCAGTGGACTCACGGCCGGTGCGGTGAAGGGGCGGTGAGGGGCAGGCCCGCCGGATGGCCCGGTCAGCGCTGGAACGGCATCGTCCAGCAGTTGGACGCGGCCGGCTTGCCCTCCAGGCGGTCGGTGAGCCAGGAGATCGCCGCTTCCTGGTCGGCGATGAGGGGAGCGAGGTGATTGGTGAGGATCCTGTCCCCGAGGTTGGGCAGGTCGAGGGCCTTGTAGGTGACCTCGCCGCCCTTGCGGCACCAGTCCACGGCCAGTTGACGGGCCTGGGCGTGCGGAACGATGTCGTCCTGGACGCCGGTGCTCACCCGGACCGGACCGGCCGGCCTGAGCGTCCCGATGCGCTGCTCGTCGAGGACGGCCCGGGCGCGCGGTTCGTCGGCGATGACCTCGGCGACGGACTTGCCGCTGGTCGTCCACGCGCCGCTCCGGGTGAAGCCGTAGCGGATGACTGCCTCGCCGACGCACATGGTCGAGGCGTCGGCGAGGGCCTTGCGCCCGGCGTCGTTCAGGTTGGCCTCGGCGACGTCCCGCATGCCGGGGTACGCCTGGACGAAACCGTTGATCGCCCAGCCCAGGGCGGCGGCCAGGGCGCTCCCGTCGATCCCCTTCATGACGGCGGTCAGGTCGGCGGGCGGCGCGCCCGCGTAGGTGCCGGCCAGGTGGACGTCGGGCGCGTACGTCGGCTGGAGTTCGGCCGCGGAGGCGCCGGCGCCGCCGCCCTCGCTGTACCCGTACAGGCCGACGCGGGAGCCCGCGGTGAGGGACGTGCCGGGCAGGGCGCGCGCCGCGCGCACGGCGTCCAGCACCGCGTGCCCCTCGTCCAGGCGGTTGACATAGGTGTGCAGACGGTCGGTGGCGCCCAGGCCGACGTAGTCGGTCACGACGACAGCCGCTCCGGTGGCGAGGAGACGGTAGATCGCCAGGTTGTCGTAGGCGACGGACAGGGTCTGTCCGTTCACCGTGAGGGGGTGTTGCAGGGCGAACGACGGCGCGCACTGGTCGCCCTGGCCCATGGTCCCCGAGGCCACCGCCACCAGCGGGCGGGGTCCGTCGCCCTGCCACTTCGCCGACGGCTCGATGTAAGCGCCGGTCACCGCGACGGCTCGGCCGTCGGAGTCGGTGGACCTGTACATCAGCCGGGTGGCGGTGCCCGGCAGGGGGCGGCCGTCGAGACCGGGCAGCGACAGCCCCAGGGGGAGGGGCTCCTGTCGGATCAACGCGCCGTTGGTAGCGGGCAGTTGGGTGGGCGGGGTGTAGAAGGCCGGAATGGCGACCCCCCGGGACACGACGGGTCCGGTGTCGGTCGCGGTGGCGTCGGCCGTGGCCGCGCCGGCGCAGACGCAGACGCAGGCCGCGGTGGCGAGCGCGGTGGCGGCCAGACGGTGGGAGGTGGAACGCGCACGGCTTCGGTATCGGCTCACGGCTCACTCCTCGTGCTGCTGCGGTGCGTGATTGCGCGAAAAAGTAGCACCGGTAGTTACCGCTGGTAACACCTCTCCAAGTTACGTTCGGGTAACTGTTTGCCGGAGCAAGTCCGCGGCGGGATGAGCGCGTCGGCGCGCTGCCCCGCCCGGTGCGGCGAGGAGTCGGCGCTGTGACGAGGTGGGCCGGTACGGCGGCAGTCCGCGCTGTTACGCGGTGGGCCCGTGCGGGCCGCGGAGCACCAGCAGGGTGATCTCGCTCGGGGCGAAGACGCGGAACGGCGGGCCCCAGAAGCCGGTGCCGCGGCTGGTGTAGAGGAGGGTGCGGGAGCCATGGCGGCTGAGGCCGGCGAGTGCGGGCTGGTCGATGCGGACGAGGTGGTGGAACGGCCAGATCTGCCCGCCGTGGGTGTGGCCGGAGAGCTGGAGGTCGATGCCGGCGGCTGCCGCCCGGTCGACGAACGTGGGCTGGTGTGCCAGGAGCAGGACGGGCAGGTCCGGGTCTGCGCCGTCCAGGGCTCCGGCGAGATGGGCGCGGTGGCCCGCCAGGCCGGAGGACTCCGCGGTGACGTCGTCCACGCCGGCGACCACGAGGGTGTCGCCGTCGCGTTCGAGCAGCAGATGGCGGTTGCGCAGCGGCTCCCAGCCCAGTTCGTCCATCAGGTCGACCCAGCCCTGGGCCTCGCTGTAGTACTCGTGGTTGCCGGTGACGTAGACCCGGGCCCGGGTGGCCCGCACCGTGCCGAGGGGGGCGGCCTGGGCGCGGCGGCGTTCGGCCGTGCCGTCCGCGATGTCGCCGGTGTGGCAGACCAGATCGGCATCCAGCGTGTTCACCGTCTCGCACACCCTCGCCGACCAGCGGGCGCGATCGAGCGGGCCGTAGTGGGTGTCGGTGATGAGGACGACACGCAACCCGTCCAACCCGGCGCCCAGCCGCGGGAGTCGCACATCGAGTCGGCGTACGCGCGGCACACGGCGGGCCTCGGCGTATCCCCAGACGAGCAGGACGGCGGCGACGCCGAGGACGGTCCAGGTGACGATGCGGGCGCGGTCCTGACTCTCGCCGGCACCGGCCACCGCCAGGGCGAGCCGCAACAGGACGCCGAGCAGAGCGGACCAGGTGAACAGGACCCAGCTGACGCCCAGCAGCGTGTCACCGATGATCGCCGCCCGGTCCTGCTGCCGCCGGCCGTGGCCGCGCGCCATCGCGAGCGGCATGCAGACGAGGCCGAGGGCGAACAGGGCGGTGCCGAGCAGCGTGACGGGCGGTGGCCAGTGCTGGCCGCCGTGCAGGAGCACCCAGCACGGCACGGCCCACAGCAGAACGGGGGCGACCAGGGGGAGGAAGCGCATCAGGAGGTACAACCGGCTCCGCCGCGGCGCTTTCGCCGCGCCCTCGGTGGGCCGGGTATTGCTGGTGTCGGTCACGGCTCTCCTCCCTCAGCGGGTCGCCGTCTCGCGCACTGTATCCGGTCGTCCTCCAGGGGATCTTTCCCCCCTCACGCCGGGGTACCGCCCGCCCCGCTGTCCGAGCGGTACCCCGACACGCGCCGGTCAGACGCCGGCGGTGGCAGGTGAAGACCATCGGTTCGTCAGTCGCGACTGTGACCGATAACAGTCCCCGGACTGCCCACCGCCCCCCACAGAGGGACCCGGCCGGGCCGGTGCCTCAGCCCTTCCGTTCTCCCGCGCGTACCAGGCCGGCCTCGTAGGCGATGACGACGAGTTGGGCCCGGTCGCGGGCGCCGAGTTTGGCACCGGCCGCCACCAGCCGGACGGCGTCGAGCAGTTGGGCCGGTTCGACTCCCTTGCCCAGGAAGCCGCTCGCGCCGGCTCGGAGGGCCTCGATGACCAGGTCGTCCTCCTCGAAGGTGGTCAGGACGAGGACCTTGACTCCGGCCAGGTCCTCGTCCTGGGCGATCAGCCGCGTGGCCTCGATGCCGTCGACCTCGGGCATCCGGATGTCCATGACCACGATGTCGGCGCGCTCGGACCGGGCCAGCCGGGCCGCTTCCCGACCGTTGGATGCCTCCGCGACGACGTTCATGTCGGGCTGCGCGTTGATCAGGAGCCGGAAGGCGCCCCGGAGCAGGGCCTGGTCGTCGGCGAGCAGGACGCGAATCGGCATGACGGGTGATTCCTCACGGGGCGTCGGGCAGGGTGGGGGCGAGTGAGAGGGGCAGCTCGGCGAAGACCTGGAAGCCGCCCTCCGGCCGGGGCCCCGCGGTGACGGTGCCGCCGGTGGCGAGGGCTCGTTCACGCATGCCGATCAGCCCGTGACCGGTGCCTGCGCCCTTGGACGCGCCGGGGCGCCCGTCGTCCGTCACGGTGACCCGGAGCGCGCGCGGCCCGTAGTCCAGGACGACTTCGGTCCGTGTCGCCGAGGCGTGCTTGTGGGAGTTGGTGAGGGCTTCCTGGATGATCCGGTAGGCGGTCAGCTCGGTGGCCGGCGCCAGCGGGGACGGATCCCCGGTCCGGGTCACGGACACGGAGAGCCCGCTCGCCCGGAATCCGCCCACCAGGCTGTCGAGATCGGCCAGGCGAGGGATGGGCGCCCGCGAGCCCGGCGCGTCGTCGGGCTGGCGCAACAGGCCGACCGTGGAACGGAGTTCGTCGAGGGCGGCGCGGCTGTTGTCCTTGATGTGGGCCAGCGCCTCGTACGCATGGTCGGGGTTGGCGCGCATGAGATGGTGCGCCACACCGGCCTGGGCGTTCACCAGGGTGATGTGGTGGGCGACGACATCGTGCAGATCGCGGGCGATGCGCACGCGTTCCTCGGCGACCCGGCGCCGCGCCTCCTCCTCCCGCGTGCGCTCGGCACGCTCGACGCGTTCCCTGGCCGCCGTCAGATTCTCACGTCGGCTCCGGACGACCCGGCCCAGCGCGGTGGCGGCGAGCACGGCGTCGAAGCGCAGCAGACTGGCCCCCGCCACCAGCGACTCGGCGTGGGTGGCGGCGTGGACACCGGTGATCGCCACCGCCGCGACCACACCGACGCTCCACACGGTGCGCCGGCTGCCGTGTACGGCGAGGGTGTACAGGGCGATCAGGCTCGCCGCCGGGGTCGGCGCGATGTGCGAGGCGACGGCCATCAGCGTCAGGTCGCCCGCCACCGTGAACAGAGCGACCCCCAGCGGCCGGCGGCTCCGGAAGACCAAGGGCATGCAGGACAGCGCTGTCCACACGACCTCGTGCCAACGCGGCGCGTGCCAGTCGTTCCCGCCGACGGCCGTCGCCGCCGTGGCGATCACGATCAGCGGTACCGCGGGCAGCGCGTCTGCGATCCGGTCATGAAGGACCGGCCACTGTCGCCACACCATGGGCGGTTCCACTCCCTCACTCCGAGCAGCGCCGGCCGGTGGAAGGTGAGGTCACCCGCCTTCCACCGGTCCGCGTGCGATGTCGGTCCGTCGTGCTGACGGTCAGCGGGCCAGGCCGGTGGTCTCCGGCTCCCGCACGGCGTGCGGCGGGGACGGGGGCCCGTCGGCGGGGCCTTCCACCGAGACGTGGGGCAGGGCCTTGTCCAGGCGGCGGGGCAGCCACCAGTTGGCCCGTCCGCACAGGTGCATGAGCGCGGGGACGACGACCATGCGGATCAGCAGGGCGTCGAGGGCCACGGCGACGGCGAGGCTGACCCCGAACTCGGAGATGACGCGCATGCCGCCGAAGACGAAGGAACCGAAGACACAGACCATGATGGTGGCGGCGACGGCGATCACCCTGCCGGTCTCCGCCTGCCCGACCCGGACCGCGCGGCGGCTGTCACCGGTGTGCGCCCATTCCTCACGCATCCGGCTGACCAGGAAGACCTGGTAGTCCATGGACAGGCCGAACATGATGCCGACGACCAGGATCGGCACGAACGACTCGATCGGCCCCGCGGCACCGAGCCCGAGGAGTCCGGCGCCGAAGCCGTACTGGAAGACCACGACGATCGCGCCGAAGGCCACCCCGATGCTGAGCATGTTCAGCAGCGCACCCACGGCGGGGATGAGCAGACTGCGGAAGGCGACCGTCAGCAGCAGGAAGCCGAGCACGGCGATGACCAGCACGAACACCGGCAGCTTGCCCATCAGCACGGAGGCGAAGTCGTCGTTGCTCGAGGTGACTCCGCCCACGTAGACCTTCATGGACGTTCCGCGTTCCGCCTCGGGGATCACGTCGTCACGCAGGTGGTGGATCAGGTCGGAGGTGGCCTCGGACTGGGGTGAGGTGGTCGGGACGACGGAGACCACGCCGACCGTCTGCCCCTCCTTCATGGGTGCGGCGCCGACACCGGCGACGCCGTCGACCCGCTTCAGAGCGGTGACCAGTTCCGCCTGGGCCGCCCTGTCGGCGGCGGTGGGGGCCTGGACGGCGAGGACGAGCGGGCCGTTGAAGCCCGGTCCGAAACCGTCCGCGATCATGTCGTACGCCTGGCGGTTCGTCGAGGACGCGGGCAGGTTGCCGTCGTCGGACGCGCCCAGCCGCAGCGACAGCGTCGGCAGCGCGAGTGCCGCCAGCACGGCCAGGGCGACGACACCCAGGGTCTTGGGCCGTGCCTGGACGCGCTCGGCCCACCGGGCCCACAGCCCCGCCCTGCCCGAGGAGCGCGGCCCGCCGAGCCCGGCCCCCTCACGGCGCTCGCTCTTGCTGAGGACACGCGGGCCGATCATGCCGAGCAGCGCCGGCAGCAGGGTGATGGCGGCCAGCACGGTCAGGACGACGGTGACGGCCGCGCCGATCGCCATGCCGTTGATGATGCCGACGTTCAGGGTGAGCATGCCCAGCAGCGCGACGACGACGGTCAGACCGGCGAACACCACGGCCCGGCCGGAGGTGTTGAGGGACTTGGCGACCGACTCGGCCACGCTCATGCCGGCCATCAGGTTGGCGCGGTGCCGGTTGACGATGAACAGCGCGTAGTCGATGCCCACGCCCAGGCCGATCAGCGAACCGAGCGTCAGCGTGGTGTCGGAGAGCGTGATGAGGTGGCTGAGCAGCATCACCGTGACCGCGGAGGTGCCGACACCGACCACGGCCGTGATGATGGGCAGCGCAGCCACCCAGACCGCCCGGAAGACGAACAGCAGCACCACGAAGGCGAGGACGATGCCCATGGCGTCGGCGACCGCGTTCGGTTCGGGGTTGACGGTGAACGCCTGCCCGTTCAGCGCGATGCGCAGGTTCCGCGACTCGAGGTCGGTGGCGAGTTCCTTGACGTGGTCGATCTGCGCGTCGGACACGTCCTGCTCGAAGGCGACCGTGGCGTAGGCCGTCCTGCCGTCCTCGCTGACCTGCGTCCTGCCCTCGGGCGTGTAGGGGCTGGTCACGGAGGCGACACCCGGTGCCTCGGCGACGTCCTCCAGGGCGCCGGTCATGGCCTGCTCGGCGGCGGGCCCGGTGACCTTGGCCTCGGCGCCGTCCACCTGCCAGACGATCCGGCCGCTCTTGCCCGCGGCGCTGTCGGAGGCCTGCTGCAACAGGGCCGTCGCCCTGGCCGAGTCGGTGTCCTGCGATATCGGGCTGTTGCCGAAGGCGTTGCCGGCCGCACCGACTCCGGCACCGAGGGCGAGCAGCAAGCCCACCCAGAGCAGGACGACGGCGAGCCGGTGCCGGTGGCACCAGCGGGCGAGAGGGGACATCGACGAGCCTTTCGAGGGATCTGCCATGCGTACGGGCCGGTCACAACGGCCCACCCCGACGCTCGCAGTTCTCCGGCCTCTCGTCGTTGGCCGTATGCAGACACTTTCGTCTACCGCGATCGCAGCAGTGAGGGCGGCCACGGCATGCCTGCGACGGCCCGCCCGGACACGCGCCGCACGCGCCGGCCCGGGCCGTGGGCGCCGCAATGCTGCGCTCAAGGCCTTCCGTGCCGCGGCCGGTCGCTGGTCCCGGCGTGGTCGGGGTGATCGGCGTGGCGGAGAACCCGGCCCGCGGGCAGCTCACGGTCTGCGTCCGCGTCAGCGGCCGGGTTGCGGGCCGAGCCGGCCCGGAGAGGGCGCGCCGCTCACCCCCTCCTCGGGCGGCGCGACTGTGGTGCCCTTGCGCGTCCTCCGGGCCCGGCCTGATCCATTGGCCGGCCATCGGTTTCCGCCAGCCTCGATCCACTGAGCCATTGGCTCAGTCGATTAAGGGACAGTGGAGCCACTGGGCCCCTGGATGGTTATCTTTGCCCTATCCATGTACTTGCGGCGCCGCGCAGCGCCGGACGGCGACGAGGCCGGTCCGGACCGCGGTGCCGCAGTCGTGTCCGCTTGTCGTCCACCACCCGGGACGGCCGTGGACAGGACACGTACCACCGAGAGGGGGGCGGCGCACCGCCGTGAAGAGGATGTTCGTGGCTCCGGACCCGGGGCGCTCGAGGCTGCGGAACGCGACCCGCGCCGTCATCGGTGTCGCCGCCGCCGTCGCCGTTCCCGAACTCTGCGGACTGTCGCTCACCGCATCCATCACCGGAGGGCTCACGGCACTGCTCGCCCTCTTCACGGTCACCGACGCGACCGTTCGTGACCAGCGGATCACCACCGCCCTGCTGCCCGTGGCCGGATTCCCCGTGCTGGCGCTCGCCACCGCACTGCACGGCATCACCCCGGCCCGTGACGCCGCGTTCCTGGCCGTCGTCTTCTGCGGGGTCTACGCCCGACGCTGGGGTCCACGGGGCCACGCGCTCGGGATCTTCGCGTTCATGAACTTCTTCGTCACGCAGTTCTTGCACGCGGTCCCCGCTCAGCTGCCCGAGCTGTACACCGCCGTGGGTCTCGCCCTCTGCGCGGCCGGTGCCACGCGATTCGTGCTCTGGCCCATCGAGCGGCACACCCCACCCGCGGCGGCCCCGCCGGTCCTGCCGGGCACCGGATGGGCACGGCCCACCACCCGGCAGGCCTTGCAGGCCACAGCTGCCGCTGCCCTCGCCCTCCTGGTCGGGCAGTTCCTCTCCGAGGAGCGCTGGTACTGGGCCGTCGGCACCACCTGGTGGATCTTCGTCAACACGACGTCGCGCGGCGAAACCCTGGTCCGCGGTTTCCGCCGGGTCTGCGGAACCGTGATCGGTATCGTCGTCGGCCTGGCGGTCGCCATCCCGCTGCACGGCGCGCCCACGCCGACGGCCCTCCTGGTCGCCGGCTGTGTCTTCGGCATCTTCTACACCGCCCCCGTCTCGTACACCTGGATGATGCTGGCGGTGACGGTCATGGTCAGCCTGCTCTACGGCCTGCTGGGCGTGCTGGACCCCGGCCTGCTCGGGCTGCGTCTCGCGGAGACCGGCGTGGGCGCGCTGTGTGCCGCGCTGGCCGTGGTCCTCGTCCTGCCGGTCACCACGCACAAGACGACCGACGCGTGGATCCGGCGCGCCCTGCACTGCGTCCACGCGGCCACCGCCGAAGCGGCCGCTCGCCTGGCCGGAGACCCGCATGGCGACCCTGCCCCGCACGCAGCCGAACTGGAGCTCCTGCTCGGCCGGGTGCGGATGGCACTCGCCCCGTTGACGCACCCCCTCACTCCCTGCCGTGCTCGCAAGGCCCGTGCCCAGCAGGTCGGTGAACTGCTCGACGACTGCGCCCGCGAAGTGCGGGGCCTGGTGTCCGTGGCCGCCGATCCGGTCGCGTCGCACGACGCCCGGCTCGTCGCCGCCTGCTGGCGCGTCGAGGCGGCGGTGGAAGCCCTCACCGCCGGTGACCTGGGGCGCAGGCGCGTGGCGCTCCCCACCGGCGAGCTGCCTCAGCGGGACGAGACGGAGTCGGCCCTCGCGCATCTGCGCGGCTTGGAGAAGGCACTGTCGGCTCTGGCGATGCCGCTCGGTTCGTCCTCGCGGCCTCCGCTCGCCCGTTCCTGAGCGGGGCAGAGCGTCGGCGCTACGGCGCGGTGCCGGATCCGGCGCGCCCTGTGCCGTGTGCACGCCTGCGCCGTCGAGACCGCGCGGCACAGGGGGCGGCGGACATGGACCCGGCGCTGGGCGCAGCCGGGACCGATGGCGTACGTGACGCCCGGCACCCTCTCCGGCGCCGCGGCCTCCCGTCAGTGGCGCCAGCAGGTGGCGGGGCCGGAGCGGCTCGTGGCCCGGGTACGGTTCCCGGTCGCCCCGCTCGTCCACCTGCTGAACCCGACGCCGGCCGTATGCGGCGGGCCCGGCAGGTGCCCGCCCTCCTCGATGGCTGCGCCCGGGAGATCCGCGGCCTGGTCGCCGCCGCGGCCGACCCGGGGGCCTCTCACGACGTCCGCTCGCCACGGCCCGCCGCCGGGTGGAGGCCGCCATCGAAGCCCTTACCGGTGGCAGGGACGTCACGCCGCGCGCCGACGGCCTGCGCCATGCGGATCCGCCCCGCGCCCCACCCGGGTCCGACCGGGCGACTCGCCCTTGACCGCTTGGTCTAGACCGCGCATGATCGGCTGCGCGGCACTTCCGGGCGGCGCGGGCGAGAGGGGACAGCGGTGGCGGACGGCAGGCGGCGGGCGTTCATCGGGTCGTTCACGGCGGCCGGCGGGCCCGGGATCGTGATGGCGGAGGTCGAGCCCGACAGCGGGGCGCTGACCGTGCTGAGCAGTGTGAACGCCGTGCCTGACCCCTCCTGCCTGGCGCTCTCGCCCGACGGCGGGACGCTGTACGCGGTCAGTGAGACGCCCGACGGCGCGGTGGCCGCGTACCGGGTGAACGGCGACAAGCCCGAGCCGGCCGGGCGCCCCGTGCCGGTCGACGGCAGCGGTCCGACGCACCTCAGCCTGTTCGACGGTCACGTGCTGACCGCCAACTACGGCTCCGGCAGCGTCTCCGCGGTGCCCGTGCGCCCCGACGGCACCCTCGCGCGATCCGCCTCCGGCGTGCTCCGGCACAGCGGCGCGGGACCGCACACGCCCCGTCAGCAGGGGCCGCACGCCCACCAGGTGCAGGCCGACCCGAGCGGCCGCTGGGCCGTCAGCGTGGACCTCGGCACGGACTCGGTGCGGGTGTGCACGCTGACCGAGGGCACCCTCGCCCTGCACCGGGAGACCGCTCTGCGCCCCGGCTCGGGGCCCCGGCACCTGGCCTTCCACCCCGACGGCTCGCACGCGTACGTCGTCAACGAACTGAGCCCCTCGGTCACCGTCTGCCGCTGGGACGCCGCGGAAGGCGCCCTGACGCCGCTGTCCGAGGTCCCGGTACTGCCCGGCGCTCCGGCGCGCGACGCCTACCCGTCGGGCGTCGTCACCTCGCCCGACGGCCGCTTCGTCTGGACCGCCACCCGCGGCGAGGACGTCCTGTCCGTGCTCGCCGTCGAGGGCGAGGAACTGCGGCTGGTCACCACGGTGCCCTGCGGCGGTCACTGGCCGCGTGCCCTCACCGCCTCCGGCGGCTTCCTGTACGTCGCGAACGAACGCTCGGGCGACGTGACCTGGTTCGCCGTCGATCCGCGCACGGGCGTCCCCCGGCGCTCCGGTTCGGTCAGAGTGACCGCCGCGTCGTACGTGGTCCTGCGCTAGCGGAGGGCTGAAGGGCCGGTCCCCGCCCCATGGCGAGAAGGCCCGCTCCGAACCCGGAGCGGGCCTTCCTCGGTACGTCCACGTCCCGCGTCAGCGGACCGGAGTGCTCTGCGCCTGCTGCGGCGCGATGCCCAGGGCCGTCGTGTACTTGGCCAGGGCCAGCTTGCCGATCGCCGGGTACGGGCCGAGCGACTCGGCGGCGGAGCAGCCCGCCTCCTTCGCGGCCTCCTCCACCAGCCCCTGCTCGATCTCCGGGCCGATCAGGTACGGCGCGAGCGCCAGCTGGTGCGAGCCGGAGGAGCGCAGCTGCTCGGCGACGGAGGCGATGGAGCCCTCCTGGTCCAGGGCCGCCGCCATGACCGGCACGGCCAGGCGCGCGGCGAGCAGCATGCCGGTGATGCCGGCCGCCTGCACCGCCTCGTCACCGCCCACGGAGGCCAGGATGATGCCGTCCGCGGCGGTCGCCACGGTGAACAGCCGGGCGCGGTCGGCACGGGCAAGACCGGCCTCGGACAGCCGCACGTGCAGCGCCTCGGCGAGCAGCGGGTGCGGACCGAGGACGTCGGTCAGCTCGGCGGCGACACGGCTCTCCATGAGGGCCTGACGGACCTGGCGCAGCAGCGCGCTGTCCGGGCCGGCGAGCAGCGGCACGACGACGGCGACGGGGCCGTCGGGCATCTTGACGTCCATGCCGGCGGCGCGGGCCTGCTCGAAACGGGCCGTGCGCTCCTCGGCGGCGTGCACGAGCACGGCTTGCAGCGAGGGGAACTCCGCGTTGTCCCCGTCGAGGTACCCGATGCGGGCGTCGAGGCCGGGCAGCTCGGAGCGGGCGATGCTCACGACCTCCTCGGCGAGGCTGCGCGTGGCGCTACTGGGCGTCCCCGGCACGGCGAGGACGAGCGCGGGCGCGCCCTCGGGAGCGACCAGCGGCTCGGGACGGCGATGCCGTCCGGGCTGGCGGGGGCGCGGCATTCGTACGGGCAGGCCATCCGCGGGCCCAGTGGGGGAACTCATGGCGCCGCATGTTACTGGCTTCTTGGGTTCCCCTGTTCGGGGAGGGTGCAGGTGAGCGGTATCCGTCCTGTTTTGTCTGATGAGTTACATACGGGCTGGGTATCGTCGGATCAATCACCCGGCCGAGTGGTCACGGACAGCATCCTCGGGTCGGCCGGCAGCATGAGCGAACCGGTGCTCAGTGCGGCCGCGATACGCACCGAGCCGTCCAGCGGGTCGCCTTCGGCCGGTACCCGCCGCGCCCGCGGCAGCCGCCGGGCCAGTTCCGCGTCCAGGGGCCCCAGCAGGGGGTCGCCCAGCTTGAACAGGCCGCCGGTGACGGCGACACGGGGTTCGCCGTCGGCGGGGCACACGGCCGCCGCGGAGTCGGCCATGTGCCGGGCGGCAGCGCGCAGGATGCCCGCCGCGACCGGGTCCTCGTCGGCACAGGCGGCCACGCGGGGTGCGAAGGAGGCCAGGACAGCGGGGCGGTCCGGGCGCGGGTACAGCGCACCGGGCAGCCCCGCGACCGGTCCGAACACCTCCTCGGCACAGGCCAGCAGGCGGCGTGATCCGTCCTCGCGCCCGTCATGGGCGCGCAGCGCCGCCTCGAGACCGGCCCGGCCGATCCAGGCGCCGCCCCCGCAGTCACCGAGCAGATGCCCCCAGCCGTCCGCACGCCGCCAGCGCGTCAGATCGGTGCCGACCGCGATCAGCCCCGTGCCGCCCGCGACGACCGCGCCCGGGCGTGCTCCGAGCGCACCCACGTACGCGGTCACGGCGTCGGCGGCCAGCGCGACCCCGCGCACGCCCCATTCCCGGGCCAGGGCGCCGGGCAGTTCGGCACGCAGCCCGTCACCGAGGGAGGCAAGACCGGCCGCGCCGACGGCCACGGCGGTCAACGGCACGGGCCCGGCCTCGACGGTCAAGGCGCGGACCAGCCCGACGAGTTGGGCCATGAAGTGCCCGGGGTCGATCCCCCGCTCGCCTGTGCGCACCGGCTCGTCGGACGCCACCCGGGCCAGCGGACCGCGCTCGGCGGTCCCCAGCACGGCCCGGAGCCCGGAACCGCCGGAGTCCACGGCGAGGAAGCCGGAGCCCTCCGACGCCCCGGTCACGGCAGACGCCAGTCCACCGGTTGGCCGCCCTGGCGGATCAGCAGGTCGTTGGCCCGGCTGAACGGCCGGGAGCCGAAGAAGCCCCGGTCTGCCGACATGGGGGAGGGGTGGGCGGACTCGACGGAGGGCAGATCGCCGAGGAGTGGGCGCAGATTGCGGGCGTCACGGCCCCACAGGATGGACACCAGCGGTTTGCCGCGCCCGGCCAGGGCCCGGATCGCCTGCTCCGTGACCTCCTCCCAGCCCTTGCCCCGGTGGGCACCCGGCTTGCGCGGGGCGGTGGTCAGGGCCCTGTTGAGCAGCAGCACGCCCTGCCGGGTCCACGGCGTGAGGTCGCCGTTGGACGGCTGGGGGAGCCCCAGGTCGCTGTTGAGCTCGCGGTAGATGTTGATGAGGCTGCCGGGCAGCGGCCGCACGTCCGGCGCGACCGAGAACGACAGCCCCACCGCGTGTCCCGGTGTCGGGTACGGGTCCTGACCGACGATCAGGACGCGTACGTCGTCGAAGGGCTGCTGGAAGGCCCGCAGGACGTTCGGCCCGGCCGGGAGGTAGGTGCGTCCCGCGGCGATCTCCGCGCGGAGGAAGTCCCCCATCGTGGCGACGCGTTCGGTCACCGGTTCCAGGGCCTTCGCCCAGCCCGCTTCGACGATCTCATGCAAGGGTCGTGGTGCCACGGGCGTCACCCTACTGCCGTGCCGGCAGCGGCGATCAACCGGTGGCCAAGGCTGCATCGCCACCGCGCCCCGTGCTGTGTGCCCCGCCCAGCCCCACGCCGAGCCTCCCGCGTCCCCCGTGCCATTCGCGGCTCAGCCGACGCGTGCGGCCCGCACGCACAGCACGTCCGGCAGGTGCGAGGCGAGTTGCCGCCAGCTGTCGCCGTCGTCCGCCGACGCGAACACCTCGCCGTTGCGGTTGCCGAAGTAGACGCCCGCCGGGTCCGCGTCGTCCGTGCACATCGCGTCGCGCAGCACCGTGCCGTAGTGGTCCTCCCCGGGCAGGCCCGCCGTGAGGGGCTCCCAGCTCTTGCCCGCGTCCGCGGTCCGGTAGACCCGGCACCGGCGGTCGGCGGGGACCCGGTCGGCGTCGGCGTTGATCGGGAACACGTACGCCGTGTCCCCCCGGTGCGGATGCGCCGCCACCGCGAAGCCGAAGGTGGACGGCAGGCCCGCGCCGATGTCCGTCCACTGCGCGCCCGCGTCGTCGCTGCGGTACACCCCCCAGTGGTTCTGCAGATACAGCCGGTCCGGGGTCACGGTGTCCCGGGCGACCTTGTGCACGCACTGGCCGAATTCCGGGTTCGGGTCGGGCAGGAACACCGCGGAGACACCCGAGTTGGAGGGCGCCCAGCTCGCCCCGCCGTCGAGGGTGCGGAACACACCGGCGGTCGAGACGGCGACCGTCACCGCCTTCGGGTCGCGCGCGTCGGTGAGCACGGTGTGCAGTCCCTCACCGCCGCCGCCCGGCACCCACTTCGACCGGGTGGGGTGTTCCCACAGCGGCCGGACCAGATCGAACGTCTCCCCGCGGTCCTCCGAACGGTACAGCGCCGCCGGTTCGGTGCCCGCGTACACCACGTCCGGCTCGGCGGCGGCCGGGTGCAGCTGCCACACCCGCTCCAGGGACGCCCCCGTGTCCTTGGGGAACCTGACCGCCGGGCGGGCCGGTTCGGTCCACGTCCGGCCGAGGTCGTCGGAGTGGAACACGGACGGGCCCCAGTGCGCGCTGTCGCCGCCGGCCAGCAGCCGCGGGGTCCCGCCCCGGGTGTCGATGGCGACCGAGTACACGGCCTGAGCGTTGAAGTAGGGGCTCTCGTCGAACTCCCAGGCGCCGTCACCTCGCCGGCGCCCGATGAACAGGCCTTTGCGCGTGCCCACGGCGAGCAGTACCTCGGTCATGCCGATCACCTCCGCGGCGTCGTCGTCGACGCCTTCGTCCCGGACACCGGCCAGTCTGCACCCGACCACTGACAGTCACCCCCGGAAGCGGCTCCGCCGCAGGTCAGTGGGGTGTCGCGAGGTGTTCCGGCAGCCTCGCGGCCCGCATCGGCAAGCCGCTCGCGCGGGCCGGAGGCAGGCGGGGACCGCCCCGCCGAAAAGGTGCGGTGAGCATCCAGGCGCCGCCGTCCGTATGGGGAGGGCGGCGGGATGGCCGTGGGCTCGTGAGGAGGAGGCCTCGATGGCGTTACGTGGTCCGGGGGTGTGGTTGTGGCGCTGGCGGCGCAACCCCCTCAAGCGCCGCGCCGACCGGCTGGAGGCCTGGGTCGTGCTGGGCGTGTGGCTGCTCACGGTGTTCGTCGGGGCGGCGGCCGGGGCGGCGGTGAGCCGGTCCGTCGAGGACGGGCTGGCCCAAGAGCGTGCCACGTGGCGCCCCGTCGCGGCACGGCTCGCCGAACGCGCTCCGGGGGCGCCCGCCGGGGCCGCCCCCGCCTCCCGTGCCGAGCGGGTGTGGGCGACGGCGCGGTGGAACGCCCCGGACGGTTCCGAGCACTCGGGCCTGCTACGGGTGCCGGCCGGCAGCGCCGCCGGGACCCCGGTCATGGTGTGGACGGACCCCGACGGCCGCCAGGTCACCCGGCCCGTCACCGTCGCCCAGGCCCGCGTACGGGCGTGGCTGACCGGAGGCGCGGCGGGCGTGTGCGCCGCGGCCGTGCCCCTGGTCGCGGGCCGTGCCCTGCGCAGCCGCCTGGAGCGTCGCCGCCTCGACCGGTGGGACGTCGAGTGGGCCCGCTTCGGCCCCATGTGGGGACGCACGGCGGGATGACGCCGCCTACCGGTGCCCCTCTCCGGCCAGGGCCTGCCGGCACGTCCGCAGCAGCTCCAGGTCCGCGCGCACGCCCTGGCCGCCGGAGTCGGTCAGATGCCGCCGGGGAGAGGCGAGCTCCGCTCGGAGCAGGTCGTGCAGCGGTGTTCCCGCCGGTCCCAGGGCCGCGACGCACCCGGCGATCGTCCGGCGTGTGCGCGGGTGGTCCGCCCAAGCGGAGCGCAGCACCGGAAGGCAGTGTTCCGTTTCCCCCGCGGTCCGCCACAGCGCGCACGCGGCCGTGACCCGCTCCCAGACGTCGGCGGAGCGCGTCCCCGCACGCAGCCCGGGCCCGGCCGGACGGGCCGCCGGCCCCAGTGTTCCCAGCACGGCCGCCGCGCGTCGCCGCCGACCGCTGCCGGGGGCCGCCAGCTCCCGGAGCAGCACGGGCAGCACGGCATCCGCGTCGCCCGTGACCGACCACAGCGCGTCCGCCGCCGCGACCGCGCCGTCGGTCTCCAGCAGCCCGCGCAGCTCCGGTGCCGCCTCGCGCGCCGCACTGCCGAACGCGCCGAGGGCGCGCACCGCCGCTTCGATGACGGCGTCGCGCCGCCGCAGCCCGTCCGGCAGGCCGCGCAGCAGCCGCGACACCACCGGCACGGACTCGGCGTCGTCCAGGGCGGAGAGAGCGGACAGCAGGGGCACGGCCCGCTCGTACGCGTCGGGCGCGTCGAGCGGCACACGGGCGAGCCGTCGCCGCAAGACGGGGGCGAGCGGCACGGCGGCGCGGCCCAGGTGGGGTATCACCAGCCCCACGTCGTGCGGGACGACGGGACCGGCCAGCACCTCGGCCAGCAGTGGAACCGCCCGCGCGTCCCCGGCCCGGGCGAGTGCCTTGAGCGGGCCGCCCAAGGCGCTCGCGCCCCGCTCCCCGTGCCGTACGCGAAGCCCGGGACGACAGGTGACCAGCGTGTGGAGCGGGTCCGCTGCGGGCGCGGCCAGCTCGAACAGCTCCGCCAGGACGGCGACCGCGGCGTCGTGCAGCCACACCTCCTCCGCGCCCAGCCGGGCTCCCAGCAAGGTGACCGGCTCCGTGTGGCCCGTACGCCACTCGCGTATCAGTCCGGCCGACATCCACACGCCGTTGCACCGGTCGACGGGATCCGGACTGGTCAACTGCCCGCGCAGCAGGGCGACCCGGTCGGCCACCCGGTCTCCGAGCGCCGCGTGCAGGGTCCGCAGCAGCCGGGAGCCCTCCTCGTCCGAGGGCCGCAGCCGCCGCAGCCGTCCGGCGAGCGTGTCCGGGCCCGGACCGTCGTACCGGCGTCCTGACCGCGCCCGTCGCGCGGATCTGTCCCTGAGCAGCCGGACCGCGGTCGGCACGAGATCGGCGCCGAGCCGTTCCGGGGCGCATGAGGCGAGCTGGCCGAGCGCGGCGAGGCGGAGCCCCGGGCCGTGAGGGGGCCCGCTCAGCGCGGCCAGCAGGTCGGCCGCCTCGGCGGCGAGGGCGGCGTCGGCCGGGCGATACCGCCGGGCGAACAGCCCGAGGCTCTCCGCCAGCGCGATCAGGACCCGGTCGTCCCGCTCCACGGCGAGCCGCTCGCGCACCAGGGCGAGCACCCGCGCCGGCCGGTCGAGGAAGCGCACGAGCGCCCCGGGCACCGCCCGGCGCACGGCGGCGTCGGGGTCCGCCGCGAGCCGGACGAAGACGTCGGCACGCGCGCGCAGGGCCGCGCCGGCCCTCGCCGCGAGGTCGTCGCGGGCACCCTCGAAGCCGCCGATACTGACGAGGAGCTCTATCACCCCGGCCCGGTCGCGCCCTCCCTCGCGGACGGCGAGCGCGAGGAGAAACGGAACACAGGCGAGCGTCGAGTCGTACACATCGCCCTGGTGGTGCACGGCGCCGTACATCCCGTCGAGCGCGGTCTGCCGCTCGGCCGGGTCGGCGGAGGCCAGTCCCCGGAGCAATCCGGGCACGTCCTCCGCGCTGCCGTACGCATGCCGCAGCGAGGCCCAGTCGACCTCGTCCATCCCCCTGAACACGTTGTCCTCCCCCGGGCGAAGTGCCACCTGACGGGGAGTCTGCACCACGGCACCGACAACGAAGCGGAATCGGGAGATGACTGTGCGCGAACTGTGCGCACGATGGCTTGAGTTCGAGTCGCCGCACGGACGGGTGTCTAGACCCCGCGTCGCCCCTCGCCCGGCAGCGCCCGCTCCACGATCGCGTCCAGGCCCGCCGAATCCGGCAACGTCCCGAACGCGTGCCCCCAGTCGCCTCCCAGCCGCGTCGCGCAGAACGCGTCGGCGATCGCCGGCGGGGCATGCCTCACGAGGAGCGAGGCCTGGAGTGTCAGAGCCATCTGCTCCACGAGCCGGCGTGCCGTCGTCTGCGACGCCCCGGACAGTCCCGCCTCCAGCCGCGCCACGGCCGCGTCCAGCCGGGCGTCCGCCCCTCGGGCGAGAGCGAGCTCACCGAACAGGGCCTCGGCCGTGCCCGGTTCGCGGCGCAGCGCCCGCAGCACGTCGAGCGCGTTGACGTTCCCGGAGCCCTCCCAGATGGACAGCAGGGGAGCCTCACGGTAGTGCCGGGGCATGCCCGAGTCCTCCACGTACCCGTTGCCGCCGAGGCACTCGAGGGCCTCCGCGGTGAAGGCCGGGCCCCGCTTGGTCACCCAGTACTTGCCGACGGCGGTGGCGATCCGGCGGAACGCGGCCTCGGCCTCGTCCCCGCGTATCGCCCGGTCGGCCGCCCCGGCGAGCCGCATGGTGAGCGTCGTGGCGGCCTCGGACTCCAGCGCGAGATCGGCCAGGACGTTGCGCATCAGCGGCTGCTCCACCAGCCGCGCGCCGAACGCGCTGCGGTGCCGGGCGTGGTGCCCCGCCTCCACGAGGGACTTGCGCATCAGCGCCGCCGACATCATCACGCAGTCCAGCCGCGTGCAGTTGACCATCTCGATGATGGTCTTCACGCCCTGCCCCTCCGGACCGACCAGCCAGGCCACCGTCCCGTCGAACTCGGGCTCGCAGGAGGCGTTGGACCGGTTGCCCAGCTTGTCCTTGAGCCGCTGGATGCGGAAGGTGTTGCGGGTGCCGTCGGGCAGTACACGCGGCACCAGGAGGCACGACAGCCCGCCCGGCGCCTGGGCCAGCACGAGGAACACGTCGCACATCGGCGCCGAGGTGAACCACTTGTGCCCGCGCAGGGTGTACATCCCGGGCTCGGCCGTCGGCGTGGCCGTCGTGGTGTTCGTCCGGACGTCGGAGCCGCCCTGCTTCTCGGTCATCCCCATGCCCGCCAGCAGCCCGCGTTTCCCGGTGGGCTCCCGCAGGGCGGGGTCGTACTCCCGGCTCGTCAGCAGGGGTTCGTAGAGCTTCGCCAGCTCCGGTTGCCGGCGCAGGGCGGGGACGGCCGCGTAGGTCATCGAGGTGGGGCAGCCGTGCCCGGCCTCGGTGTGGCCCCACACCAGTCCGCCGGCCGTCCTGACGACATGGGCTCCGGGCCGGTCGTCCGTCCAGGGTGACGCGGCCAGTCCCTCCGCGATCGCCGTGCGCATCAGGTGGTGCCAGGCGGGGTGGAACTCGACCTCGTCGACGCGGTTGCCGTACCGGTCGTGCGTACGCAGCTCCGGCGCGTGCCGGTTGGCCAGGTCGGCCCACTCCTGCGCCTGGACGCTGCCGGCCCGCCGACCGAGCCGCCGCAGGTCCTCCTCGGCCCATCCGGCGCCCTCGCGCCGCAGCCCCTCCAGCAGGGCCGTGTCGTCGGAGGCGTCGTAGGGCGCGAGGGGCGGGGCCTGATTGGTGACCTCGTGCGTGGCGGGTCCGCCGCGCACCTGCTGTCCGTCCGGTGTCGAGACCATGCCGAGAGTGTTGCACTCTTCCTGC
Organism: Streptomyces sp. NPDC050674; assembly: GCF_040654575.1. NCBI lineage: Bacteria > Bacillati > Actinomycetota > Actinomycetes > Kitasatosporales > Streptomycetaceae > Streptomyces > Streptomyces sp. NPDC050674. Next base: position 56,517 of record NZ_JBFAIG010000003.1, read on the forward strand.
GGTCGCAGCAATCCTGCAACACCGACGGGTGCCGCGTACAGTACGTGACCATGCCGATGAACGTCCCGGCGCGGTCCGGCGCGCTCGATCTGCGCCCGCTGTCCGCCCGGTCGGTGGTGCTGAGCCTGCTGCTCGGGACGCATCCCCCGGAGCTGCCGGTGCGGGAGCTGGTGCGGCTGCTGGAGGGCTTCGACGTCGGCGGCTCCACGCTGCGGGCCGCGCTGAGCCGGATGGTGGCCGCCGGTGACCTGCGGCGCACGGACGGCGGCTACCGCCTGAGTGACCGGCTGCTGGAGCGCCAGCGCCGCCAGGACGACGCCGTGCGCCCGCGTACCCGGGCGTGGGACGGGGACTGGGAGATGGTCGTGATCACCGCGACGGGGCGGGGACCCGCCGAACGGGCCGACCTGCGCGCCCGGCTGTCCGGCCTGCGGCTGGCCGAACTGCGCGAGGGCGTGTGGCTCCGCCCGGCCAACCTGACCCGCGCCCTCCCCGGCGATCTGGACCAGGTGGTCCAGCGCTACACGGCCCGCCCCGACCGGCCCTCGCGCGAACTGGCCGAAACCCTGTGGCCACTGGGCGACTGGTCCGGCACGGCCCGGGCCCTGCTGGCCCACATCGCCGGCACCTCCCGCCCGGCCGACCGGCTGGCCGCCTTCGCCGCCGTCGTGCGGCACCTGCTCGCCGACCCCGTGCTGCCGCCCGGCCTCCTGCCCGCCGACTGGCCGGGCGCCGACCTGCGCGCCGCCTACGCCGACTACCGGCGGGAGCTGATCGGGGCGGTGGGCGCGCGGGTACGCGGCACATGACGCCGGCGGCCGTGCGCGGCGCCGCCTGGGCACTGCGCACGGCCGCCTTCACCGTGGGGGGAACCGGGGGCCGCCGGGGACTACCGGTAGGTGATGTCCGAGGCGGAGTAGAGGCAGTTCTTGCTGTCGGGCCCCGAACCGACGGCGGTGTTGTTGTTGTACTTCTGGCAGGGGACGACCTTGCGGCCGGAGTCGTTGCGGATCGTGATGTTCCGCAGCGTCGCCACGTCGTTGCGGTTGACGTTGATGCCGACGAGCCGCGCGGTGGAGCCGGTGCCGGTCACGTCGACGGTGTCGAGGTTGACCTTGCGCGTGTACTGCGTGGAGCAGTCACCGCACGAGCGGTAGAGCGTCTTGAACTCCTGCACCGCGAAGTTGGAGATGGTCAGGGTGCCGCCACCGTTGTGCTGGAAGACCTTGTCCGCCGCCTTCTTCGCGCCGCCGCCGATGACCTGGTAGGTCGCGCCGTTGCCGCCGCGGAAGGTGGCGGCGTCCTCGCCGACGTCCTCCCACCAGACGTTCTGCAGCGTGCAGCTGCCCTCGCAGTGGATGCCGTCGGCCGCGGGGGCACCGAGGATGACGTTCTTCAGCACCGCGCCGTCCGAGAGCTTGAAGATCGGGTCCTGGCCCTCCTCCTGACCGTCGCCGGCCAGGCTGCCGGTGCCGTAGAAGCGCTTCATCCCGTAGTCCTTGGTGCCGGACACGGAGATGGTGGAGGAGGTGCCCTGGCTGCCGTTGGGGGTCGGCCAGGTGGCGGCGCTCGCCGTGGAGGCGTGGGTGGTCATGATCATGCCAAGCGTAAGGCCGAGTGCGGCCAGTGCGCCGGTCGCCGCGCGCCTGCGGCGGGCGGGCGGACGTGTCGCAGAAGTCATGTCCCGATTCCTTCTGTCGTGGGGGCGGATGGGGGTCGGGTCTTCCGGTGGTCGTGCGTTCCGTGGGGGGTGCATGGAGAGGGTGGGGGCGCGCGGCATCACGTACATGAATGACGTTCGTGATTCTGTTCGCCATCCGCGACGAACGCGGCCCACTCGCGCCATGCGGTCACACTGTTGAACGGAACGTAGGCGGCAAGCGCTTTCTAGTCAACGCCTCGCGCAGAACGTAGTCGGTCAGGTCTCATCAAGACGCCGACGGCCCGGACCGGGCTGTGGGAGCGCTTCCATGACGGCCATGTCCATGCCACCATCCACCGAGGCGGGCCGGTGCATCGCCGAGCCGCCCGTACGACGTTCCTCGACACCGCGCCCCACGACGGAAGGAACCGGACGTGTCTGCCACCCCCCACCGCCCGGCGAGGAGACCCCGGCGGTCGCTTCTCCTCGCGCTCGTCACCGCGCTGCTGCCGTTGCTCGCGGCCACCGCGTTCACCGCACCCGCGGCCGCCGCCGACGGGCCCGCCCGCGGCTCCGCCCGCGAAGGGGCCGTACCCGCCGCGGCCCTCACCGAGGTCACGGACTTCGGCACCAACCCGAGCAACCTGCGCATGTACCTGTACGTGCCGGAGAGCGTGACCCCGAAGCCGGCCGTCGTGGTGGCCGTGCACTGGTGCACCGGCTCGGGCCCGGACATGTACAACGGCACCGAGTACGACACGCTGGCCGACCGGTACGGGTTCATCGTGCTCTACCCGTCCGTCACCCGCAGCAGCAAGTGCTTCGACGTCGCTTCGCCCCAGGCGCTGCGCCGCGGCGGGGGAAGCGACCCGGTCGGCATCAAGTCGATGATCGACTGGACCACTCGCACCTACAACGCCGACACCGGCCGGATCTTCGCCACCGGCATCTCCTCCGGGGCGATGATGACGAACGTCCTGCTCGGGGACTACCCGGACGTGTTCGCCGCCGGCGCCGCCTTCTCGGGTGTCCCGTTCGGCTGCTTCGCCACCACCGACGGCTCCGAGTGGAACAGCGCCTGCGCGGGCGGCACGGTCACCCGCACCCCTAGGGAATGGGGCAACCTGGTCCGCGGCGCGTACCCCGGCTACACCGGCGCCCGGCCCCGGATGCAGATCTGGCACGGCACCCAGGACGACGTGCTGCGCTACCCCAACTTCGGGGAGCAGATCAAGCAGTGGACCGACGTGCAGGGTGTCAGCCAGACGCCCACCGTCACCGACACCCCCCAGTCCGGCTGGGTCCGCACCCGCTACGGCGGTACGGGTGACCGGGCCCCCGTCGAGGCCATCAGCCTCCAGGGCGTCGGCCACAACCTGTACGCCCAGGGCATGGCGTCCCGCGCGCTCACCTTCTTCGGCCTGGACGGCTCCGGCCCGGCTCCCCAGCCCCAGCCCGGCGCCTGCAAGGTGACGGCCTCGGTGAACGCCTGGAACACCGGCCTGACCGCCACCGTGACCATCACCAACACCGGCACGACCAGCGTCAACGGCTGGAAGCTCGGCTTCACGCTGCCCGCGGGGCAGACGGTCACGGGCGGGTGGGGCGCCACGTACACACCTGCGTCAGGGTCGGTCACCGCCACCAACGTCTCGTACAACGGCACCATCGCGCCGGGTGCCGCCGTGAGCATCGGCTACCAGGCCGCTCACGGCGGCAACAGCGCGGCTCCGGCCGCGTTCACGCTCAACGGGACGGCGTGCGCGACCGGTTGACGCCGTGCTCCGGTACGTCGTACGCGGGGACGACGGGGAGCGCTTCTGCGTGTGCCGGATCAGACCGACCGGTGGTACTGGTCCGGCACGCGTACCTCGGCCCCGAGTTCCCGGGCGGCGAGCCGTGCCCACGAGGGGTTGCGCAGCAGCTCGCGGCCCAGCAGGACCGCGTCCGCCTCGCCGTTGGCCAGGATCTTCTCGGCCTGCTCGACGTCGGTGACGAGCCCGACCGCGGCGACCGGCAGGCCCGTCTCGTTCCTCACCCGGGCGGCGAAGGGGACCTGGTAGCCGGGACCGGTGGGGATGCTGACGCCGGAGGCGTTGCCGCCGCTGGAGACGTCCAGCAGGTCGATGCCGTGGGCCCGCAGGTCGGCCGCGAAGCGGACCGTGTCGTCCGCCGTCCAGCCGCCCTCGTCGAGCCATTCGGTGGCCGAGACGCGGAAGAAGAGCGGCTTGTCGTCCGGCCACACCTCCCGTACGGCGTCGACCACTTCGAGGGCGAAGCGGGTGCGGTTCTCGTACGAGCCGCCGTAGCTGTCGGTGCGGTGATTGGAATGCGGGGACAGGAACTCGTTGATCAGGTATCCGTGGGCGCCGTGGATCTCGGCGACCTCGAAGCCGGCGGCGAGCGCGCGGCGGGCCGCCGCCGCGAACTGCCCGACGATGTCCTTGATCTGATTGACTGTCAGCTCAGCCGGGGTCGGGTGCCGGTCGTCGAACGCGAGCGGGCTCGGGGCGACCGCGTCCCAGCCGTGGGCGTCCGGGCCGACCGGGGCGCCGCCCGTCCAGGGGCGGTCCGTCGACGCCTTGCGGCCGGCGTGTGCCAGCTGGATGGCCGGAATCGTCCCCTGCGCGGCGAGGAAGCGGGTGATGCGGCGGAACGCCTCGACCTGCGTGTCGTTCCAGATGCCGAGGTCGTAGGGGGAGATGCGGCCCTGCGGGGACACCGCGGTGGCCTCCACGATGATCAGGCCCGTGCCGCCGGTGGCGCGGGCGGCGTAGTGCGCGAAGTGCCAGTCGTTGGGGACCCCGGTCTCCGGGCCCTCCGGCGCCGCCGAGTACTGGCACATCGGGGACATCCAAACGCGGTTCGGGATCGTCAGCTCGCGCAGGGTGCAGGGCTCGAAGAGCGCGGTCACGGCGGACTCCATTCGTCACGGGGCCGATGTCGACTCGTACGATAGGCATCGTAGTACGGTGGATGTCAAACTACGAGGGTTCTCGTACCATGGACGTTCCCGAGGAAGTGGAGCCGCCGTGACGTCCCCAGCCGTCAGCAGTCGTGACCTGCCGCATCCCGCGCGTGACGAGATCCGGCTGGAGGGAGTGCTGCACGCGCTCTCGGATCCGATGCGGCTGCGTGTCGTGCGGGAGCTCGCCGGCGCGAGCAGTGAACTGTCCTGCTCGCACTTCGACCTGCCGGTCACCAAGTCGACCACCACGCACCACTTCCGGGTGCTGCGGGAGAGCGGGGTGATCCGGCAGGTGTACCGCGGCACCGCCAAGATGAACGGGCTGCGGCGGGACGACCTGGACGGGTTGTTCCCGGGGCTGCTGGACGCCCTACTCGGTGCCGCCGCCCGCCAGGCCGCCCGTCTCGGCGAGTGACGGCGCACCGGCCTGCTCCGCTGACAGGGTGCTGTGCGCGCCCCGGCGCGTGTCTGATCTGTAGGGAATGTGATCATGCGGTTACGTTCAGTGTGTGCTGGAAGCCTCCTTTCTAAATCTTTCTGATCGCTCTCCGGCGGACGGTGCGGTGTCCGTGCACCCCGCGTGGGAAGTGCGGGAGAACGAGGGCGCCACCCGGTGGTTCGAGTTCCGGCTGGCCTTCGCGGACGGCGCCCGCGTCGACGCGCTGGCCGTCGTGGGCGGCGGCTGTGTCTGCGTCGAGGAGGTGCGCTCGCAGCCCGCGCTGTGCCTTGACGATCTGGCCGTGCTCGCCGACTGGATCGAGGAAGCGATGGCCGAGGCGTGCGGTGAGGGGCCCGACGGCCGTGAGGGCGAGGGGCGCCGTGCCAGGCCCGCCTGGCCGCGTGGCGCGGAGGGGCGGCGGCGCGTGGCGCAGGAGTACCGCGCGGCCCAGCGCGACGGCGCCGACCCGATCCTCGCCGTCATGGGCGCGACCGGGCACAGCCGTCGCACCTGCCTCAGGCTGATCGGCCAGGCCAGGGACGAGGGCCTGCTGTCACCGCGCCGCGCCCGGCCCTGACTTGGGCAGCTCGCCTTTCACGGTCCGAGAAGGACGCCCGGCCGGGCCGAGCACCGACGGGCGGGGCTGAATGCCCACGACTTCGCACCAGTACTCGTCCGACTGCTCTTCCGCATGCTTTCGCTGCTGGTTCCGCTGATGATCATCCGGTGCCCGCCCTGGTGGGCCGTTGCTCACCGCCATGGTCATGCTCGCGGATGCGGGTCGAGCTCAGCTTGTTCTTCAACCTTGGGCTGGGCCCCTGCCGTTTGGCCCGCTCGCGGGCCAGTGGCAGAGTGAGCCGGATGATCGGACACCTGTACACCGTTGTCATCGACTGCCCCGACCCGGACGAACTCGCTGGTTTCTACGAAAAGCTGCTGTCGCTCTCACGGCAGGCGGACACCGGTGAGTTCGTCGTGCTCCAGGACGCGTCGGGCGCCCCGGTAGTCGTTTTCCAGCGGGTGGATGATTTTCGCGCGCCGCGGTGGACGGATTCCGCGCGCCCTCAGCAGATGCACATCGACGTGATGGTCGCGGACCTCGATGTGGCCGAGGCCCAGGTACTCGCCCTCGGGGCGACGCTGCTGGATGGTTCGGACAAGCCGATCGGTTACCGCGTCTACGAGGATCCCGTAGGCCATCCCTTCTGCCTGATCACTCCCGAGGGAGCCTGACCCTGTCATTTGGGGTCCGGCGTCGAAAATGACTCGAACTGGATCGCTGGCCTGGGCATTCGCCGGACGCTGAGGCGGCCTTCGTCTGATCATGTGCTCCGACCAAGGTGCACTGATCAGAACGAAGGCCGTGAGGGTGAGTCTGCTGCCTGAAGCCATTCCGGGTGAGTCTGCTGCCTGAAGCCATTCCGGAGGAAGCGCGCGCGGAAGCGTCACGCTTCCGAGACGAGTTGTACGCGTGTCTGACCGTTCGGGGCGATGAGCTGTTCGAGTTGGCGGACGCGGTGCTGTGTGCCCGGGGTGCGGTCCATTCGGCAGTCGAGCTGACGCTCCTGCCAGAACATCGACGTGGGCACGGAGCGATGTACGCCGGCCTGAACCAGGGGCGCATCGACGTGGACCGGCTGCGGTCATTGCTGGCCGGCCTGCCGCTGCCCCGGTTCCCCGACGGGCGCCTGGCCCTGGCCGTCGACGTATCACCGTGGCTGCGGTCGGACGCTCCGTGCTCGCCGGACGGGTTGTTCTGCCATGTCTACGGGCGGGCGAAGACGGCCTCACAGTTCATCCCCGGCTGGCCCTACTCGTTCGTCGCCGTGCTGGACATGGGCGCCACGTCCTGGACGCAGATCCTGGACGCGGTCCGGCTCGGCCCGGCCGGCGACGCCACCGCGGTGACCGCGGCCCAACTCCGTGACGTCGTCGAACGACTCGTCGCGGCAGGCCAGTGGGCGCCGGACGAGCCCAACATCGTCGTCGTGACCGACGCCGGCTATGACGTCACCCGCCTGGCGTGGGTCCTGCGGGACCTGCCCGTCGAGCTGGTCGGGCGCGTCCGCGGTGACCGCGTGATGCGGCTGCCAAAACCGCCACGCGTCTACGACCCGAAGGGAGGCCGACCGCCGAAGCGCGGTCCGGAGCTCCGCTTCGCCAAGTCCGAGACCTGGCCCGAGCCCTCCGTCACCACCCGCATGGCCACCGCGAACTACGGCAAGGCCGTCACGCAGGCATGGGACCGGGTCCATCCGCGGCTGACCCACCAGGCAGCCTGGCTGGAACACGATGGGGACTCCCACTGATCGAGGGCAGGTTGATCCGACTGGAAGTCGAGCATCTGTCGAAGGACCGGGCGGCCCCGGCCGTGTGGTTGTGGTCCTCCAAGACCGGCGCCGACGACGCGGACGTCGACCGGGCCTGGCAGGCGTTCCTGCGCAGGTTCGACCTGGAGCACACGTTCCGCATGTTCAAGCAGACTCTCGGCTGGACCCGCCCCAAACTGAGGGAACCGGAGGCAGCGGACCGGTGGACGTGGCTGATCATCACCGCCTACACCCAGCTCCGGCTCGCCCGCCCGCTCACTCGCGGCCTGCGGCACCCCTGGGAGAGGCCAGCCGAACCGCACCGGCTCACACCCGCTCGGGTTCGGCGGACGTTTCGGAACCTGCGCCAGCACATGCCCTGCCCCGCCAGAGCACCGAAACCCCACCGGCCCGGACCCGGACGTCCGCCCGGCACCCCGAACAGAGTCCGTGCACCCCGCTACGACGTGGGCAAAACCGTCCGACGCGAGCAGACCCTTACCGCCCTACAAGGGTTGAAAGGTTAAAGAACGCGCTCAGAGCATGCTCCGCATCCGGGTGATCTCGCTCGTCTGCTGTGCGATCACCTCGTCGGCCATCTCCTCGACGCGGATGTTGTTGCCCTGCCCCTTCACATCGGTGGCCATGGTGATCGCGCCCTGGTGATGGGTCGTCATCAAGGTGAGGAAGAGGCGGTCGAACGCCTTGCCCTCGGCGGCGCGCAGCTTCTTCAGCTGGGCCGGCGTCGCCATGCCGGGCATCGTGGCGTGCTCGTGCCGCTCGGCCTTCAGCGGTTTGCCGTACGACTTCAGCCAGCCCTTCATCGCCCCGATCTCGGGCTTCTGGCCGGCCGCGATGCGCTCGGCGATGCGCTTCACGTCCTTGGACCCGGCGCGCCTCGGGGCGAGTTCGGTCATCACCAGGGCCTGGGCGTGGTGTTCGATCATCATGCGGACGTAGGAGACGTCGGCGGAGTTGGGGGAGTCGTTCTCTTCGCGCGCATCCGCGGCCTCCTCGGCGGACAGCGTGCGATTCGCCTCGCCCGGCTCGCCCGGGGCGATCACGGAGGGCCCGTCCGCGGCGGCCGGCTTGCGATCCGGACCGGAGTCACAGCCTCCGACCGCGAGGACGGCCAGGGCGACCAGCCCCGTTGTGACGGCGGACGCCCGAGACGCATGGCGGAAGAGCACAACGACCTCCTGTGACAGGCGGGTTGGGACACACGTCGTGTTGCGGACGACGTACTGGCACGCTTCCGCGGGTCATTGATCGGGAAACTTCATTGCGGTTCTGTTGCCCCCTGTTGGTATGTGCATGGCGAAGACGATACTGCGTGGTGCGTGAACCGTTCCGCAGTGAACGGAACCAGGGAGGAAAACAGTGATCCTGTTGAACGACCGCAGAACACGCCGCAGACGCGTAGGAGTTGTGGCTGCCGCCGGCGGGCTGCTGGCCGCGCTCCTCACGGCGGCCCCGGCAGTGGCCACCCCCGACCCGGGGGACGCGCCGCCCGCGCCGAAGAAGGTTTCCAAGAGCGCTCAGGCCGAGGTCCGTGAGGCCATCCGGAGCGGCGAGATACCCGGCCAGGACGAGATCGTCCACTCCGACAACATCCGGCACCTGGCCCACGTCCCCAAGGACGCGCTCCAGGGCACGAACTCGGACCTCGCCTTCCAGGGCAGGTACGCCTTCGCGGGCAACTACGACGGCTTCCGCATCCTCGACATCAGCAACCCCAAGGTGCCGAAGACCGTCGCCCAGGTGCTGTGCCCCGGCTCGCAGAACGACATCTCCGTCTCGGGCGACCTGCTGTTCCTGTCCACCGACTCCTCGCGCAGCGACAGCAGTTGCTCCAGCACCACCCAGCCGGCGACCGAGAAGTCCTCGTGGGAGGGCATGAAGGTCTTCGACATCAGCGACAAGCGCAACCCGAGGTACGTCGCCGCCGTCGAGACCGCGTGCGGCTCGCACACCCACACGCTGGTGCCCGAGCGGCGCAACGTCTACGTGTACGTCTCCTCGTACTCGCCGAACGCCGCCTACCCCGACTGCCAGCCGCCGCACGACGGCATCTCCGTCATCAAGGTGCCGCGCAACGCCCCCGAGGAGGCGAAGGTCGTCGGCTTCCCCGTGCTGTTCCCCGGTGAGGGACCGGACGGCGGCGGCAACCCGGGCGGACCCACCAACCCGGGCGTGTCCAAGACCACCGGTTGCCACGACATCACCGTGCTGCCTTCGAAGGACCTGGCCGCGGGCGCCTGCATGGGCGACGGCATCCTGTTCTCCATCAGGGACCCCGAACGCCCGAAGGTCATCGACCGCGTGCAGGACAACGTCAACTTCGCGTTCTGGCACTCGGCGACCTTCAACCAGAAGGCGAACAAGGTCGTCTTCACCGACGAGCTGGGCGGCGGCGGTGCGGCCACCTGCAACGCGGAGATCGGTCCGAACCGCGGTGCCGACGGCATCTACGACATCGCCGGCAAGGGCGACAAGCGCAAGCTGGTCTTCCGCAGCTACTTCAAGATCCCCCGCCACCAGGCGGACACCGAGAACTGTGTCGCCCACAACGGCTCGCTCATCCCGGTCAAGGGCAAGGACATCATGGTCCAGGCCTGGTACCAGGGCGGCGTCTCCGTCTGGGAGTTCACCGACTCGGCCAACCCGAAGGAGATCGCCTACTTCGACCGGGGCCCGCTGACCACCGACGTGATCAAGTCGGGCGGCTCGTGGTCGGCGTACTACTACAACGGCTACATCTACTCGAACGAGATCGCCCGGGGCTTCGACGTCCTGAAGATCGACGACCGGCGCACCGACCCGGCCCGCCGGGTCCACCAGCGTGAGCTCAACGTGCAGACACAACCGGACTACTTCGACTGATCCCGAGGGTCGCATTCCGGTGCGGCCCCGGTCGCGAAGAACCGCGACAGATCCTTGTCGCACCTCCCGCCGGCGGCTCCGGCCTCCGGCGGGAGGCCCAGCTCCCAGTCGAGCCGGTAGCGCTTGAACAACTCGGCCCGCAGCACCGGCACCGGCATCGGCACCCCCGGCACCAAGGCCGCGTACACGGCACCCATCAGCAGGGCGCGCATCATCGGGTAGTCGCTGTCGACGTCCGGGGAGCCGTGCCGGGCCATGGTGTCGCGCAGCAGCTCGGCCAGCCGCCGCTGCTCCGGGCACTGCATGAATCCCTCGGCCTGAAGGATCCCGGCCATGTGCTGGCGCATCAGCACGGGCCGGTCCCGGGCCAGGCCGAGGATCGCGTCGATGGCCCGGGCCATCCGCTCCCGGCCGTCCTCGGTGCGTGGCTCCCGCTCCAGCGCCTCCTCCAGCGTGCGGTGCATCAGCCGGTGCACGGCGGACTGCACGAGCTGGCGCTTGCCGGGGAAGTAGTAGGACACCAGGCCACGGGCCGAGCCCGCCCGGTCCGCGATGTCGCCCAGTGTGGTCGCGTCGTAGCCCCGCTCGCCGACCAATTCGACCGCCGCCTGCAGAAGCCGCTCCCGGGAACGCCGCCGCAACTCTTCATTGACCGAGGCGCTACGCGGAGACATGCTGCAACTCCTGTGTTGACTGGCTGCCAGCCAACTATACTCAGAGCGTCCGGCCACGACCTGTCAGGTCTGGGCCGGTGATGCCGTCTGCCTCGGGCGACGCGGGGGATCGTCCGAGGCGGGCGAGTAATCCGCCCTGGTAGTGGCCTCAGGCTACTTGTGCGGCAGGTGTCCGTCACCGACGGCGTACCCGGCTCAGCTCACCAGATCCAGGACCGGCAGCAGTCCGTCCGGCCGGGCGGCCGCCGGCAGGTGGTCCACGAAGTGCACCGAGCACCCCAGGGCGCAGGCGCCACCGTCCGCCCGGCGATCGTCACCGACCATGAGGGTCCTGCGCGGATCGGCGCCGAGCGCCTCGCAGGCCGCGGCGAACAACCGCGGGTCCGGCTTCTGGATGCCGTGCTCGTACGACAGCACATACGTGTCGATGTAGGGGTCCAGGCCGTGTGCGCGGAAGACCGGCCGCAGATCCCAGCCGATGTTGCTGACCACCCCGACGGGGACGCCCCGCTCCCGCAAGCCGCGCAGCACCTCGACGGCGTCCGGGTAGGGGGCCCACGCCGCCGGGGTCATGTGGCGGTCGTACAGCGCGTCGTGCAGCGCCGGATCGGGCAGCCGGACCTGCCGGGACAGGCCGGTGTAGGCGGCCCGGTGCAGATCGGCGCTCTGGTCGCGGATCAGCCAGGTGTCGGCCAGTTCCCGCGGGACCCGCGCCGGCGCACTGCCGCCGGGCAGCGCCCCGGCCGACTCCAGCGCCAGCGCGGCGGCGGTCAACTCGGCTTCGGTGAGCCGCACATCGGACCCGGCCAGGGCACCACGCAGCCAGGAGTCGGTGGACTCGACGCGGAAGAGGGTCCCGGAGAAGTCGAAGAGCACGGCGGTCATGCGGCGATCCTACGAGGCCCTCCGGGGGCGCGAGGGAAGATCGGTCAGGCGGCTGGGAGTTCAGGGCTGCCAGCGCCGGTGCGCCCACACCGCCGCGGCCACCACCGTCGTGCCCAGCAGCCAGCCGCCCAGCACGTCCGACGGCCAGTGGACGCCGAGCCAGATCCGGGTCAGTCCGACCCCGACCACGGAGACGACGGCAAGAGCCAGGGCCGCACGCCACACGGCCCGGCCGACGCCGTGGCGGTGCAGGAGCCACAGCAGCAGCCCGCACACCACCGTGGCGGTCATGGCGTGGCCCGACGGGAACGCCGAGTAGTGGGCCGAGTCGACCGGGTCGGGCCAGACCGGCCGAGGGCGGTCCACCGCGGCCTTGAGGCCCTGTTGCAGCAGGGTGCCCAGCGCGACGGCGAGCGCCAGCCACACCGCCGTCCAGCGCGCCGCCACCCGCACCACCAGCCACACGACGACGGCCGCGCACAGCAGGCGCATCGTCCATGGATCCCACACCCAGTCCGTGAGGATCCGGCACACCTGGGTCAGGACCGGTTCGTCCACCGCCCAGCGGTGGGCGGTGGCGGCGATATCCCCGTCCGCGCTGATCAACGGGCTCCATCTGGCCGCGACGAGGATCAGCAGTAGGGCCGAGCCCAGCGCCAGGGCGCCGGCGAGACCGGCGGTGCTGCGGTGCTGCGGACGGGGCGGGGAGTCCACGGACGAGGTGTGCATACAGCGATCCTCGCCGAACCGGGGGGTCCGGATCCAGTACGGGCACGATCTTCCGTCACCGGGGCGACACGCTCAAGCCATGCCACGTCCACCGGAGGGCGGCCGGCACCCCCGGTCACCCCAGCGCCCACAGCCCCGGCACGAACGCCAGCAGGACCGGCACCACGGGCACGAGCGCGGCCGCCGCCGTCAGCCGCAGGCGGCGGGCGGCGGTCAGCCGGTCCGGGGGAGTGAGCAACCGGTGCACCCGGGCCGGGACATGGGCCTGCGGTGCCGGGCACGGGCCGAAGACGCCGCGGTGCTCGTTGAGTTCGACCAGCGCCAGGGCCGTGGTCAGCCGCCCGAAGCGACGCGAGGCCGTGTCGTCGGCGGCGAGTTCGACCAGACGGTGCATCTCGTCGCGGAACGCGGCGAACACCGGCACCTGGGGAAAGCCGCCCGCCAGGGCCGAGGAGCAGTTCAGCAGCCAGTCGTGCCGCGCCCGGGCATGGCCCTGCTCGTGGGCGAGGACGGCGTCGAGCTGCCGTCCCTTCAGCCGGCGCAACGCGGCCGTGGTGACGACCAGTTGCGGGGGAGTGCCGGGCTGCCACCAGGCGTCGGGCAGCTCGCTTTCCAGGACGACGAGCCGGCCGGAGACGGCCACCTCGCCCGGCAGCAGCGGAGCCCGGACCAGCAGATCGGCACGCCGTCGACGGCGCCGCGAACGGGCCCGGCCGATCTCGCGGACCAGCAGCGCCGCGCTCCACAACCCACCGCCGGCCAGCGCGACCGCGGTGGTCGCCGCCCAGGGACCCGCCGTACCGAGTGCGTAGGCCTCGACGACCGTGCGCGGGGCCGTCGCGAAGAGGTGCCCGCCGACCGCGTGCCAGGCCGCCGCCGCGCTGAGCGTCATCGACAGCGCGCAGCACACGAGGACGGCCGCCACCACGCACTGCCACATCCACAGCGCCACCACCGGCTCACGGTCCGGCCAGTCCGCCCGGGCGAGCAGCCGGGGGGCGACGACGGCGGTCAGGGCGCCGAGCAGCAACAGCGCGGCGGTGAGCATCATGAGGGCAGCTTATGAGCGCGGCCCCGCTCAGCGGTACGGCTCATGCCGTCAAAGTGACGCAGGCAACGGATCCCCCGGGTGCGCCGACCGCCGGCCGGGTACCGACCGCTGCGGCTCACAGCGTGAGCAGCATCGTCACCATCGCGATCCCCATCGACAACCGGCACGCCCGTGCCAGTTCCGGCCGGTCACCCCACCCGGCGGGACCCCCGCCCCCGCCACCGGCGACGGCGGCGACCGGCACCAGGCGGACGCCCGTCAGCAGGACGTACCCGGCGAAGTAGAGCAGCAGCGCACCCGTCAGAAGCGGGACTCCCGATCCGCCTGGGGTGTGCGTGTGACCGGGGGAGCCGGCCATGACGACGGACATGTAGACCATCGCCGCCGCCCCGACCAGATGGTGGAGGTGGTGGGCGCCCGCCCGCGACGCCCACAGCGCGTGCACGCCCGCCGCCCCGAACACCGCGGCATACGCGGGCCAGGCCCACGAGGGCGGACTGAACACCGTCGTCGGGACGGCCATCACAGCCATCCCGAAACCCATCAGCGCCTCACCGCCGGCGGCGCTGCGCTGCGCCTCGGCGCCGTTGCGCATCCGCGCCAGGCAGTAGGCGCCGGTCGCCGCGCAGAGCGCCACCAGCAGCCAGCCGGACGAAGCCGGTCCGTGCACGCGTACCTCCCCGTTCGACGGTCGGTCATTCGATGCCCGGGCCTTGCGGCGCGCACGCGAGCGCAGGGATGTACACGGGGAGCATGCGACGGAGCACACAGGTCAGCAAGGTGTTTTACGAGTAAAACACTTGTTAACGTAGGCGTCATGAGCAGTGCGCCCACCACCCCCGCCCCCGCTTCCCCGTCCGTCCGGCGCCTTCCGACGGCGGGCGTGCTGCGCCTCGGCAGGCCCTCGGAGATCTGGTTCAAACCCGCGCTGAGCGTGGTCGCGGCGATCGCTCCGCCCGCGCTCACCCTGATGGCGCTCGGCCGTCTCCACCTCGTGATGTACGCGATGGCCGGGTCCCTGTGCGCGCTGTACACCCACAACCGTCCCTACGCCGCCCGGGCCGGAGCCCTCATGCGGGTGGTGCTGGGCATGCTGGGCGGCCTCGGCGTGGCCCTCGTCGCGGCCTCGCTCACCCACCACGCCGTCGTCTTGGTCGCCGTCGGCGCGCTGCTGGCCGCCGCGCAGAAGGTCCTGTGCGACGCCAGTCGCATCGGGCCGCCGGGCCATGTCGTCCTCACCTTCGTCAGCTCCGCCTCCCTGTTCACGCCCCAGACCCTCGCCCAGGTGCCCGGCCATCTGGCGCCGGCCGCCGCGGCGGGTGCCTGGGCGTGGCTGGTCTGCATGGCGCCCGCGCTCGTCCGGCCGCACGGACCCGAACGCCGCGCCACCGCAGCCGCCCTGACGGCCGCCGCCGCGTACGCCGACACCGGCGGCACCGAGGGACACGCCCGGACCCGCGCCGCCGGTTACGCCGCTGCACAGGCCGCCTGGCAGTCGCTGCTGTCCACCGGCGCCCCGTCCCGCACCCGGCGGGCCCTCGAACGGCTCGTGGTCCGCGCGGAGGTCGCCCTCGCGGCGCCGAGCGAGGCCGACGCGGGCCGACTGCGCGCGTGGGCGGGCTCACTGCGCGGCACGGGGCCCGTTCCCGAGACCGGGCTGCCGGACGCGGCGGCCGATGAGCTGCTCGGGGTGGACGCCACCCGGTCCGTCTGGGCGCGGCTGGGCCCGCTGACCCCGCTCGCGGTGCGTACCGCGCTCGGCTGCGCGCTGGCCGGCTGGGCCTCCCTCGCCCTCGGCATCGGCCGCCCCTACTGGGCGCTGGTCACCGCCGCCTCGCTCTACCAGGCGAACCTCTCCCTGACGTGGAACCGGGCCGTCCAGCGCGTCGTCGGCAACGTCGTCGGGGTGCTCGTCTTCCTGGCCGTCGTGCCCCTGGCGCACCTGGGCCCGGCGGCGCTCGTGCTGTGCTGCCTGGCGTTCAGCTTCGGCGCGGAGGCGCTGATCAGCCGGAACTACTGGCTCGGCAGCGTCTGCGTGACGCCGATGGCCCTGCTCATCACGGAGTTCGGCGGATACCAGCAGCCCGCGGCGTTGATGACGGAGCGGGTCGCCGACACCCTCATCGGCGCGCTCGTCGGGTTCGCGGCGGCCGTGGCCGTCACCAACCGACGCGCGGGCGATCGCGTCGAACGGGCGCTCGCCGCCGCCGACCGGGCCCGCGAGCACGCCGCACGCCTCCTCGCCGGGCCGGACCCCGGCACCGCGGCCCTGCAAGCCGCGCGCCGCGGCCTCGCCGTCGCCCTGGCCGACCTGCGCGCCACCGCCGACGCCGCCGCGGGCGAATGGTGGCAGCGGGCCCTGCCCCAGGAGCGGGTCGTGCTCGCCGAGCAGGCCGGACACCGTACGCTCGCCGCGACGGCCCGACGCCAGGGCCTGCTCCCGGACCGGGACCCGGCCACCGAAACGGAGGACGCACGGCCATGACGCCGACCCAAGGACCACCGCCCACGGGGAGCGACGCGGGGCGGAACCCGCAGCCGGGGGGCGAGGCGGATCAGGCGGCGACGGCACGGGCGGCCGACGCGGGGACGACGACCGGTGGGCATAGCGCGGACGGTGCCCGAACGGCCGGAGCCGCACCGGACGCCCGGCCGTTGACCGGCACGCCCCGGGGGACCGGAGGGAGCTCGGGCGAGGGCACGCGGACACACCGAGGAGACCCCGAGTCGGCGGCCGACGCGACCCGGGCGACCGGACGAGGGCCGGCCCACGGGGCGCAGGGACGTGGAGATGGGCCCGAGGCGGCAGCCGGAGCGGAACCGTGCGGTGGTGTGCCGGTCGGGGACGGGCCAGGCGTAGACGAGTCGCCGGCGCAGGGTGAGGGTTCGGAGGCGGCGGCCAGGGGCCGTTCGGGCGGTGGTGTGCCGGTCGGGGACGGGCAGGGCTCGGACGAGGGGGCGCAGGGGCGTGGTGACGGGGCCGGGCCGGCTGCCGGAGCCGGGCCGGGAGACGGGCGCCGGGGGGACACCGTCGCCGCTGTCGTCCGGCAGTGGGGGGTCGTGCATCCCGGGCTCGACACCGGGCCGATGGAGGTCATCGGCCGGATCAACCGCTGTGCCGCTCTCCTCCAGCAGGCCGAGGACGCCCCCCTGCGCCGGGCGGGGCTCAGCAGGCCCGAGTTCGATCTGCTGGGCGCGCTGCGCCGCACCGGGCACGAGCTGACGCCCGGGGAACTGGCACGCGAGACCTTCTCCTCGGGGGCCGCCGTCACCAAACGCCTCAGGCAGCTGAGCGAGCGCGGTCTGGTCGAACGGCGCGGCGACACCCGTGACCGCCGGGTCGTCCACCTCCGCCTCACCGACGCCGGACGCGACCTGGTCGACGGCCTCCTGCCGGTCCAGCTCGCCTACGAGACAGCCGTGCTGTCCGGCCTCGACGGGCCCGAGCAGGGTGAACTCGCCGCACTTCTCGGCACGTTGCTCACCCAGCTGGAGGGCCGCCTCGGCGGACTGCGGACCTGAAAGGTCCTGCTCAGAGCACCTCGTGCACCGTACGGCGATGCGTGGAGCGGCGGTCGTCGAGGGCCGCCCAGCGGTCACCGTAGATGTTCCGGGTGACGGCCGGCTCGCGGACGAAGTCGTGCGGGAAGCCGAGCGGCACCGCGCTCACCTCGTCGAGCCGGGCCAGGGCGTCCGCGTCGAGGCGGACGTCGACGCAGGCCAGATTGTCGGCGAGCTGGCTCTCCTTGGTGGCGGCGATGATCGGCACCACGTTGCCCGGCCTGGCCAGCAACCAGGCCAGCGCGACCTGGGCCGGACTCCAGCCGCCCTGCTCGGCGATCTCCAGCACCGCGCTGATCACCGCCTCCTCACGCGGGTCGGCGTCCCCGGCCGTGCCCTCCAGCCGCCCCGCCTCACCCCTGCGGTACTTGCCGGTGAGCTTCCCGGCCGCCAGCGGGGCCCACGCCAGGACCGCGAGATCGAAGGCCCGGGCCTGTGGCAGGAGTTCGCGCTCCGGGGTGCGTTCCAGCAGGTTGTAGCGCAGCTGGGAACCGGCGAACGCGGTCCAGCCCCGCAGCTCCGCCAGGGTGTTGGCCTGGGCGATCTCCCAGGCGGGCCAGTCCGAGACACCCACGTACAGCACCTTGCCCGTGCGGACGAGGTCGTCCAGGGCGCGCATGACCTCCTCGACCGGTGTGAAGTTGTCCCGGGCGTGCACCCACAGCACGTCCAGCCGGTCGGTCCGCAGCCGCCGCAGGCTCGCCTCCACCGACTGGACCAGGTTCTTGCGGTGGTTGCCCGCGGCGTTGACGTCACCGTCGCGGATCCCGCAGGTGTACTTGCTGGCCAGCACGAACGTGTCGCGCCGGCCCTCCAGCACTTCCCCGAGGAGCCGTTCCGAACCGCCGCCGGTGTAGTTGTTGGCGGTGTCGACGAAATTGCCCCCGGCCTCCGCGTAGGCCTCGACGATCCGGGCGCTGACCTCCTTGCCGGTGCCCCAGCCCCCGTCGTCGCCCATGGTCATCGTGCCGAGGCTCAGTTCGCTCACGCGCAGACCGGTCTTGCCGAACAGTGTGTAACGCACTCTCGTCCCTTCAGGCAGGTCGTACGCGAGACGCTAGGAGCTGGAGCGCACTCCAGCGCAAGCCGACCGGTCACACCGTCGTCTCAGGTCTCGTCGCCCGCCCGGTACACACCGAACATCGCCCCCTGCGGATCCCGCAGCACCGCGATGCGCGGACCGTCGGGGACGGAGGTGGGCACCATCAGGACCGTGCCGTGCCGCTGCGCCACGGCGGTCGTGTCGTCCACGTCCGCCACGGCGAAATACGGCAGCCAGTGCGCCGGCACCTCGGGCGGGAACTTGTCGTCCATCGTGACCATGCCGCCGAAGTCCGCGCCGCCGACGCCCCACTGGGTGTAGCGGTCCGACGGGGCGACCGTCCAGCCGAACACCCGCGTGTAGAAGGACACCGCGCCGTCCGGGTCCCGTGTCATCAGCTCCACCCAGCCCAGCGAACCCGGCGCGTTGAACAGTCCGGCGCCCGGGAAGGTGCCCGCCTGCCACAGCTGGAACACGGCACCGCCCGGATCGGCGGCCACCGCGAAACGGCCCACCTCGGAGACGTCCACCGGGCCGAACAGCATCGTCCCGCCCGCCTCGGCCACCGCCCGCGCGGTGGCGTCCGCGTCGGTCACCGCGAACGACACGTTCCACGCGACCGGCTGCGACGGCTGGTACAGCGGGGCGAGCGCGGCCACGGCCGCGTCCCCGACATGCGCGACGGTGTAACCACCGGCTTTCTGACGCGCGTCCGTCTCGGGCCGCCAGCCGAACAACCGCGTGTAGAACCGCTGGGCCGCGTGCAGGTCACTGGTCCCGAGCTCGGTCCAGCAGGGGCCGCCGGGCACCGGTGCGTCGAGCTTCATGGCGTTCCTTCCACGAGCGGCGGGGACGGGCCCCCTCCAGCACGCTATGCCGCCCCCGGGGCTCCCTGCCATCCGGGGAAACCCACTGGTGTGCCGCTGCGGGCCCGACGTACCCTCGCCCGTTCGGTCAGCTGGTCGCGGTCGGTCCGCGTGGGTGGCCGAGCGGGCGACACTCGTCGCCGAACAGTCGGGGCCGGCAGCACCGCCCGGGCGGGTCTCAGATGCCCGGCCGGTAGCGCATCGGGTGGTCGGCCGGCACCTCCACCAGCACGATGGGCGTCCCGTCCGGGTCCGCGATCCACATCTCGACCAGCCCCCAGGGCTCCCTCACCGGCGGCCGGACGATCTCCACCCCCTTCGCCCGCAGCTCCTCCTGCGCCGCCGCCACGTCGTCGACCTGCAACCACAGGCGTACGGCGGGCTCAGGGGGCGTCTTTGCGCGGCCCGAGACCTCGAGGAAGCCACCGCCGAGGAAGAAGACCGTGCCGCGTTCGGGCCCGGTCCCGAACTCGCGGTACACGGCGAGGCCCAGCTGCTCGCCGTAGAAGGCACGGGACCGCTCGGGGTCGGCCGGGCGGAGCAGGATCCTGCTGCTGAGTACATGCACCATGCAGCGGAGCCTAGTGGCGGGGTTACGCTCGTCCCTGCCCGAGCCGCGCCCGAAACACGGAGACGTACGCCATGGAGACCGCCGCCACGCCACTGACCTTCCGCGACGCCACCGACGCCGATGTGGACGAGCTGGTCGCGCTGATCGAGTCGGCGTACCGGGGCGACGACAGCCGGGCCGGGTGGACCACGGAGGCGGACATCCTCGAAGGGCAGCGGACCGACCCCGAAGGGGTGCTGGCGGTCATCGCGTCGCCCGACAGCCGGCTCGTGACGGTGGAGCGGGACGGCAGGATCGTCGCCTGCTGCCAGCTGGAGCACCGGGGCCAGCACGCCTACTTCGGGATGTTCGCCGTCAGCCCCCGGCTCCAGGGCGCCGGACTCGGCAAGGTGATCATCGCGGAGGCGGAGCGGCAGGCCCGTGAGATCTGGGGCGTGACGGAGATGCACATGACCGTGATCTCCGTGCGCGCGGACCTCATCGCCTGGTACGAGCGGCGCGGTTACCGCCGCACGGGACGGATGACCCCGTTCCCGTACGGCGACGAGCGCTTCGGCATTCCGCAGCGCGAGGACCTGCAGTTCGAGCTGCTGGTCAAAGAGCTCGCCTAGGCCGTGAAGCGGCCCGTGCGTTTGATGTCGGGGTGGTCGGTGGTCGCGCCGTCCAGTCCGAACGCCCGGACCAGACGCAGCTGGTCCTGTGTGTTCACGACCCAGCCGATGATCCTCAGGTCGGCCTTGCGGGCCCGCTCCACGATCTCCAGGGTGAGCCGGCGGATGTTCAGGCAGACGGTCTCGGCGCCGGACTGCACGGCGCGGTCGACGACGTCCGTGCCGTAGCGGCTGGCGATCAGTGCCGTGCGCACGCCCGGCACCAGGGGCTTGATCTCGGCGATCGCCTCGTCGTGGAACGAGGACACCTCCACCCGGCCGGCCAGATCGCGCCGGTTCATCACCTCGGCCAGGGCCCGGGCCGCCTGCGCGTCCTTGATCTCGGCCTGGAGCGGCGTGTGGACGGCGTCCAGGACCTCCTCGAAGACGGGGACCCGCTCGCCTCGGCCCGCGTCCAGGGCCCGCAGCTCGGCGAGGGTCTTCTCGGCGATCGGGCCGGTGCCGTCGGTCGTGCGGTCCACATCGGTGTCGTGCATGACGACGAGCGCGCCGTCCTTGCTCAGATGCAGATCGAGCTCGATGGCGTCCAGGCCCGCCTCCTGGGCGGCGACGAAGGACCGGAGGGTGTTCTCGGGCTCCACACCCATGACTCCGCGGTGACCGATGGTGAGGAAGTTCAAGACGCGACTCTCTTCCGTCGACAGGCGGCACTGGGGGGCCTGACGGCCCCCTTGACCGTATCGCCTGGACCCGCCCTGTGCAGAGAGTGAGGGCATGGTTGCGGCACATCCGGGCAGAAGCGTGGCGGACAGGAAAAAGTGCGGTGAAGCACTAGGTCAGGCAGGATAATTTCCCGGGTCCGCCCTTGCTGGGAGGAACCTCGTGTGTATACGGTCTGCATACGTGAGATTCTCCCGTGGAAGGTGGGACATGACGGAAATTCTTGTGCAGGTGGGTTCGGAGGAAGGTCTTCCTCCCGTGGCCAGGGTGGTGGAGCACCCGGCATGGCCCGTGCTCAAGGATGCCGTGGAGCGGATCCGGCCATGGCAGTCCAAGGACGGGTCGATCGACTTCGACGCCGAGGGCGCACCCGACCCCGCCGAGGCCGAGCTCACCGTCCGCCGGGCCGCCGACGCCGTCCTGGAGCTCTCCCCGCTGCTGCCGCACGACGCCGCCTATCACGAGGCCCTGGTCAAGGACCTGACCCGATGGGCCGACAGCGGCTTCCAGGTGCCCGACTTCCTCGACTCGCTGCTGGCCTTCCAGCCCGCCGCGAACCGCGTGGACGGCCTCCAGCACCTCGTCGTCTTCCCCATGTACACGCAGAACGGCAACCCGGACCGCAATCTCGAGGCGGTCGTGCTGCGCATGGTCTGGCCGGACTGGCTGGCCGAGCTGGAGCGCACCCGCTACGACAACCCGCTGTTCTGCGGCATCACGTTCGAGGACTTCACGGCCGGCTACGACACCAACTCGGCCGTCCTGTTCCCCGAGACCATCGCCGTGCGCGAGGCCCCGGAGCGGTTCACCTGGGGCGGCATCTTCTGCGACCGCGAGGCCGCCCGCTTCCGCCGCGTGACCGACGCCGCCGTCGACATCCTGGGCCTCGAGCTGCCCGAGGACGTGGCCGCGATGGTCCACGACCAGAAGCGCTGCGAAGAGGCGTTCGTCCTGTGGGACATGGTCCACGACCGCACCCACAGCCACGGCGACCTGCCCTTCGACCCGTTCATGATCAAGCAGCGCCAGCCGTTCTGGATGTACGGCCTTGAGGAGCTGCGCTGCGACCTCACCGCCTTCAAGGAGGCCGTGAAGCTGGCCGGGGAAGGCGTCCCGCAGGCCCGTGACGTGCAGGTCGCGGTCCTCTTCGACCGCATGTTCCGCTTCCCGGTCACCGGCGAACGCGTGCGCAACTACGACGGCCTCGGCGGCCAGCTCCTCTTCGCCTACCTGCACAAGCACGACGTCATCCGCTGGACCGACAACCGGCTCACCATCGACTGGGAGCGCGCCCCGCAGGTCACCAACCAGCTCTGCGCCGAGATCGAGAACCTGTACCGCGACGGCATCGACCGCCCCAAGCTCGTCCACTGGTTCGCCGGCTACGAGCTCGTCTCCACCTACCTCGCCCCGCACCCGGGCTCGAAGTGGGCCAAGGGCCCCGACGCCCTGGACACGACGCAGCCGCCGCGCAAGCTCGTGGATGACGTGCTTCCGGACGAGTTTCCGCTGAGCATGTTCTATGAGGCACTGTCCAAGAAGCTGAAGAACGTGATCGCCTCCACCAAGGGCATCACGGCGGACAGCGCCGAGCGGATCGCCGCGTGAGCGATCGGCGTACCGAGAACACTGCTCAGGAGGCGAAGAACATGGGGAACGGGGCGCTCAGCGGTGCGGTGATCGCGGTGGCCGGAGCCGGCGGGCCCGCCGGACGGGCCGCGCTGCTCAGGCTGGCCGAGGCGGGAGCCACCGTCATCGGCTCGGACAACGATCCGGAGCGGCTGGCGGAGGCGGTGGACGCGGCGAGCTTCGCGTCCGGCGGCGCCACCGTCACCGGTGACACGGTCGATCTGCTGGACCTGGGGGCCACCCGCGACTGGGCCACCCGCATCGAGAAGGACTTCGGCCGCGTCGACGGCCTGGTCCACCTCGTCGGCGGCTGGCGCGGCAGCGAGACCTTCACCCGGACCAGCCTCGACGACTGGGACTTCCTGGAGATGCTGCTGGTGCGCACCGTGCAGCACACCTCGCTGGCGTTCCACGAGGGGCTCCAGCGCAGCGACCGAGGCCGGTACGTGCTGATCAGTGCCTCCGGCGCCACCAAGCCCACCGCGGGCAACGCCGCGTACGCGGCCGGCAAGGCGGCGGCCGAGGCGTGGACGCTGGCCATGGCGGACTACTTCCGCAAGGCCGGGGGTCCCGAGGGGCCGACGTCGGCTGCTGCGATCCTGGTGGTGAAGGCGCTGGTCCACGACGCCATGCGCGCCGACCGGCCCAACGCGAAGTTCGCGGGCTTCACCGACGTCAAGGACCTGGCCGAGGCCATCACCGAGGTCTGGGAGAAGCCCGCCGCAGAAGTGAACGGAAAACGTCTGTGGCTCACCGAGAAGCCGTGAACCCGCCGAAGACCGACGCCCGCCGTCATCACGACCCCGAGGTCAGGGGATTCGCCAGCGACAACTACGCCGGAGCCCATCCGGAGGTCCTCGCCGCCCTGGCACTGGCCAACGGCGGGCATCAGGTCGCCTACGGCGAGGACGCGTACACCGAGAACCTCCAGCAGCTGGTCCGCAGCCACTTCGGGCCCACCGCCGAGGCCTTCCCGGTCTTCAACGGCACCGGAGCGAACGTCGTCGCGCTCCAGGCGGTCACCGACCGCTGGGGCGCGGTGATCTGCGCCGAGAGCGCGCACATCAACGTCGACGAGTGCGGCGCGCCCGAGCGGGTCGGCGGCCTGAAACTGCTCACCGTCCCGACACCCGACGGCAAGCTCACCCCCGAGCTGATCGACCGGCAGGCCTACGGCTGGGACGACGAGCACCGTGCGATGCCCCAGGTCGTCTCGATCACCCAGGCCACCGAACTGGGCACGGTCTACACGCCGGACGAGATACGGGCCCTGTGCGAGCACGCCCACGCGCACGGCATGAAGGTGCACCTGGACGGCTCGCGGCTGGCCAACGCCGCCGCCTTCCTGAACGTCCCGATGCGCACGCTCACCAACGCCGCAGGGGTCGACCTCCTCTCCCTGGGCGGCACGAAGAACGGCGCCCTGTTCGGCGAGGCGGTCGTGGTGCTCAACCAGGACGCCGTCCGCCACATGAAGCACCTGCGCAAGCTGTCCATGCAGCTCGCCTCCAAGATGCGCTTCGTGTCGGTGCAGCTGGAGGCCCTGCTCGCCCGGGATCTGTGGCTGCGCAACGCCGGTCACGCCAACGAGATGGCCCAGCGCCTCGCCGAGGGCGTGCGGGCCGTGCACGGTGTGGAGATCCTCTACCCGGTGCAGGCCAACGCGGTGTTCGCCCGGCTTCCGCACGACGTGAGCGAGCGGCTCCAGAAGCGGTTCCGCTTCTACTTCTGGGACGAGGCCGCGGGTGACGTCCGCTGGATGTGCGCCTACGACACCACCGAAGAGGACGTGGACGCGTTCCTGGCGGCACTGAAGGAGGAGATGGCCCGCTAGGGCCGTCACCTCGGCCATCCAACATCGGCGATTGCATAAGTATGCGGCAGAGCGTAAAGGGATTGACCGTGGTGTGGTCCCTCCCTACGCTCTGCCTGCATGCAGCTGATCCAGGAAACTCCCGACCTCTCCGCCTATCTGGCCACTGATGAGGCGATCGACCATCATCATCCGCTGGTGCGGGCGACGGCGGCGAAGCTGGCCGCCGGGGTGCAGGACTCGTATGAGTATGCGCGAGTGGCCTTCGAGTTCGTGCGCGACACCATCCCGCACTCGCAGGACTCGGGTGATCTCCGCGTCACCTGGCGCGCCTCCGACGTCCTGGAACAGCGCACCGGCATCTGCTACGCCAAGGCCCACGCGCTGACCGCCCTGCTGCGGGCCGAGGACATCCCCACCGCGCTCTGCTACCAGAAGTTCGACGTGCTGCACGGTCTGGTCGCCGTGCGGTTCAACGGCGCCTGGCACCGGCAGGACCCCCGGGGCAACAGGCCCGGCGTGGACGCCCAATTCTCCCTCGACGGTGAGCGGCTCGCCTTCACGCCCGACCATGCGTCCAATGAACTGGACTACCTAGTCTTGTATGCTGCACCGCATCCGGTCGTGCTGGACGCCCTCACGGCAGCGCGTGACCGGCCGCACCTCTGGCAGACGCTCCCCACCGCACTCTGAGGCAAGGCGACCATGACGCTCACGCTGACCGTGTCCGACGACGTACGCACCCTCGCGCCCGGTTTCAGGCACCTCGCGATCGAGGCACACGGCCTGGTCAACGGGCCGAGCAGCGACGCCGGTTCGGCTCTGCTGGACGACGCGGCGCGCCGGCTCGCCGCACGGCTTCAAGGCCGCGCCCCGCACGAGGACCCGCACATGGCCGCATGGCGCCGGACCTACGCGGCATTCGGCTCGAAGCCGTCCCGCACCCGCAACTCCGCGGAGGCGCTGGCCCGGCGGGCCCTCTCGGACGCCGGGCTGCCCCGCATCAACCTGCTGGTCGACCTCTACAACGCCGTCTCCGTCGCCCATCTGATCCCCGTCGGCGGTGAGGACCTCGACCGCATCGAGGGCGGCATGCGCCTGATCCGCGCCACGGGGGAGGAGGACTTCGTGACCGTCGCCGGCGGTGAGGAGACCGTCGAGCACCCCGACGCGGGCGAAGTGGTGTGGCGCGACGACGCGGGCGTGACCTGCCGCCGCTGGAACTGGCGGCAGGGCCCGCGCACCCGGCTCACCGAGGAGACGACGTCGGGCATCTTCCTGCTGGAGAGTCTGCCCCCGGTGCCGGTGGCGGAGGTGACTGCGGCCGGGGCCGAACTCGCCGAGCTGCTGGAGAAGTTCAGCCCGGGGGCGGACATCACCGTACGCGCTGTGGAGCCCTCCGCCTGAGCCGCGTCCGGCCGGGCGTCAGTGCGCCTCGGCCTCGCGCACCTGCTCCGGTGTGGGAGCCGTTCCCCCGAGGTGGGCCGGCATCCACCAGGTGTCCTCCGGGCCCTTGGGGCGCACCGGGTAGGCGCGCTGGGCGGCTTCGAGGAGTTCCTGCACGCGCTCGCGCAGCTGGCGCGTGATGGCGCCCGCGTACTTGTCGCGGGAGGCCTCGATCGCCTCGCCCACGCGGATCGTGATGGGGATGTGGCTGCGCTTGAAGTTGCGCGGCTGGCCCTTGGTCCACAGTCGCTGCGTGCCCCACACGGCCATCGGGATCAGCGGCACGCCGGCTTCCTGGGCCAGGCGTGCGGCGCCCGACTTGAAGCTCTTCAGCGTGAACGACTGGGAGATGGTCGCCTCGGGGAACACCCCGACGATCTCACCCGAGCGCAGCGAGTCCAGGGCGTGCGCGTAGGCCGCCTCGCCCTGCTTGCGGTCCACGGGGATGTGCTTCATCCCGCGCATCAGCGGGCCGGAGATCTTGTGCCGGAAGACGGACTCCTTCGCCATGAAACGCACGAGGCGCTTCTGCGGCAGCGCGGCCAGGCCGTCGAAGACGAAGTCCAGGTAGCTGATGTGATTGCTCACCAACACGGCGCCGCCCGAGCGCGGGATGTTCTCCGAACCCTGACAGTCGATCTTGAGGTCCCACACCTTGAACAGCGTGCGGGCGAAACCGACGACGGGACGGTAGACGAGCTCTGCCATGGGCGGTTCGGACCCTTCCTGCTCTGCCTGGGAAGGGATTCCCAGTGGAGAAGTTACGCAGCCGTAGGTTTACGGCTTGTCGCAGATCGTGCCCCAAGAACGGCCGGGTAGCCAGTCCTCGTGCCCATAGGCGGCGAGATTCTCGTCACGTCCCCCCGCCCGTCCCCACCTCGTGCTTTTGCGCCCCCGTTACTCCGCGCGAGGCGTCACCCGCCGTACGAGCAGGTACAACTCGCAGCCCAGGCAGTACCCGAACGCCGCATTGAGGAAGGCCGCGGCGAGTGCGGCGCCGGTCGCCGCGAGCCCCAGCCAGCCGGGGCCCAGGGCGAAGCCGACGAGCCCGAGCCCGGCGAAGAGCAGCCCCACCGCCTGGGCGAAGCGCGGCGGTTCGGGCGCCTCGAACCGCGTCGGCGGCCCGAGCCGCGGCCGTACCACCCTGGCGAACAGCAGGCCGTACGGGGAGCGTCCCACTCCGCCCGCCGCGCCCAGCAGGAATGCCAGCGTCTGCCAGGCCAGCAGCCAGACGCTCCCGGTGACCAGAACGACCGCCAGGACGGCGGCCGTGACGGCCGCGCCGAAACGCGGCCCCCTCGCATCGATGTTCATGGGAACCAAGCATTCCGCAGCACGGCCCGGTGGAGGGGGCGGGAATCTTTGCGGTCTCGTGAACGCTTGAAGCAGGTGATGACCGGACTGGTGGTGTGCGTGGTGGTGCTCGCGGCGGCGAGCGCCTACGGAGTGCTGCAACGGCGGCGGAGCGGGAGAGTACGGGTGCGCGGGCGCGACGACGGCAAGCGGCTCGGTTCTGCGGAGCTGGGCGCGGACCTCGGCGAGCGGGCCACGCTCGTGCAGTTCTCCAGCGCGTTCTGCGCGCCCTGCCGGGCGACCCGGCGGGTCCTCGGCGAGGTCGCAGCGGTGGTACCGGGCGTGAGGCATGTCGAGATCGACGCCGAGGCCCACCTCGACCTCGTGCGGCGGCTGGACATCCTGAAGACGCCGACCGTGCTGGTCCTGGACGCCGACGGGCGGGTGGTGCGGCGGGCCACCGGGCAGCCGCGCAAGGCCGACGTGATCGCCGCGCTGGGTGAGGCGGTGTGACGGTGTGAGGCCCTGGGTGAGTCATCTCCCACATGACGGAGCGCACTTGACTGCACGCACCATTTATCGTCAGCCTGACCCCATGCCTGCCGACGTCCTCGCCACGCCCGACCTCCTGCGCTCGGTCTTCCGGCGGCACGCGGCAGGGGTCGCGGTCATCACCGCCCGTGGGGAGGCGGGACCGGTGGGGTTCACCGCCACCTCCTTGACGTCCGTCTCGGCGGAGCCGCCCCTGCTGTCCTTCGGTGTCGGCACCGGCGCCTCCAGCTGGCCCGTGATGGCCGAGGCGGACCACGTCGGTGTCCACATCCTCGGCGAGCACCAGCAGGAGCTGGCCGCCACCTTCGCCCGCAGCGGGGCCGACCGCTTCGGCCCGCCGACCGTCTGGCGGGAGGGGCCCGAGGGTGTCCCCGTCCTGGACGGCGTGCTCGCCTGGCTCGTGGGCCGGGTCGTCGCGCGGGTGCCCGCCGGGGACCACCGGATCGTGCTCGCCGAGGTCGTGCACGGCGACCCCACCGGCACCGGCCGTCCGCTCCTCTACCACCAGGGCCGTTTCCAGCGTCTGCGCGACTGAACCGGGCCTCCCCCCGTGCTGCGTGACCGTCGAGTTCCGGTTACGCTGCGTTGCGAAGGTCACAGTTCAAAGCGCTTGCTTAGCGGGAACGAACTGGGTGTACTGACGAGTAATATTTCGCTCGGAGCGTGGGTCGCCCCGACCGGGATCGGCCGCTTGAGGCGCCTATGCTGCCTGCAAGAGGCAGCCGAGAAATGACGATGCAGTAGGAGAGCCGGCGTGAGCTTGAGGATCGTTGTCACTGTGAAGTACGTGCCCGACGCCACTGGCGACCGGCACTTCGCCGATGACCTGACCGTCGACCGGGACGACGTGGACGGTCTGCTCTCCGAGCTCGACGAGTACGCGGTCGAGCAGGCGCTGCAGATCTCCGAGAACTCCGACGACGACGTGGAGGTCACCGTCCTGACGGTGGGCCCCGAGGACGCCAAGGACGCGCTGCGCAAGGCGCTGTCCATGGGCGCGGACAAGGCGATCCACGTCGAGGACGACGACATCCACGGCACCGACGCCATCGGCACCTCCCTGATCCTGGCCAAGGCGATCGAGAAGGCCGGCTACGACCTGGTCGTCTCCGGCATGGCCTCCACCGACGGCACCATGGGCGTCGTGCCCGCGCTGCTCGCCGAGCGCCTGGGCGTCCCGCAGGTCACCCTGCTCTCCGAGGTATCCGTCGAGGGCGGCACGGTCAAGGGCCGCCGCGACGGCGACGCCGCGTCCGAGAACCTGGAGGCCTCCCTGCCGGCGGTCGTGTCCGTGACCGACCAGTCGGGCGAGGCGCGTTACCCGTCCTTCAAGGGCATCATGGCGGCCAAGAAGAAGCCGGTGGAGTCCTGGGACCTGTCCGACCTGGACATCGAGGCCGAAGAGGTCGGCCTGGAGGGT
Source organism: Streptomyces sp. NPDC050674 (assembly GCF_040654575.1). Classification (NCBI taxonomy): domain Bacteria; kingdom Bacillati; phylum Actinomycetota; class Actinomycetes; order Kitasatosporales; family Streptomycetaceae; genus Streptomyces; species Streptomyces sp. NPDC050674. Next base: position 85,621 of record NZ_JBFAIG010000003.1, read on the forward strand.
GCCTACACGGTCGTCGACGGCGCGACCGAGCGCCCGGCCCGTACCGCGGGCACGATCGTCAAGGACGAGGGCGAGGGCGGCAAGCAGCTCGCTGAGTTCCTCGCGGGCCAGAAGTTCATCTGAGCCCGACCGCCGACCGTCCCTCATCTTTCGCAAGCAGGAGAGAAGAAGTCCCATGGCTGAAGTTCTCGTCTACGTCGACCACGTGGACGGCGCCGTCCGCAAGCCCACCCTGGAGCTGCTGACCCTCGCCCGCCGCATCGGCGAGCCCGTCGCCGTCGCGCTGGGCAACGGCGCCGGTGACACCGCCGCCGCCCTCGCCGAGCACGGCGCGGTCAAGGTCCTCACGCACGAGGCCGCCGAGTACGCCGACTACCTGGTCGTCCCCAAGGTCGACGCCCTCCAGGCCGCGCACGAGGCCGTCTCCCCGGCCGCCGTGCTGGTCCCGTCCTCCGCCGAGGGCAAGGAGATCGCCGCCCGTCTGGCGCTGCGTCTGGGCTCCGGCGTCATCACCGACGCCGTCGACCTGGAGGCCGGCGACGAGGGCCCGGTGGCCACGCAGTCGGTGTTCGCCGCCTCCTTCACCACCAAGTCCCGTGTCTCCAAGGGCACCCCGGTCATCACGGTCAAGCCCAACAGCGCCGCCGTCGAGGCCGCCCCGGCCGCGGGCAGCGTCGAGGCCCTGAACGTCACCTTCTCCGCGCAGGCCACCGGCACCAAGGTCACCGGCCGTACGCCGCGTGAGTCGACGGGCCGTCCGGAGCTGACCGAGGCCGCGATCGTGGTCTCCGGTGGCCGTGGCGTCAACGGCGCGGAGAACTTCGCGATCATCGAGGCCCTCGCCGACTCCCTCGGCGCGGCCGTCGGCGCCTCGCGTGCCGCGGTGGACGCCGGCTGGTACCCGCACACCAACCAGGTGGGCCAGACGGGCAAGTCGGTCTCGCCGCAGCTGTACATCGCCAACGGCATCTCGGGCGCGATCCAGCACCGTGCCGGTATGCAGACCTCGAAGACGATCGTGGCGGTCAACAAGGACGCCGAGGCCCCGATCTTCGACCTGGTCGACTACGGCGTCGTCGGCGACCTGTTCGACGTCGTCCCCGCCCTCACCGAGGAGATCAAGGCCCGCAAGGGCTGATCGACCCGGGCCGGCGAAGGCCCCCGTGACCGGGAACGGTCGCGGGGGCCTTTGTCATCCCAGGGTCATCGAGGCCTGCACCGGCAGGTGGTCGCTCGGATAGGTCCCGTCCACGCTGAAGGTGTTCATCCGGGCCCAGTGCGTGGTCACCCCGGGCGTGGTGAGGATCCAGTCGATGCGCCGCCCCCCGGGCCTCGGCCCCCGGTAGCCGTGGTACGTGCCGTACGCCGGACCCCGCGAGGCCGCAGTGTCCCAGGCGTCCACCAGGCCGATGTCCAGCATGAGGTCGTGCACCCGGTTGTCGCGGGCGTCCGCGTTGAAGTCGCCGGTGACGATCACCGGCAACGACCGGTCCCACCCGGCGATCGTCTCGCCGATGAGCCCCGCCGAGCGTTCCCGGGCGTACTGGCTGACGCTGTCCAGATGGGTGTTGAGGACGTAGAACTCGCGCCGCCCGTCGGCGAGATCGGCGAAACGGACCCAGGTCACCATGCGCAGCCAGTCCGCGTCCCAGGTGTTCGAGGCGATCGTGTACGGGGTGTCGGACAGCCAGAAGTGGTCGAACTCGATCGGTTCGAGTCTGCGCGTGTCGTAGAAGATCGCCATGAACTCGTCCCTGCTGCCGCCCCCGCGTCCGGTGCCGATCCAGTCGTAGTGCTCGCCGAGATCCTTCTCGATCATGCGCACCTGCCGGTAGAGCCCTTCCTGCGTGCCGATGACGTGCGGTCGCTCGCGGCGCAGCAGTTCCCGCATCACCGGTCGGCGTACGGTCCAGCGCGGTGTCGCGTCGACGACGGTCGCCATCCGTACGTTGAACGTCATGACGTTCAGGGCGCCCTCGTGCTCGCCGGCGGAGGCGCGCTGCGGGGGACCGGCGGTGGTGAGCAGCGGTCCCGCGACGGCGGCGACCGCCGCTGCCTTGAGCCCGTGGCGGCGCGTCAATCCGGCCTCGTTCGGCACGTGGTCTCCCTCCCCTTGCACGTCAGGATGAAGCTTGCCTTCTCCGTACGGAAGATGAGGACGGGTCCGCAGTGATCAGCGCGCAGGACGGGGAATCCGACGGCCCGACGGTGTTGACCAGGCCGAAGGTCGGCCGATAGCTTCGCTCTACGGATTGTTGATTCCGTACAGTGGAAAACAGGAGGGTCTCGGAATGGGTCAGGGCCAGCAGGAGAAGGTGGCGACGAGCCTCGCGGGCGCCGTCAGCGAGGAGATCGACGCTTCCCTCGCGCCGGTCGACGCCGAGCTGGAGCGCCGCTATCCCGGAGACCCCGGCACCCGCCAGCCCGTCCACACCGTCTACGTCCCCGGCGACGTCTTCGCCCCGGACACCGTCCGCTCCTGGGGCGACCGCGCCCTCGCCGCCCTCGACCAGCACGCGCCGGACGCCGCGTCCTTCGCCGCCGTCCTCGGCCTCCCGGAGGAGCTCGCCGAACCCGTCCACGCCCGGGTGCGGGCCAAGCTGGAGCGCGAGCCCATCGAGGACCTGCGCGTCGACTTCGAGGACGGCTACGGCAACCGCCCCGACGCCGAGGAGGACGAGGCCGCCGCCCGCGCCGCGCGCATCGTCGCCGAGGCCTACCGGGACGGCACCGCCGCCCCCTGCATGGGCATCCGCATGAAGTGCATGGAGGCGCCCGTACGCGCCCGGGGCATCCGCACCCTCGACATCTTCCTCACCGGCCTGATGGAGGCCGGCGGCCTGCCGGACGGGCTGGTGCTCACCCTGCCCAAGGTCACCTACGCCGAACAGGTCACCGCCATGGCACGGCTGCTGGACGCCTTCGAGAAGGCGCACGGCCTCGAACCCGGCCGGATCGGCTTCGAGATCCAGATCGAGACCAGCCAGTCCATCCTCGCCGCCGACGGCACCGCCACCGTCGCCCGTATGATCCAGGCCGCCGAGGGCCGCGCCACCGGACTGCACTACGGCACCTTCGACTACAGCGCCTGCCTCGGCGTCTCCGCCGCCCACCAGGCGAGCGACCACCCCGCGGCCGACCACGCCAAGGCCGTCATGCAGGTCGCAGCGGCCGGCACGGGGGTACGTGTCTCGGACGGCTCCACCAACGTCCTGCCCGTCGGCCCCACCGAGAAGGTCCACGCCGCCTGGCGCCTGCACTACGGCCTCACCCGCCGTGCCCTGGCCCGCGCCTACTACCAGGGCTGGGACATGCACCCCGGCCACATCCCCACCCGCTACGCGGCCGTCTTCGCCTTCTACCGGGAGGGCTTCGAGCAGGCCGCGGCCCGCCTGTCCCGCTACGCCAACCGCACCGGCGGCGACGTCATGGACGAGCCCGCCACCGCCAAGGCCCTCAGCGGCTACCTGCTGCGCGGCCTGGACTGCGGAGCTCTGGACATGGGAGAGGTCGCCCGCCTGTCGGGCCTGACCCGGAGGGACCTGGAGGGCTTCGCCGTGCCGCGGCGCGGGGACCTGACGGCTTCCGCCTGACGTCGTTGCGCCCGGTGGCCTCCGCACACCGGCACCGCGGGCACGTACCGGCCCTGTCACAGCCGTCGCCGGCCGCTGGTCCCGTCACCGCCGCCCCGTAGTCTGTACGCCACGAACTGACGGAGTCAGTGCATCCGGTGGGGTCACAGGAACGGGGCAGCGGTGTCGACGGGGGAGCACGGGCAGACGGACGGGGCCGGTCGGCTGCTGGCGGGCCGCTACCGCGTCACGGCGGCGCTGGGACGCGGCGGCATGGGCGTCGTGTGGAAGGCGGTCGACGAGGTCCTCGGCCGTGAGGTCGCGGTCAAGGAACTGCGCACCTACACGGACGCGGCAGGTCCCGAACTGGCCGATCTGCACCTGCGGATGCGGCGCGAGGCGCGTGCGGCGGCCCGGGTGCGCCACCACGGTGTCATCGCCGTGCACGACATCGCCCAGGTCGACGGCCGCCCCATCATCGTCATGGAACTGGTCGACGGGCCGTCCCTGGACGATGTCCTGCGTGAGCGGGGCACGCTGGATCCGGCGGAGGCCGCCGGCATCGGCGCGAAGGTCATGGACGCGCTGGCCGCCGCCCACCGCGCGGGCGTCCTGCACCGGGACGTCAAGCCCGGCAACATCCTGCTCGACCGCTCGGGCCGGGTCGTCCTCACCGACTTCGGCATCGCCACGATGGAGGACCCCGGCGACGGTTCGGCCACGCGTCTCACCCGCAGCGGCGAACTCGTCGGGTCCCTCGACTACCTGGCCCCCGAGCGCGCCCAGGGCGCCCACCCCGGCCCCGCCTCCGACATCTGGGCGCTCGGCGCCACGCTGTACGCGGCCGTCGAAGGAGCCTCGCCCTTCCGCCGCACGTCGACGTTCTCCACGCTCACCGCGATCGTGAGCGAACCGCTGCCGGAAGCCCGCCGCGCCGGGCCGCTCGCGCCCGTCCTCCAGCGGCTGATGGACAAGCGGCCCGACTCCCGCCCGGAGGCAGAGCAGGCCCGCGACATGCTTCAGGCGATCGCGGACTCGGGCGGCGCGGACGAGTCGACCTCTGCCACGGTGAGCAGCGCGGCCCCGCCGCCGCGTCCGGAGACGGAACGGAGCCTTCCGTCGGTACCGCCGGGGTTCGGCCCGCCGCAGCCCGGCGCCGCCGGGCCGCACGAGGGCACGCACACCCCGGGCTTCGGCACGGCCGGCGCCTTCGGGGCGGCGGCGCACGCCGGGCCAGGGCACTCCGGACCCGCCGCGTACGCCCAGGCCTCCGGGCACCCCACGCCGGTGGGGCACGGACCGCAGAGCCCGGGCACCGGCCCCCAGGGCTTCGGCCCGGCGCCCCTCGGCAGCGCCCCGGGCCCGTCCGTCTCGACCACCCCCGTGAACGCCGATCGCGCCACGCCCCGCCGCCGGGCACGTGTCGTCCTCGCCGCCGCGGCCGTCGCCGTCGTCCTGGCCGCCGGCGGTACGACGGCCGCCCTGCTCGCCGACCCCGGTGACGAGAAGACCGGCGCCCGTTCGGCCGAGCCCGGTGGTCCGGACGACGGCTCGAACGCCCCGCGGGCCACGCGGCAGGGCGACGACAAGGACGGGACCCCGTCGAAGAAGCCCGCCGACGAGAAGGACCCCGAGCCCACCGGCCGGGCCACCACCGCCGCCCCCGGGAAGACGGCCGGCGCGGGCGGCGCGGGGACCTCGGACGGCGGCACCTCCCGGGGCGGCACCACCACCGGCGGCGGTTCCGCGGACGGCGGCACGCCGGGCGGCGGCTCGACCACCCCGGCCCCGGTCTGCCACGCCATCGGGGGCGGCAAGTACAACTGCCAGGTCTGGAAGACCGCCGACTCCTACACCGCCTCCGGCACCAAGGTGGGGATCCTCAACGCGGGCACCAATTACTTCTACTGCCAGCAGAACCTGGGCCGCCGCGAGACGTCCGGGCAGTGGACCAACGTCTGGTGGGCGAAGACCGACGACGACAGCGGCAACACCGACGTCTACGTCAGCGACGTCTACATCAAGGGCGGCGACAACGACGCGCCGGTTCCCGGGCTGCCGGTCTGCTGAACCCGCGCCGACGCGGCCACGTACCGCTCGAGGCCGGAGGCCGTCACCAGCTTCTCCTCGATGAACAGCCGTGTGCCCCGTTCGCACAGCCGCCGGTCTCCACGGGCCCGCGCGCAGAACTCCTCGGGCACCACGCCGAACAACTCCCGCAGCCGCGGCAGCCCGACGAGCAGCTCGGTCAGCAGCTCCCGCTCACCGGGGTGCGTGCGCGGGACGCCCGTGCCGTCGTGGAGGACGCCGTGCCGGTTGACGTAGGCGTACGCCCCGGGCAGACGGGTGCCGTCCGCGAGGTCGATGCGGACATCGGGCGACGGCAGCCAGGCCCGGTCGAAGTTGCCGCCCGGCACCGGCACGCCCTCGCTCGCGTCGATCACCGCGAGCTGCCCGGCGTCCAGCCACAGGACGAACAAGTCCCGCACGGTGCCCGGGGCGCCGACCGGCGAGGCCGACACGTATCCCATGCGGCTCACATGCGCCGAGACACCGGCGTCGATGCCCGTCACCCGGGCTTTCACCATCGGCAGCGGTGATCCGATGCCGAACTCGGTCATCTTGTGGCGCAACTGCCCCGGGCAGCCGTTGGAACCGATGGCGATGACCGGTGTGCGGTCCTCGTACACCAGCCGCTCCGGCGGCAGGAAACGGTCCCCGTCGAGGATCCCGGAGCCGGCCGGCCACGCCCCCGGATACAGCAGCGGATGCTCGCGCGGAGCCTCGGCCAGGCCGAGTGCCCGCAGCGTGCGATCGGTGCCGTCGTCCATGGGCCGCTCAGTCCGCCGGGGGGATCTCGCCCGAGCCGCGGGTGATCAGCCGGGTCGGCAGCTCGATGCGCTCGGGAGTGACGAGGGAGCCGTCCAGCTGCCGGAAGAGACGTTCCGCCGCGGTGCGGCCGATGTCCGCCGCGTCCTGGGCGACGACCGTGACGCCAGGCTGGAGCAGGTCGGCGAGCTCGATGTCGTCGAAGCCGACCAGGGCGACCCGGCGGGTCTGCTCGGCGAGCACCCGGATCACGGTGACCGTCACCCGGTTGTTGCCCGCGAAGATCGCCGTGACGGGGTCCGGGCCGCTCAGCATCTCCTCGGCCGCCCTGCGCACCCGCTCGGGGCCGGTCACGCCGAGGGACATCCAGGAGCCCGCCACGGGTATGCCCGCGTCCTCCATGGCGGCCCGGTAGCCGCGCAGCCGCTCGGCGGCGGTGTGGATGCGGGGCATGTCGCCGATGAAGCCGATCCGTCGGTGCCCTTGGGCGATGAGGTGGGCGACGCCGTCGCGGGCGCCCCCGAAGTTGTCCGACAGGACCACGTCGGCGTCGATGTGCCCGGCGGGCCGGTCCACGAACACCGTGGCGACGCCCGCCTTGAGCTCGGGCTCCAGGTACCGGTGGTCGTCCCCCGCCGGGATCACCACCAGTCCGTCCACCCGGCGCGCGCACAGGGCCAGCACCAGTTCCTGCTCGCGCTCGGGGTCCTCCGCGCTGGAGCCGTTGATCAGCAGGGCGCCGTGCGCGCGGGCCACCTCCTCGACCGAGCGGCTCAGCGGCCCGTAGAACGGGTCGGCGAGGTCCTCCAGGACCAGGCCGATGCTCGCCGTGCGGCCCTTGCGCAGCACCCGCGCGCTGTCGTTGCGGCGGAACCCGAGGGCGTCGATCGCCTCCTGCACCCGCCGCTCCGTCTCCGGGGTGACCCCCGCTTCCCCGTTCACGACACGGGAGACCGTCTTCAGGCCGACTCCGGCGCGCGCCGCGACGTCCTTCATGGTCGGCCGGGTGCCGTAGCGCGTGGCGGATCGGAGGGGGGTCTGGGGCACGGTGCGGTGTCCTGTCCTGTCGTCCACGGGGGTGCGTCGATCCTGGGTTTGTATGAGGATGTGGCGTCGAGCATAGAGCCTGGACAACGTTGTCAGGCTCGGGGGAGACTGTCCACCGCACTCTCCGGCCCCGCGCGCTGTCGCGGGACCGGTCCGCTGCGTGCCCTGCTTGACGGCTTTCACGGCCTTTTCTCACGCATGCCCGACGGGGAGATCCGACTCTGATGCACACCGACCTCGTGGCCGCGCTCGACATCGGCGGCACCAAGATCGCCGGCGCCCTGGTGGACGGCCGTGGCCGGATCCTGGCCCGCGCGCAGCGGCCCACGCCCGCCCGGGAGGACGGTGACACCGTGATGCGGGCCGTGGAGGAGGTGCTCGGCGAGCTCACCTCGTCGCCGCTGTGGGAACGGGCCACGGCCGTCGGGATCGGCAGCGCCGGGCCCGTCGACGCCTCGGCGGGCACGGTGAGCCCGGTGAACGTGCCCGGCTGGCGCGACTACCCGCTGGTGGCGCGGGTCCGGGCGGCGGCCGGGGACCTGCCCGTCGAGCTGATAGGCGACGGTGTGGCGATCACGGCGGCCGAACACTGGCAGGGCGCCGCCCGGGGACACGACAACGCCTTGTGCATGGTCGTCTCCACGGGCGTCGGAGGCGGTCTGGTGCTCGGCGGCCGGCTGCACCCGGGACCCACCGGCAACGCCGGTCACATCGGGCACATCAGCGTGGAACTCGACGGCGATCTGTGCCCCTGCGGCTCGCACGGCTGTGTGGAGCGCATCGCCAGCGGCCCCAACATCGCCCGGCGCGCCCTGGAGAACGGCTGGCGGCCCGGCCCGGACGGGGACACGTCCGCCGCCGCGGTGGCCGCCGCCGCCCGCTCCGGCGACCCGGTCGCCGTCGCCTCCTTCGAACGCGCCGCGCAGGCCCTGGCCGCCGGGATCGCCGCGACCGCCACGCTCGTGGAGATCGACATCGCCGTGATCGGCGGGGGAGTGGGCAAGGCGGGCGACGTCCTCTTCACGCCGCTGCGCAAGGCGTTGGGCGGCTACGCGACCCTGTCCTTCGTCCGGGATCTGACCGTGGCGCCGGCGCAGATGGGGACGGACGCCGGTCTGGTGGGCGCGGCGGCGGCAGCCCTGGCGATACGGACGGACGCGGCGGCGGCCGGGGTGTGAGACCGGGGCGGCCGATTCGAGCAGGAACGTTCAGCCTGCGGTGGGGTGATGCGGGACGTCGCGGGGGCCGGTGGGGCGGCCATCCGTGGGTGATGCGGGGTGCGGTGGGGATCGGCGGGGCGGCCATTCCGCGGTGATGTGGGGTGCCGCCGGGCCGGTGGGGCGGCGATCCGCCGGTGATGCGGGGATCGGCGGGGCGGCCATTCCGCGGTGATGTGGGGCGCCGCGGGCCGGTGGGGCGGCCACCGGCGGGTGATGTGGGGTGCCGTGGGCTCGGTGGGGCGGCCATCCGCCGATGTTGCGGGGTGCGGTGGGGCTCGGTGGGACGGCCAACCCGAGGGTGATGTGGGGTGCCGCGGGGCCCGGTGGGGCGGCCGTCCGCCGGTGATGCGGGGTGCGGCGGGGATCGGCGGGGTGGCCGCCCGCCGGTTATGCGGGGTGCCGCGGGGTCGGTGGGGCGGCCACCTCCGGGGGATACGGACCGGTCCGGTCCGTTTAGCCGGAAATCGGCCGCACGTGCGTGCGATGTGGCACGATCGCGCTTGTGAGCAGCAGACCCACCACGCCACAGCACCTGCGTGACCTCGCCCGGCTGCGTCGCGTCAAGGACCGGATCGACCGGGAGTACGCGAAGCCTCTGGACGTCGAGGCGCTCGCCCGGGGTGTGCACATGTCGGCGGGCCATCTCAGCCGTGAGTTCCGGCAGGCGTACGGCGAGTCGCCGTACAGCTATCTCATGACACGGCGCATCGAGCGCGCCATGGCGCTGCTGCGCCGGGGGGACCTCAGCGTCACCGAGGTGTGCTTCGAGGTCGGCTGCGCGTCGCTGGGCACCTTCAGCACCCGTTTCACCGAGCTGGTGGGCATGCCGCCCAGTGCCTACCGGCGTGAGGCGGCCCGGGCCACGGCGGGCATTCCCTCGTGTGTGGCCAAGCAGGTGACCAGACCGGTCAGGAATCGAGAAGCGCCGGCCCCGGGCCGAAACTAGCGTGAGGGCCATGGACCTTCGCATTCACGCCAGCTTCCTTCCGCACGACGACCCGGACGCCGCCCTGGCGTTCTACCGCGACACCCTCGGCTTCGAAGTCAGAAACGACGTCGGGTACGAGGGCATGCGCTGGATCACGGTCGGCCCCGTCGGCCAGCCCGGCACGAACATCGTGCTGCACCCGCCGGCCGCCGACCCCGGCGTCACCGAGGACGAGCGCCGCACCATCGCCGAGATGATGGCCAAGGGCACCTACGCCAGCATCGTCCTGGCCACCACCGACGTCGACGCCACCTTCGAGCGGGTGCAGGCGGGCGACGCCGAGGTGGTCCAGGAGCCGGTGGACCAGCCCTACGGCGTTCGCGACTGCGCCTTCCGCGACCCCGCGGGCAACATGGTCCGCATCCAGCAGCTGAAGGCGTCGTAGCGGCCCCCGCACCGCACCGCACGGCCCGCGCCGCTCCCCCGGGAGCGGCGCGGGGCAACGAGATCGTCCGAGCGCGGCAGCGCCGCCCGACAGATGGAGACACCATGAGCAAGGCCACGACGACGGACAGACAGTCGCCCGGGCCGCACGTTGCCGACAGCCATGACGTGATCCGCGTGCACGGCGCACGCGAGAACAACCTCAAGGACGTCAGCATCGAGATCCCGAAGCGCCGGCTCACGGTGTTCACCGGCGTCTCCGGCTCGGGCAAGAGCTCGCTGGTGTTCGACACGATCGCGGCGGAGTCGCAGCGTCTGATCAACGAGACCTACAGCGCCTTCCTCCAGGGCTTCATGCCCAACCTGGCCCGGCCCGATGTCGACGTGCTGGACGGGCTGACGACCGCGATCGCCGTCGACCAGCAGCGCATGGGCTCCGACCCCCGCTCCACGGTCGGCACCGCCACCGACGCCAACGCGATGCTGCGGATCCTCTTCAGCCGCCTCGGCAGGCCCCACATCGGCCCGCCCGGCGCGTTCTCCTTCAACACCGCCTCGGTCTCGGCGAGCGGTGGCTTCACGGTGGACCGGGGGGCCGACAAGACCAGGACCGAGAAGGTGTCCTTCAGCCGCACCGGCGGCATGTGCACGCACTGCGAGGGCCGGGGCTCGGTCTCCGACATCGACCTCACCCAGCTCTACGACGACTCCAAGTCGCTCTCCGAGGAGCCCTTCACCATCCCCACCTACACCGGGGGCGGCTGGGTGGTGCGGGTCATCGCCGAGTCGGGCTTCTTCGACAAGGACAAGCCGATCCGCGAGTACACGAAGAAGGAACGGCACGACTTCCTGTACCGCGAGCCGACCAAGGTGAAGATCAACGGCGTCAACCTCACCTACGAGGGGCTGATCCCGAAGATCCAGAAGACCTTCCTCTCCAAGGACCGCGAGTCGATGCAGCCGCACATCCGGGCCTTCGTCGACCGGGCGGTCACCTTCAGCCGGTGCCCGGAGTGCGACGGCACCCGGCTCAGCGAACTGGCCCGCTCCTCGAAGATCGGGGAGGTCAACATCGCCGACGCCTGCGCGATGGAGATCCGCGACCTGGCGGAGTGGGTGCGCGGCCTGGCGGAGCCGTCGGTGGCGCCGCTGCTCGCCAAGCTCCAGCACACCCTGGACTCGTTCGTGGAGATCGGCCTCGGCTACCTCTCGCTCGACCGGTCCTCGGGCACACTCTCCGGCGGTGAGGCGCAGCGCACCAAGATGATCCGCCACCTCGGCTCCTCGCTCACCGACGTCACGTACGTCTTCGACGAGCCGTCCATCGGCCTGCACCCGCACGACATCCAGCGGATGAACAACCTCCTGCTGCGGCTGCGGGACAAGGGCAACACCGTGCTCGTCGTGGAGCACAAGCCGGAGACGATCGCCATCGCCGACCACGTCGTGGATCTCGGCCCCGGCGCCGGCACGGCGGGCGGCACCGTCTGCTTCGAAGGCACCCTGGAAGGGCTGCGGGGCAGCGGCACCGTCACCGGCCGGCACCTCGACGACCGGGCCAAGATCAAGCCGTCCGTCCGCAAGCCCACCGGCGCGCTGGAGATCCGGGGCGCCTCGGCGAACAACCTGCGGAGCGTCGACGTCGACATCCCGCTCGGCGTACTCACCGTGATCACCGGCGTCGCCGGTTCGGGCAAGAGCTCCCTCGTGCACGGCTCGATCCCCGCCGACGAGGGCGTGGTGGCGATCGACCAGACCCCGATCCGCGGCTCGCGGCGCAGCAACCCGGCGACGTACACCGGGCTGGCGGACCCCATCCGCAAGGCCTTCGCCAAGGCCAACGGCGTGAAGCCGGCGCTGTTCAGCGCCAACTCCGAGGGTGCCTGCCCCGCCTGCAACGGTGCCGGTGTCATCTACACCGACCTGGCGATCATGCAGAGCGTCGCCACCCCCTGCGAGGAGTGCGAGGGCCGGCGGTTCGAGGCGTCGGTGCTGGAGTACCGGCTCGGCGGCCGCGACATCAGCGAGGTGCTGGCGATGCCGGTGACGCAGGCCGAGGAGTTCTTCGGCAGCGGCGAGGCCCGCACCCCGGCCGCGCACCGGATCCTGGAGCGGCTCGTCGACGTCGGGCTCGGCTACCTCACGCTCGGCCAGCCGCTGACCACGCTGTCCGGCGGCGAGCGCCAGCGGCTCAAGCTGGCCACGCACCTGGGTGAGAAGGGCGGCGTGTACGTCCTCGACGAGCCGACCACCGGCCTGCACCTCGCGGACGTGGAGCAGCTGCTGGGCCTGCTGGACCGGCTCGTCGACTCCGGCAGGTCGGTCATCGTGATCGAGCACCACCAGGCGGTCATGGCGCACGCCGACTGGATCATCGACCTCGGCCCCGGCGCGGGCCACGACGGCGGCCGGATCGTCTTCGAGGGCACTCCGGCCGACCTCGTCGAGTCCCGCTCCACGCTGACCGGTGAGCACCTGGCGGCCTACGTGGGCGCCTGAGCGAGCCGCCGGGACGGCACCAGGAAGGGCGCCGTCCCGAACCGCCGGCGCCCCCGGGGTCCGGTCCGCGCCAGGTGCACGCCGCGAGGGCCCCCGGGCCGAACGGCCCAGCCCGGCGCGCGGCCGGCGCACTCCCCGCGCACCCTGGTGCCATGGCGTCCGTGAAACCCGTCGTGGTCTACCCGCCCGCCGCGGACGGCGGCCGTCGGGTCCGTGTGGACGACCAGTTCCTCGGCATCGCCTACGGCCCCCTCGACGTGGCCGAGTTCCTGCGGCGGGCCGGGATCGAGGACGCGGACGAGACGTACGTGGCGGCCACGGGGCTCATCGAGTGGCGCGGCGGCGGCCCGGGGGAGTGGGCCGCCGAACGGGACGGCGACTGAGCGTGACGTCCCGTGTCGCCCGGTCGTACGCGGCCGCGTTACCCCGGAGCGGGTCCGGCAGTTGAGTCGGGCATGAAGAAGCGCAGCATGCTCGCCATCGCCTCCCTCGCCACCGGCTTCGTCGTCGCGGCGGTCACCCCCTCGCACGCCCTCGGGGACGGTCTGGGCACCCTGAGCGTCGACGAGACCCTCAAGACCCTCGACGAGACCGTCGCCAAGGACAGCCTGTCCCTGGACCGGGAGGACGGCAGCCAGCAGAAGAAGAAGGGCTGACGGCCCACGGCCCGCCCGCACGGCGCCGGTGCTCCCGCCACAGGGGGGCGCCGGCGCCGTCGTCATGCGCCCTCAACTGCGGCTGGTTTCCGTGGCAGGGTGGAGCGGGCAAGCCTCAGGGGGCCAACAGAAGAGGGGGACCTGTGACCGTCGTCTGGATCAACGGCGCGTTCGGTGCGGGGAAGACCACCGCCGCACGGGAGCTGATCGAACTGATCCCGAACAGCACGCTCTTCGACCCGGAGGTCATCGGCGGCACGCTCGCCCACCTGCTGCCGCCCAAACGCCTCGCCGAGGCCGGCGACTTCCAGGACCTGCCGATCTGGCGACGGCTCGTGATCGACACGGCGGCCGCGATGCTCGCCGAACTCGGCGGGACCCTCATCGTGCCCATGACCCTGCTGCGCCAGGAGTACCGCGACGAGATCTTCGGCGGCCTGGCCGCACGCAGGATTCCGGTCAGTCACATCCTGCTCACTCCGGCCGAAACGATACTGCGGGAACGCACGGCGAGCCGCGACGTACCGCGGGACCTGCCCGACGGCGAGATACGAATACGCCGGTGGTCCTCCGACCACATCGAGCCCTACCGCGCCGCCCTCGCCTCCTGGCTGACCGCCGACGCCCACCCGGTCGACACCAGCGACCTGACGCCCTACGAGACGGCCGTCCGCATCGCCGAGGCCGTCTCCAGCGGTGCCGCGCCCGTCTGCGACATCGTGCAGACGCCCGAGCCCACCGCCGAGACGCTCGCCGCCGGAGTGCTCCTCTTCGACGAGCAGGACCGGGTCCTGCTCGTCGACCCCACGTACAAGGCCGGCTGGGAGTTCCCCGGCGGCGTCGTCGAACGCGGTGAGGCACCCGCACGCGCCGGGATGCGCGAGGTCGCCGAGGAGACCGGCATCCACCTCGACGAGGTGCCGCGCCTGCTCGTCGTCGACTGGGAGCGTCCCGTGCCCCCCGGGTTCGGCGGTCTGCGGCTGCTCTTCGACGGCGGCCTCCTGCACTCCCGTGAGGCGGGCCGGCTGCTGCTGCCCGGTCCCGAGCTGCGCGCCTGGCGGTTCGTCACCGAGGAGGAGGCCGCCGGTCTGCTGCCCCCGGTGCGCTACGAGCGGCTGCGCTGGGCCCTGAGGGCCCGGGAGCGCGGAGCGGCGTTCTATCTGGAGGCCGGGGTACCCGTCGGCTGACGACCGGGTTTCACGCACGGGTCTCTTTACCCGGCGCGGGGAATTCCGAGGGAAAAGCGAGGGAAAGCGGCGGCGGAGCCACGGCCAATCGCTGCCCAAGGAATCTCCCGCAGACCTTCACGCGCCGGGTAATCGCATTCCCCACTCTCGTCAACACTTTTCCATGTCCGCAAACAATCCCTTTTCTCGCCCCTGCGCGGCTTGACCGGACTCGCACGCCGTTGCGAAAGTCCGCAGAGTCTCACGGCGGAAGCAACGACCGCCACCCAATTTCCTTGCCCCAGGGGCAGATCCGGGATGTCCGTACGATGACCACGCAACACCAGCCGGTCGACACCGGCGGCGGCACCACGCTGCTGACCGAACCGTCGACGCAGGCCTCCAGACCCGGCGGCACGGTTGTCGCCGGCCGCTCACCGGCCCGGATGGCCTGGCGTCGGATCAGGCGGGACAAGGTCACCACGGTCGCCCTGGCGGCCACCCTCCTGTTCATCGCGATCGCGCTCCTCGCACCGGTCCTCACCGCGCTCACCGGCTGGGGGCCGATCACCCCCGACAACAAGGCGATCAATCCGGACACGGGGAATTTCCCCTACGGATCGCTCGGCGGCGTCAGCGCCCAGCACCTGCTCGGCGTCGAACCGGGCACGGGCTACGACCTGTTCGCCCGCATCGTCTACGGTCTGCGCACCTCCCTCTACGTGGGCTTCGCCTCGGCACTGCTGTCCACCGCCGTCGGCGTCGTCGCGGGGCTGGCCGCCGGCTACTTCGGCGGCTGGGTCGACTCCCTGCTGTCCCGGATCATGGACGTGATGCTGGCGTTCCCGCAGCTGCTGTTCATCATCGCGCTCACCCCGGTGATCCAGAACGCCCTGCAGACCAACAGCCACGGCGGCACCGACGAGAACCTCCGGCTGCTCGTCCTGGTCCTCAACATCGCCGTGTTCGCCTGGGCCTACACCGCCCGGCTCGTCCGCGGACAGGTCCTGTCCCTGCGCGAGCGGGAGTTCGTCGACGCGGCACGGCTGATGAGCGCCGGCCGACGGCACATCCTCTTCCGGCAGCTGCTGCCCAACCTCTGGGCGCCGATCCTGATCTCCTTCGCGCTCGCCGTCCCGCAGAACATCACCACCGAGGCGGCGCTGTCGTACCTGGGTGTCGGTGTCATCCCGCCGAACCCCGACTGGGGAGCGTTGCTGTCGGACGCCTCCCAGTTCTTCCTCCAGGACCCGATGTACCTCTTCGTGCCCGGCGTCCTGCTCCTCCTGCTGGTCCTGGCGCTCAACCTCCTCGGGGACGGCGTCCGGGACGCCCTGGACCCCCGCGCCCGGCGCGGCTGACAAGCCACCCCCGACATATCGGCCCGGCGGTCCCACGAACGCCCGCCGGGCCCGTAGCAAGAACGGAGTTTCCCCCATGACGCGCAGAACGCGCAGATCCCGCACGGTCGCTCTCGCGGCAACCGCCGTGGCGATCGCCCTCGGAGCCACCGCGTGCGGAGGGTCCTCCAGCACCAGCGGCAGCGGCACCCCCGGGAAGGGCGGCACCCTGACCGTCCTCGACAAGGCGGACTTCGACCATCTCGATCCCCAGCGCGTCTACACGACCGAGGGCTCGAGCATGGACCAGGAGATCGTCCGGAACCTGACCGGCTGGGACGAGACCGGCTCCCAGCCGAAGCTCGTCGGCGACCTGGCCACCGACACCGGCACGCCTTCCAAGGGCGCCACCGTCTGGACCTTCCACCTCAAGCACGGCGTCAAGTACCAGGACGGCACCGAGGTCACCGCACCGGACGTCAAGTACGGAGTCGAGCGGTTCTTCTCCTCCGACATCAACGGCGGCCCGCCCTACGCGGCCCAGTGGCTCGTCGGCGGCGCCGACTACAAGGGCCCCTACCAGGGCAAGCAGCTCGACTCCATCCAGACGCCGGACAAGTACACGATCGTCTTCCACCTCAACCAGCCGGTGGCCGACTTCAACGAGACCACCGCCATGACCGGCTGGGCGGCCGTGCCGAAGGCCCACGACACCGGCTCGACCTACGACACCAAGGTCTGGTCCGACGGCCCGTACATGATCAAGTCGTACACCAAGAACAAGGAACTCGTCCTCACCCGCAACACCCACTGGTCCCAGTCGACCGACCCCATCCGGCAGCAGAACGTCGACGAGATCGACGTGCGGTTCGGCCAGGACGAGTCGGCCATCGACCAGCAGATCAAGGCCGACGCCGGCACCGCGCAGACGTCGATCCAGCAGTGGCCGATCGCCGGTTCCGACCTGTCCCAGCTGGCCAACGACCCCTCGCTGAAGAGCCGTTACTACAAGATCCCGGCGCCCGGCATCAACTACCTGGCCATCAACACCACCCGGGTGAAGGACCTGAAGGTCCGTCAGGCGATCGAGTACGCCATCGACAAGACCACGGTGCGCGGCGCGTTCGGCGGCTCCGCGTACGGCGACTACGCCACCACGATGCTGAGCCCCGGCATCGGCGGCTACAAGAAGTTCAGCCTGTACAGCGCCAACCCGGCCGGCAACCTCGCCAAGGCCAAGGAACTGATGAAGCAGGCGGGCAACCCCAAGCCCACCATGTCGATCGCCGTGGAGAACACCCCCACCCAGGAACACTTCGCCGACGCCGTGAAGACCGCGCTGGGACGCATCGGCATCCGCGTCAACATCACGCCCATCGACGCGGCCAACTACTTCAGCACCATCGACAACACCAAGAACCAGTACGACCTGACCTGGGGCGACTGGATCGCCGACTGGCCCAACGCCTCCACGGTGCTGCCCACTCTCTTCGACGGCCGCCTCATCGCGAAGAACCCGCAGTCGAACCAGGACCTCTCCTACCTGAACGACCCCAAGGTCAACTCCCTGATCGACAAGGCCGCCAGGATGACCGACGTCGGACAGCGCAACGCGGCCTACGGCCAGATGGACGAGCAGATCCTCAAGGACGCCGCCGTGGTCCCGCTGATGTACATGAACTTCAGCGACATGTCCGGCTCCAAGGTCGGCGGAGTCATCTCCGACACGATCCTCGCCGAGCCGAGCCTGGTCCACGTCTACATCAAGCACTGACGGAACCGTCTCCACCACACCCCGCCGGCGGCCCCGGCCGCCGGCGGGCATCCCACTCACGTCAGGTCCCGGCACCCCATGTTTCGTTACCTCATCAGACGCCTGCTGGCAGCGGCCGTGATCATGCTGGTGATCACCACGATCACCTTCTTCATCTTCTTCGCGCTGCCGTCCGACCCCGCCCTGCTGGCCTGCGGAAAGACCTGCTCACCCTCCCGGCTCGCGGAGATCAAGCACTCCCTGGGCCTGGACCAGAGCTATCTGACCCAGTACTGG
Organism: Streptomyces sp. NPDC050674; assembly: GCF_040654575.1. Lineage (NCBI taxonomy): Bacteria > Bacillati > Actinomycetota > Actinomycetes > Kitasatosporales > Streptomycetaceae > Streptomyces > Streptomyces sp. NPDC050674. Next base: position 103,372 of record NZ_JBFAIG010000003.1, read on the forward strand.
GAGTTCCTCAAGGGGCTGGTCGCCGGACGCGACTTCGGCGACCAGAGCGTGCGCATCCACTGCGGCGCGCCCTGCCTCGGCGTCTCCTTCCAGACCGACACCCCCGTGCTGACCACGCTGCTCTCGGACTTCCCGGCGGACCTCTCCCTCGGGGTCGGTGCCGCGGTGGCCTTCCTGGTCCTGGGCGTCGGCCTCGGCACCGTCGCGGCGGTGCGCAGGGGCCGGGCCGCCGACAAGGCGGCGGTGGGCCTCGCCCTGTTCGGTGTGTCGGTGCAGATCTACTTCATCGGTCTGCTCCTGCTGTACCTCTTCGTCGACAAGTTCCAGATCCTGCCGACCTCCGGCTACACGCCGATCACCGAGGACCCGGCCGCCTGGTTCCAGGGGCTGCTCCTGCCGTGGACCACCCTGGTCATCGTCTACCTCGCCATGTACACCCGGCTCACCCGCTCCTCCATGCTGGAGGTCTTCGCCGAGGACTACATGCGCACCGCCCGCGCCAAGGGCCTGCCGGCCGCCACCGTCGTCCTCAAGCACGGACTGCGCGCCGCCATCACCCCGATCATCACCATCTTCGGCATGGACGTCGGATCCCTCATCGGCGGCTCCGCGGTCATCACCGAGTCGGTGTTCGGCATCAACGGCATCGGCAAGCTCGCGGTCGACTCCGTCCAGAACTCCGACCTGCCGGTCATCCTCGGCACCACGCTCTTCGCCGCGACGTTCGTCGTCCTCGCCAACGTCGTCGTCGACCTGGTGTACGGCCTCGTCGACCCTCGCGTGCGCCTGGCCTGAGCCCTTCTTCGTCCTTAGGAACACCCGTGTCCGTATCGACCTCACCGCAGCCCGTGGACGTCACACCCGCGCCCGCGCCCTTCCTCGACGTACGCGACCTGAGGGTGCACTTCCCGACCGAGGACGGCCTCGTCAAGTCCGTCGACGGCGTCTCCTTCACCCTGGAGAAGGGCAGGACCCTCGGCATCGTCGGCGAGTCCGGCTCCGGCAAGTCGGTGACCTCACTGGCTCTGCTCGGACTGCACAAGGGCACCCGCGCCCAGGTCTCGGGCGAGATCTGGCTGGACGGCAGCGAACTCGTCGCCCTGCCCGAGGCCGGGATGCGCGCCCTGCGCGGCCGGACGGTCTCCATGATCTTCCAGGACCCGCTGTCCGCGCTGCACCCCTTCTTCACCGTCGGCTCCCAGATCGCCGAGGCCTACCGGGTCCACCACAAGGTCTCCAAGAAGGAGGCCCGGGAGCGCGCGGTGGAGATGCTGAAACGGGTCGGCATCCCGCAGCCCGAGCGCCGGGTCAGGGACTACCCGCACCAGTTCTCCGGCGGCATGCGCCAGCGCGCCATGATCGCCATGTCCCTGGTGTGCGACCCGGCCCTGCTCATCGCCGACGAGCCCACCACCGCCCTGGACGTCACCGTCCAGGCGCAGATCCTGGACCTGATCCGCGACCTCCAGGAGGAGTTCGGCTCCGCCGTCGTCATCATCACGCACGACCTCGGCGTGGTCGCCGACGTCGCCGACGACATCCTGGTGATGTACGGCGGCCGCCGCATCGAGTACGGCACGACCCACGACGTGCTCAAGCGGCCCCAGCACCCCTACACCTGGGGCCTGTTGCAGTCGATGCCGCACCTCAGCGGTGATGTCGGCGAACGGCTCAACCCGATCCCCGGCAGCCCGCCGAGCCTGATCAACCTGCCGGACGGCTGCGCCTTCCACCCGCGCTGCGCCTACAAGGGCTGGGTGCCGCAGGGTGGTTGCACGGCGGAACGGCCCGAGCTGCGCCTCGTCTCCGGCAGCGAACACCACCTCGCCGCGTGCCATCTCAGCGACGACGCCAAGCGGGAGATCCGCGGCGGGGCCGGTCCGGACGACCGGGACGCGGCGGCCGCACGGGCCGCGCAGTGACGGCGGCGGACGAAAGGGAACATGCCGTGAGCACCACCGAGCCCCTCACCGGGCAGAACACCGACCGCACCGCCGGCGAGAACCTCCTGGAGGTACGCGGTCTGCACAAGCACTTCCCCATCCGGCAGGGCATCATCTTCCAGCGGCAGATCGGGGCGGTCCGGGCCGTCGACGGCATCGACTTCTCGGTCGGACCCGGTGAGTCGCTGGGGCTGGTCGGGGAATCCGGCTGCGGCAAGTCGACCACGGGCCGGCTGATCACCCGGCTGCTCGAACCCACCGGTGGCTCCGTCGTCTTCGACGGCGAGGACATCACGCACCGGTCGCCCGGGCGGATGCGGGAGGCCCGCCGCAACCTCCAGATGATCTTCCAGGACCCGTACTCCTCGCTGAACCCCCGGCACACCGTCGGCACCATAGTCGAGACCCCGATGCGGCTCAACGGCATCAACCCTCCCCAGGGCCACAAGAAGCGCGCCCAGGAGCTCCTGGAGACGGTCGGGCTCAACCCCGAGCACTACAACCGCTACCCCAACGAGTTCTCCGGCGGCCAGCGCCAGCGCATCGGCATCGCCCGGGCCCTCGCCCTCAGGCCGAAGCTGATCGTGGCCGACGAGCCGGTCTCCGCCCTGGACGTCTCCATCCAGGCGCAGGTCGTCAACCTGCTCCAGGACCTCCAGCGGGAGTTCGGCATCGCCTTCGTCTTCATCGCCCACGACCTCGCCGTCGTACGGCACTTCTCCGAGCGGGTCGCCGTGATGTACCTCGGCAAGATCGTCGAGGTCGCCGACCGGGAGTCCCTCTACACCCGCCCCCGGCACCCCTACACACACGCGCTGCTGTCCGCCGTACCCGAGGCCGACCCGGACGCCGTCGACCGGCGCGAACGCATCCGGCTGGCCGGTGACGTCCCGTCCCCGATCGACCCGCCCTCCGGCTGCCGCTTCCGGACCCGCTGCTGGAAGGCACAGGACAAGTGCGCCTCGGAGGAACCGCCGCTGGTGCGGGTGGACGGCAGCCCCTCGGGCCATCTGACCGCCTGCCACTTCCCCGAGGAGCCGTCCGTCACCGCGCGCGAGGAGGACATCGTCCTGGACCCGGCCCTCGGCTAGGCGGGTCGTTCGAGGTGCCGGCGGCCGGCTTCACGGCGACCCTGACGGCATGGAACCGCCTCAGCCGGTTGCGGATCGGCGGTGATCCTTGTTAGAACCGTCTGAGCCGGTTCGCGTCAGGTCCCGGCCGCCCCCCACGACGACCAGGAGGACTCATGTCCAGTGAGGTGCACGCATGGACATCCCACGCGGCCGACGCCGACCTCGACGACCTGCGGGCCCGACTGGCCGCGGCGCGGCTGCCGGAAGCCGAGACGGTCTCTCGCGCGGCACCCGGCCCTCACCGATGGGTACAGGGAGTTCCTCTTGCCGACCTCGTCGAGGTCGTGAACCACTGGCGCACCGGCTACGACTGGCGCTCGTTCGAAGCGCGCCTCGACGGGATCGGCCAGTTCCGCACGATCATCGACGGCCTGGGAATCCACTTCCTGCACCGCCGGTCCGCGCGCGCGGATGCCACTCCGCTGATCTTGACGCACGGCTGGCCGGGCAGCATCGCCGAGTTCGTCGACATAGTGGACGAGCTGGCGGATCCGGACGATCCGGAGACGCCGGCGTTCCACGTCGTGGTCCCGTCGCTGCCGGGCTTCGGCCACAGCGACAAGCCGGCCACCACCGGGTGGGGCATCGAGAAGATCGCTGCCGCATGGGTGGAACTGATGGGAAGGCTCGGCTACCGCGAGTTCCTGGCCCATGGCGGCGACTGGGGAGGTGTGATCACCACGGTTCTCGGCGGCAGGTTCCCGGCGCACGTTCTCGGCATCCACACCACGACCGCGCAGGCTCCACCCGGGTTGACCACGGACGGGCTGACGGCCACCGAGCGCACATGGACCGAGGAAACCCGCGACTTCTGGGCCAGGCGCGCGGCGTACGCGAAGCAGCAGGCGACCCGGCCGCAGACCATCGGCTATGCGCTAGTCGACTCGCCGGTCGGTCTGCTCGCCTGGATCCTCGACAAGTTCGCCGAGTGGTCCGACACCGAGGACAGCCCGTTCGAGACGATGTCCATGGACCGCGTTCTCGACGACGCACCCTCTACTGGCTGACGCGGACCGGCGCGTCGGCAGCCCGTATCTACTACGAGAGCCACCTTTCGCTCGACCCCGAACTGCGGGTCGACGTCCCGTCGGCGATCAGTGTGTACCCCCGCGACACCGAGAAGTGCCCGCGCCCCTGGGCGCGGGAGCGGTACCGGCACATCGTCCGATGGACGACGCCTGAAGCCGGGGGACACTTCCCGTCGCTGGAGGTCCCCGGGTCTTTCGTCAAGGATCTGCGAGAAGGCCTCGCGGCGGTGCTGGCCGCCGGCCGGTGAACACGGTGGGTGCGATCCCGATCCCGATCTTGATCTACCGATCCCGATCCCGATTTCGATCAGGTCCTGAGCGCCGCGCTCCGCAGGGCCCGAGCCGCCTGCCGGGTCACCGGGTCGCCGTGGCCGAAGCAGGCCACCTCCGGGCCGAGCTCCGCCAGCTGGTGGCACGCGGCGAGGACCTGCTCGCGATCGAGGTTGAACACCCCCGGCATCACCGTGCCGTCGGCGGGTGACGCGGCGACCGTGTCACCCGTGAACACGACGCCGTGCTCCGGGAGATGGAGTGCGATGCTGCCCTGCGTGTGCCCCGGCACGTGCACGACGTGCGCCCCGCCGCCGAGGTCCAGCACCTCGCCGCCGGACACCTCGGTGACCTCCCCGGGCCGGGGGTGGTCACCCTCGGGCAGCAGCCTCAGCGCCTGCTCGTGCAGCGGCCGCTCCCAGTCCTCGAACACCGGCTCCGGGCCCGCTGCTTCGCCCCGTACGGCCGGCGCGTCCAGCCGGTGCGCCAGCACCTCGGCACCGCTGAGCGCGGCGAACTCGGCCGCCCCGCCCGCGTGATCCGCGTGGAAGTGGGTGAGCACGATCCGCCGTACGTCCCTCGGGTGCCGGCCCAGCGCGGTCACCGCCTCGGCGATCCGGTCGCCGTAGCCCGCCGGGCCGGCGTCGACCAGCGTCAGTTCGCCGCCGTCGCGCCACAGATAGGCCTGGCCGACCGGGAAGCGCAGCAGGTGCAGCCGGGGGAGCAGCTCGATGAGGTCCATGGGAGGACGGTAGACAGGCCCCCGTCCGAGGACGAGGGCCTTCTGCTGCGAGCAGAGCGGTCAGTTCGCCGCGTAGTTCCGCAGGAACAGCGCCTCCGCCACCGACAGGCGCTCCAGCTCTTGCGGGGAGACGCTCTCGTTCACCGCGTGGATCTGGGCCTCCGGCTCGCTCAGCCCGATGAGCAGGATCTCCGCACGCGGGTAGAGGGTGGCCAGCGTGTTGCACAGCGGAATGGATCCGCCCTGCCCCGCGTACTGCATCTCCTGGCCCGGGTAGGCCACCGCCATCGCGGCCGCCATGGCCCGGTACGCCGGGCTGGTGGTGTCGGCCCGGAACGGCTGGCCCTGGCCGATCTGTTCGGTGCTGACCCGAGCGCCCCACGGCGTGTGCGACTCCAGGTGCGCCTGGAGCAGCTTGGTCGCCTCGCCCGCGTCCATGCCGGGCGGCACGCGCAGGCTGATCAGCGCCCGGGCGCTCGACTGCACGGAGGGGGTGGCGCCGACGACCGGCGGGCAGTCGATGCCGATGACCGTGACGGCCGGCCGGGCCCAGATGCGGTCGGCGACCGACCCGGAGCCGATCAGCTCCACGCCGTCCAGCACTTTGGCGTCCTGCCGGAACTGCTCCTCGGTGTACTCGAGCCCCTCCCAGGCCGTGCCCCCGGCCAGGCCCTCGACGGTCGTCGAACCGTCCTCGGCGCGCAGCGAGGCCAGCACGCGGATCAGGGCGGCCAGCGCGTCGGGCGCCGCACCGCCGAACTGGCCCGAGTGCAGATTGCCCGCGAGCGTGTCCACCTGGACGCGCATCATGGTCATGCCGCGCAGGGTGGTGGTGACGGTCGGCAGGCCGACGCGGAAGTTCCCCGCGTCGCCGATGACGATGGTGTCCGCCTCCAGCAGGCCCGGGTGCTCCTCGGCGTACCGCTCCAGGCCGCCCGTGCCCATCTCCTCCGAGCCCTCGGCGATCACCTTCACATGGACGGGCACACCGCCGTCGGCCTTGAGCGCGCGCAGCGCCAGCAGATGCATGATCAGGCCGCCCTTGCAGTCGGCGGCCCCGCGCCCGTACCAGCGCCCGTCGCGCTCGGTCAGCTCGAAGGGCGGGGTCGTCCAGGCGGTCTCGTCCAGGGGCGGCTGCACGTCGTAGTGGGCGTAGAGCAGGACGGTCTTCGCGCCCTCAGGCCCCGGCAGGAAGCCGTAGACCGACTGCGTGCCGTCGGGGGTGTCGAGCAGGGCCACGTCCTGGAAACCCTCGGCGGCGAGCGCGTCGGCGACCCAGCGGGCGGCGCCCTCGCTCTCACTCCTCGGGAACTGGTCGAAGTCCGCCACCGACCGGAAGGCCACCAGTTCGGCGAGCTCCTCCTTCGCCCTGGGCATCAGCGAGGCGACGGTCTCGGCGACCGGATTCGACGACATGGGCACGCTCCTCGTGGGTGCGACGTTGTACGGGTGCGTACCTCTCGGTACGCGGTGATCGTGTGGTGCGGGCGAGGCCCCGGGTAAGGGCCGCCCACGCCGCCGATCCTCCCACAGCGGCCTGCGGTGACCGCCGCCGTAGGATGCGGGAGACAGCGGCAGGCGGCTTGATCGGGAGTATCAGACCATCGTGAGCAGCGAGAACTCTTCGGCGGACGACGTGCGGCAGGTGTGGGACGTCGTCGTGGTGGGCGCGGGACCCGCGGGCGCTTCGGCCGCGTACGCGGCGGCGGTGGCGGGCAGACGTGTGCTGTTGCTGGAGAAGGCGGAGCTGCCGCGCTACAAGACCTGCGGCGGCGGCATCATCGGCCCCTCGCGCGACGCCCTGCCGCCCGGCTTCGAGCTGCCGTTCAGGGACCGGGTCCACGCGGTGACGTTCTCCCACAACGGCCGTTTCACGCGGACGCGCCGCTCCCGGCAGATGCTCTTCGGCTTGATCAACCGGCCCGAGTTCGACCAGCAGCTCGTCGAGCACGCGCAGAAGGCGGGCGCAGAGCTGCGCACGGGCGTCACGGTCCAGCGGGTCGAGCAGCACGGCTCGTCGGTGCCGGACCGGCGCACCGTGGCGGTGGTCCTCCAGGGCGGCGAGGTGGTGCTGGCGCGGGCCGTCGTAGGGGCGGACGGCAGTGCCAGCCGGATAGGGGCGCACGTCGGGGTCAAGCTCGACCAGGTGGATCTCGGTCTGGAGGTCGAGATCCCGGTGCCGGAGACCGTCGCCGAGGACTGGAAGGGCCGGGTGCTCATCGACTGGGGGCCCATCCCCGGCAGTTACGGCTGGGTCTTCCCCAAGGGCGACACCCTGACGGTCGGGGTCATCTCGGCCCGTGGCGAAGGCGCCGCGACCAAGCGGTACTTGGAGGACTTCATCGGCCGCCTGGGCCTCGCGGGCTTCGAACCGAGCATCTCCTCGGGCCACTTGACCCGCTGCCGTGCCGACGACTCGCCGCTGTCACGCGGGCGGGTGCTGGTGTGCGGTGACGCGGCGGGGCTGCTGGAGCCGTGGACCCGTGAGGGCATCTCCTTCGCGCTGCGCTCCGGCCGGCTCGCGGGGGAGTGGGCGGTACGGATCGCCGAGGCGCACGACGCCGTGGACACGCGCCGGCAGGCCCTCAACTACGCGTTCGCGGTCAAGGCCGGCCTCGGAGTGGAGATGAGCGTCGGCAAGCGGCTGCTGACGGTGTTCATGCGCCGCCCCGGGCTGTTCCACGCCGGGCTGACGGGCTTCCGCCCGGCCTGGAAGGCGTTCAGGGACATCACGCGGGGTTCGACGTCGCTGGGCGAGATCGTCCGCACGCACCCGATCGCCCAGCGTGCCCTGGCCACGCTGGACCGCCGCCCCGCGGCGGGCGGCGAGGCCGGCCCGTCGGAGTGATCAGGCTGTCGGCGTGATCTCGAAGACCGGGTGGTCGGGGGCGATGCGGCGCAGCTGCTCGTCCGGGGAGTCGGGGCCCACTCCGTTGAAGAAGACCCCGACCTCCGCCTTCCAGCGCTTGAGGTAGGCGCGCAGGACGGGGGCCTTGTCGTCGTCGCCCACCTCGGCCGCCGTGAAGGTGTCCACGCGCTTGCCCAGGCGCAGTTCGCCCCCGCCCGCGGCGCGCATGTTGTGCGTCCACTGCACATGGCCGCGGGGGGCGACCAGGTACTGCTTGCCGTCCAGGGTCAGCAGGTTGACCGGGGTGGTGCGCCACTGACCGCTCTTGCGACCGCGGACGGCGAGGACGCGGGAGCCCCAGACGCTGATGCCGCGGCGTGTCAGCCAGGCCACGAGACGGTTGAAGACGTTGACGGTGAACCAGCCGGGCTTCTGGACGTGCGTGGACATGGGGCCCCCTCGTCGATGGCGAAGCGGTGCTCTCTTGTGTGAGCACCGCTCTCGCTCCTGCCGGACCCAGTCTGTACGAGGCCGGTCCATCCGCGCAAGAGCACTGCTCTCTTTTTAGTTCACTGCTCTCCTCTGTGTGCAGTGCTCTGCTTCCGTGGGAGACTGCCGGTCATGAGCACCGCACACGGCGCCCGCGCCCGGGCCAGGATCGAAGTCACCGCGGCCATCAAGGACGAGGCCCGCAGACAGCTCGCCGCCGAGGGGGCCGCCCGGCTCTCCCTGCGGGCCGTGGCCAGGGAGCTCGGCATGGTCTCCTCCGCGCTGTACCGCTACTTCCCCAGCCGGGACGACCTGCTGACGGCACTCATCATCGACGCCTACGACTCCCTGGGCGAGAGGGCCGAGGCCGCCCACGGCGCTGCGGCCGGAGGTCCCTTCGAGCGCTGGGTCACGGTCTGCGAGGCGGTGCGGAGCTGGGCGCTGGAACACCCGCACGAGTACGCGCTGATCTACGGGACGCCCGTCCCCGGCTACACGGCACCCGACACCACCGTCCGCGCCGCCGGCCGCGTCGGCCTGCTGCTCATCGGCATCGCCCGCGACGCCCACCGCTCTCCCGGCCCGACTCGGCCCCCGCTCCCGGACGACCTCCGACCGGAGGCCGAACGGATGGTCGCCCATTTCGCCCCCGACGTCCCGCCGGAGGTCGTGACCGCGCTCGTCGCGGCCTGGGCCCAGCTGTTCGGGCTGGTCGGCTTCGAGCTGTTCGGCCAGTTCAACCGGGTGGTGGAGGACCGGGAGGCGTTCTTCCGGCACGCGGTGGGACAACTCGCCCGCGGGGTGGGTCTGGAGCCCGGGCCCGCGTGAACCGCCGGTGGGCTCGCGTACTTCCCGGGGAGTACGCGTGATCACCACGCCGGGGTGACGCGGGCGTGGGGGCGGGGCGTCTAGCGTGGCCGGTATGGACGAGCAGCGTGCGCGGGGCGGTCCGCGGCGGTGGTGGCGGCACGGACCCACCCGCTGGGACCGGTGGGAAGGGCGGGCGCCCCGCTGGCCCTGGCGATCCACGGTCCTCGTGACGGCGCTCGTGCTGGCCGGGTCGAACGTCGCCGCCCACGAACAGCAGGGTGAGCGGGCCCACCTCGACCTCTTCGCACGGGTGCTGCTGCTGGTGGCCGGAGGGCTGCTGCTGTGGCGCAAGCGGTATCCGGTGGCCGTGGTGTTCGGCACGGCGGCCGCCGTGATGGTCTATCTCGGGGCCGGGTATCCCTACGGGCCCGTGTTCTTCACCGTGGCCCTGGCCTGCTTCGGCGCCATCGTCGCCGGGCACCGCCGGGCGGCGTGGGCCGCGATGGGCATGCTCTGGGCCGGGCATGTGCTGGTGGCCCACTGGCTCTTCCGGTGGCTGCCGCCGTCCGGGGACTCCGCCGCCTCCTGGGGGGAGCAGATCGTCGTCGCCACCTGGGTGGTGGCGATCGCGGCGCTGGCGGAGCTGTTCCGGGCCCGGCGCGAGCAGTGGGTCCGCGAGCGGGCCGAACGCGCCGAGGCCGCGCGGCGGCGGGCCGACGAGGAGCGGCTGCGGATCGCGCGCGAGCTCCACGACGTCCTCGCCCACAGCATCTCCGTGATCAACGTGCAGGCCGGGGTCGGGCTCGCGCTTCTCGACACCGACCCCGAGCAGGCCCGCACGGCCCTCACCACGATCAAGGACCAGAGCAAGGAGGCGCTCGGCGAGGTGCGCCAGGTGCTCGACACCCTGCGCGCCCCCGGCGACGCGCCCCGCGCCCCCGCGCCCGGGCTCGACCGCCTGCCCGAACTGGTCGAGCAGGCCGCGAGCGCCGGCCTCACGGTGGACGTCGAGGGGAAGCCGCCGCGCCTCGCCCCCGGCACGGACCTCGCCGCCTTCCGGATCGTCCAGGAGGCCCTGACCAATGTCGTCCGGCACTCGGGTTCACGGCACGCGCGGGTGCGCCTGGACCACGAGGCGGGCGTGCTGCGGCTGCGCGTGGACGACGACGGACCCGCGACCGGCGCCGACGCGGGCGGCAGCGGCAACGGGCTCGCCGGGATGCGGGAGCGGGCGGCCGCCCTGGGCGGCACCGTCGAGGCGGGCCCCCGCCCGGACGGGGGCTTCCGGGTGCTCGCCGCCCTGCCTCTGAGGGCGTCCGCCGAAACCGTCACCGGGCCGGCGGGGGAGGACTCCTGATGCGCGTACGGTGCGGGGACGGCGACGTCATGAGGGCTAGGTCGTGTTCGCAAAGTCCCTCCTGCCCCGCGACGCCCGGCAGGTACTCTCGCCGCACCGGGCGCAGCCCCAAGTACGTCCAGTACGAGGGACTCCACCCGGCACGCCGAGAGCACGCACCAGACGCCGCGGGGCCCGCCCTCCGGGCGGACGGAGGGACTTTGCGGACACGACCTGGCGGGCTCCCCGGGGCGCGGGTGCGGGCGGCTGCCCCGGGCGGCACCCCGCACGGGGAGTCCCGGGTGCTTGTCGTACCGCCGCCGAGGGCTGCCGTCGGCACGGGAGCCGGACCTGTACAGGAGGAGTCGTGATCCGCGTACTGCTCGCCGACGACCAGTCACTGGTGAGGGCGGGATTCAGGGCACTGCTCGACGCGCAGCCCGACATCGAGGTGGCCGGGGAGGCCGCCGACGGTGCGGAGGCCGTGCGCCGGATCCGTGAACTGCGGCCCGACGTCGTCCTGATGGACATCCGCATGCCCGCCCTGGACGGCCTCGCCGCGACCCGGCAGGTCACGGGCGATCCGGATCTCGAAGACGTCAGGGTCGTCATGCTGACCACCTTCGAGCTCGACGAGTACGTCTTCGAGGCGATCCGCTCCGGCGCTTCGGGCTTCCTGGTCAAGGACACCGAGCCGGACGAACTGCTGCGCGCCGTACGGGCCGTGGTCGCGGGCGACGCGCTGCTGTCGCCCGGAGTGACCCGGCGGCTGATCTCCGAGTTCGCCTCCCGCTCCAAGGAACCGGCGGCGGCCGGCGCCCTGAGCCGGCTCACCGAGCGGGAGCGGGAGGTGATGGCGCTGGTAGGGATCGGCCTGTCGAACGAGGAGATCGCCCGCCGCCTGGTCGTCAGCCCGCTCACGGCGAAGACCCACGTCAGCCGCACGATGGTGAAACTCGGCGCCCGGGACCGTGCCCAACTGGTCGTCCTCGCCTACGAGTCGGGGCTGGTGCGGCCGGGCTGGCTGGGCTGACCCTCCCCCCGGTGAGCGGCCGGACCGGCACACCGCGTCGACCCGAGAGCGGACGCCGCCCTCCTGCGGGGCCCGGCGAGCGGCGCGGGGGTGCGCCCGGCAGGCCGCTCGGCCCGCCGGGCGCACGGTCGGAGGCGGTCCCCCCGGTCCGCGCTAGTCGCGCACGGCGACGCGCTCCGCCTCCTCGGGGACGGACTTGGCGATCACCACGGACGGACCCGCGGACCGGCCCCGGCGGGGTCGCAGGCCCGTGAGGGTGATCAGCAGACCGGCGAGGGCGATGAGCGTCACGACCACCAGACCGGGCCGGTAGCTGTCGAGCACGGCCTGCGGCGAGGGGGCGCCGCCCTCGGGGGAGTTGGCGGTCACCACCGCCGTCACCACGGCGAGGAAGATCGCGCCACCGACCTGGACCGAGGTGTTGAGCAGCCCGGACACCATGCCCTGCTCGTGCTCGTCGACGCCGTTGGTGGCCTGGACGTTGAGGGACGGGAAGGTCAGCGCGAATCCGGAGCCGACCAGCAGCATCGTCGGCAGGATCACCGCCGCGTAGACCGGGTCGAGGTCGACGCGCAGGAACAGCACGTACCCGGTGACCATCAGCGCGAAGCCCAGCACCATGAGCCGGGCCGTGCCGAACCGGTCGATGACGGCTCCGACCTTCGTCGCGGACAGCGCCACCAGCGCGCCCGCCGGCAGGAAGGCCAGGGCGGTGTGCAGCGCGGACCAGCCGAGCAGCTGCTGCATGTACAGGGTGACGAGGAACTGGAAGCCGATGTAGCTGCCGACGAAGGTCAAGGCGCCCAGCTGGGCCCGCACTTGAGGCCCCGAGCGGAGCACACCGAGCCGGATCAGCGGGCTGGGGCTGCGGCGTTCGACGGCGACGAAGGCGGCCAGGAACAGCGCGACGGCGACGAAGGACAGGATAGTCCGGGCCGAACCCCAGCCCACCTCGGGCGCCTCGACGACGGTGAACACGAGCAACAGCATCGAGGCGGTGCCGAGGACGGCGCCGGGGATGTCGTAGCCGCCCCGGCCGCGCTCGCGCTCGGTGCGCGGCAGCAGCTTCAGGCCCACGAGCAGGGCGATGAGCGCGATGGGCGCGGGCAGCAGCATGGTGAGCCGCCAGCTGGCCTCGGTGAGCAGTCCGGAGAAGACCAGGCCCATCGAGTAGCCCGTCGCGCCGCAGGTGGTGTAGATGGCCAGGGCCCGGTTGCGCAGCGGGCCTTCGGGGAAGGTCGTGGTGATGATCGACAGTCCTGCGGGGGCGGTGAAGGCCGCGCTCAGGCCCTTGATGAAGCGGCTGGCGATGAGCAGCGGCCCGGAGTCGACGAGCCCGCCGAGCAGTGACGCGAACGCGAAGACGGCCAGCGCGACCAGGAACACCTGACGCCGGCCCAGCAGGTCGGCGGCGCGTCCGCCGAGGAGCAGCAGACCGCCGTAGCCCAGGATGTAGCCGCTGACGATCCATTGCAGCGCCGAGGTCGACAGACCGAGGTCGGCGCCGATGGACGGCAGGGCGACGCCGACCATGGACACGTCCAGGGCGTCCAGGAACATCGCGGCGCAGAGCACGAGCAGGGTGCCCCACAGTCGTGGAGTCCAACGTCCTTCGACCGCAGGGGAGATGAGCGGAGAGGTCATGACCGAGAGAGTACATGCGCATGCATGAGATGCAAGTGCAATTAATTCAGGTGCATTGACACATGGTCTCTGTTACGGTGCGGCGCATGGCGGCTCAGCAGGCCGAGCGGACGCTCGTGGAACGGTGGCGGGACCTTCTGGCGCTGCACGCGCGCACGCAGTGCGAACTGGACCGCGCGCTGCACGGCCATGGCCTGTGTGCCAGCGACTTCGAGGTGCTGGACGTCCTCGCCGGGTGCCGGACGCCGAACGGCGTCCCGTCCTACCGCGTGCAGGAGATCTCCGAGCGGGTCCATCTCAGCCAGAGCGCCCTGTCGCGGCTGATCGCCCGGCTGGAGAAGGAGGGGCTCCTCGAGCGCGGCATGTGTTCCGAGGACCGGCGCGGCGTGCGGGTCTGCCTCACGCCGAAGGGGCGCGCGCTGCACGGTGAGGTCCTTCCCGTGCAGCGCGCGGTGCTGGCGCGGATGCTCACCGACGGCTGATCTCCCGTCGGCGGGTCTCTCGGCAGCCCGCTCAGATCGCCGACGTCTCCCGCCACAGTGCGGCGAGCGCCCGGTCGCCCGTGGCGTCCGGCAGGGGAGCGCGGTTCCACAGCGCCAGGTACAACCGGTCGGCCGGGCCCGACAGTTCGCAGTCGGCGGCCCCGGAGGCGTCCCGTGTGGTCACGGGCGGCTCCTGCGACAGCCGCACGGTCCACACCGCGCCGGTGTCCTCCGCGCGGATCCGCAGGACCCGCGGCTCGGGGGTGCGTACCCGGCTGCGGGGGCGGGCGTGGAAGCCGCGCAGGAGTTCGTCGATGCCGTCCGTCGCGAACGCGGGAGTGAGGGCCGTCGGGTCGCCGCCGCGCGCGGACTCGGCGTCGACCCGGTGCACGGCCGTCTCGTGCGCCTGCCGCCGGGCCCAGAAGGCCAGCGGGGACGGCGCGGGCAGGAAGGTGAAGCACTCCACGTCGGGCGCGGCGCCGGCCAGCGTGGCGACGAGGTGGCGGTGGCTGTCGCGGTACCAGGCGATGAGCTCGGCGCCGTCGAGATCGGTGGGTTCGGCCGGCGGGCGGCCTTCGGTGATCCGCTCCGCGACGAACGCGGCGGCCCAGCGGTGCACGGCTCCGGTATGCCGCAACAGGTCGCGCACCTGCCAGGCGGGGCACGTGGGCACTTTCGCCTCCGTCCCCGCCTCCTCGGCGGCCGCGGCCAGCAACCGGCCTTCCGTCTCCAGCGTCTGAAGGAACTCGGCGGTCTCCATGGCGCCGAGTCTGCCGCATGGAGCTCACTACAAGCCCGGGGTTTTCCGGCGGCGGCCCCCGATGGCTACGGCAGCGGCGTCCCGCCCGTCGCGTTGACGATCTCGGCGGTGATGTACGACGCCTCCTGCGAGGCGAGGAAGACGTACGCCGGGGCCATCTCCGCCGGCTGCGCGGGCCGCCCGATGGGGGCCTGCTTCCCGAACGACTGGGTGTCCGGCAGGGTCGCCGGGATCAGCGGCGTCCACACCGGACCCGGCGCCACCGCGTTGACCCGGATGCCCTTCTCGATCAGCATCTGCGCCAGCCCCTGCGTGAAGGTGACGATCGCGCCCTTCGTCGTCGCGTAGTCCAGCAGATGCGGACTGGGCTTGTACGCCTGCACCGACGTGGAATTGATGATGCTGCCGCCTTCCGGGATGTGCGGCAGGGCCATCTTGCACAGCCAGAACATGCCGTACAGGTTGGTGCGCAGCACCCGGTCGAACTGCTCGGTGGTGATCGCCTCGATGCCGTCGGGCTGGGACATCTGGTACGCCGCGTTGTTCACGAGGATGTCGATCCGGCCGAATTCCCGCACGGCACGCTCGACCAGTGCCCGGCAGTTCTCCTCCTCGCGCACGTCGCACGAGACGGGCACGGCACGCCGTCCGGCCTCCTCGACCAGCCGGACCGTCTCGGCGGCGTCGTCCTTCTCGTCCTCCAGATGGGTGAAGAGCACGTCCGCTCCCTCGCGCGCGAACGCCAGGGCGACGGCGCGGCCGATCCCCGAGTCACCGCCGGTGATCACGGCCTTGCGGTCGGCCAGCCGGCCACTGCCCCGGTAGGACTCCTCACCATGGTCCGGCGGCGGGTCCATCGGCCCCGTCCAACCGGGGTGCGGCTGGTCCTGGGAGGGAAACTCCGGGGTCGGGTGCTGCTCGCCGGGGTGCTGCTGTTCGGTCACGAGTCTGCCTCCTTCTGCATGGCGTACGGCCCGGTGATCATGACGGGCACCGCCACGGGTACCCACAGGATCACCGGCATCCCCCGGCAGCTTCCCCTCTTCGACCCCCGGCCGCCCGTCGGGCCGCCGCTCCCATCACCGGTTTGTTTATCGGCGGCACAAAGTCGGGCCAGGTGGGTGCGGGGTCGGGGACAAGGTGCGACTCTGGGACGTAACCGGTCCGCCGGGAACGCGGACCCCGCCGCCGCGAGAGCGCAGGAGGGCAGATGGGACGTGACGTGCCGGCCCTGGTGTTCACCCGGGAGGACCGCCGTCGGTACCGGGAGAAGATGCACACCGACCTCGAGGTGCTCGCCCGGATGCTCCACGAGTCGGGGTTCGAGAGCGAGCGCCCCCAGGTCGGCCTGGAGATCGAGCTCAATCTGGTGGACGACGCCGGACTGCCCGCGATGCGCAACACCGACGTGCTCCGGTCGATCGCCGACCCCGCCTGGTCCAGTGAGCTCGGCCGCTTCAACCTGGAGATCAACATCCCGCCCCGGCAGCTCACGGCCGGCGGCCCCGGGGCCTGGGAGCAGGCGATCAGGGACGCCCTCAACCACGCCGAGGACCGTGCCGCCGCGGTCGGCGCCCACCTGATCATGGTGGGCATCCTGCCGACGCTGGGCGAGTCCGACGTCAGCGAGTCCGCCCTCTCCGGCGACCCGCGCTACCGCCTCCTCAACGAGCAGATCTTCGCGGCCCGGGGCGAGGACCTGCGGATCCGGGTCGACGGGGTGGAACGCCTGTCGACGTACGCCGACACCATCACCCCGGAAGCCGCCTGCACCAGCACCCAGTTCCACCTCCAGGTCGACCCCAAGGAGTTCCCGCACTACTGGAACGCCGCCCAGGCCATCGCGGGCGTGCAGGTCGCCCTCGCCGCGAACTCGCCCTTCCTGTTCGGCAAGGAACTGTGGCGCGAGACCCGCATCCCCCTGTTCGAGCAGGCGACCGACACCCGACCCGAGGAGATCAAGGCACAGGGCGTCCGGCCCCGGGTGTGGTTCGGGGAGCGCTGGATCACCAGCGTCTTCGACCTCTTCGAGGAGAACGTGCGCTATTTCCCGGCGCTGCTGCCGCTGTGCGAGGACGAGGACCCGCAGCGGGAACTGGACAGCGGCGGCGTTCCCCAGCTGGGCGAACTGACCCTCCACAACGGCACCATCTACCGCTGGAACCGCCCCATCTACGCCGTCACCGACAGCGGTCCGCATCTGCGCATCGAGAACCGGGTGCTGCCCGCCGGCCCCACCGTGGCCGACATCATCGCCAACGGCGCCTTCTACTACGGCCTGACCCGCGCGCTGGTCGACGAGGACCGGCCGGTGTGGACGCGCATGTCCTTCTCGGTCGCCGAGGAGAACCTGCACACCGCCGCCCGCGACGGCATCGACGCCCGCCTGTACTGGCCCGGTGTCGGCGAAGTGCCGGTCACGGAACTGGTGTTGCGTCGTCTGCTGCCCCTGGCCCACAAGGGCCTGGAGCTGACCGGCATGGACGCCGCGTGGCGCGAGCCTCTGCTGGGCATCATCGAGCAGCGCTGCGTCACCGGCCGCAACGGCGCCCTGTGGCAGGCGGAGATGGTGCACCACCTGGAGAAGGCAGGCATCTCCGACCGCCGGGAGGCACTGCGGCAGATGACCGGCACGTACATGGACTACATGCACATGAACGCGCCCGCGCACACCTGGCCCGTGGACTGACGTCAGTCCGGCCGGCCACGCCACCGCGCGGCGGGCGTCAAAGGCACGGGCGCGGGCACCTCCGCCGACGTCGTCAGCTCGATGCGCCGCCCCTCGGCCGCCGAACGCAGCAGGGCCGTCATCGTCTCCAGCACGTGCAGGGCGAGTGCACCGTTCGCGCGCGGTGCCCGCTCGCCGTCGGCGGTGACGAAGTCGAGCAGGCCGACACCGCGTGCGCCGTCCACGTAGCCCGCCGACACCGGCAGGGGACGCCAGCGGTCGTCGCCGAGGGCGTGGAGGCGCACCTCGCCGTCGAAGCGGTTCGGGTCGGGGACCGCGAGGGTGCCGCTCTCCCCGTGCACCTCGATCGGGGCGGCCGTGGTGGCCACCCCGTCGAAGCTCGTCGTGAGGGTCGTCAGGGTCCCGCCCACGTGCTCCAGCACTCCGGAGACATGGCTGTCCACCTCGACCGGTATGCGCCGGCCCGCGCGCGGACCCGAGCCGATGACCCGCTCGGCGCGCAACCGCCCCGCAGCCCCGATCACCGCCCGCACCGGACCCAGCAGATGCACCAGTGAGGTGAGGTAGTAGGGGCCCATGTCCAGCAGCGGCCCTCCGCCCGCCGTGTAGTAGAAGTCGGGGTGGGGGTGCCAGCGTTCATGGCCCGGGGTCACCATCACGGCCGAGGCGAACTGGGGGCGCCCGACACTGCCCGCCTCCACGGCGGCCCGCGCGGTCTGAACTCCCGTACCCAGTACGGTGTCCGGAGCACAGCCCACCCCGGTGCCCGCCCGCGCGGCGGCGTCCAGCACGGCGCGGGCGTCCTCCAGGCCCGCCGCCAGCGGCTTCTCCCCGTAGACGTTCTTGCCGTGCCGGATCGCCTCGAGGGCTATCTCCGCGTGCGCCGCCGGGGTGGTGAGGTTCAGCACCGTGTCCACGTCCGGGCTGCTCAGCAGCTCCTGGACCGACAGCGCCCGGGCACCGGGCAGTTCGGCGGCGGCCGCGGCCGACCGGGAGGCGTCGAGGTCGGCGACCGCGGTGACCCGCACACCGGGACGGCCCACGAGGGTGTCCAGGTACGCGCGGGAGATGACGCCGAGCCCTACGACCCCGACGCGGTGCGCGTCGCCCACAGCATGCCCCTCTCGATGATGGTGCGGAACTGCGGGTGTTCCAGCACGTCGACGCTGTGCCCCGGGGTCGTCACCACGATCCGCCCCGCCCCCCACCGGCGGGTCCACACCGCCGGTGAGGTGACCGGCCGGTGCCAGGGCTGCCACGGCCGGACGGGATGCGTCGTGGTGGCCAGGACGTCGATGAGGTCGTCGTGCAGCACCCAGTACTGCTCGGTCTCCAGCGCGAAGTCCTCGATGCCGGCCGTGATCGGGTGCGCCCGCCCGGCCTCGGTGAGGGAGATGGTGTGGGGCAGGAAGTTGTCCGCCGCCTCACCCCGGCGCTCGCACGGCTCCTTGCCCGGGTGCGTGGCGAACTGGCCGCCCACCAGGTGCAGATAGTCCGAGGAGGCGCGGAAGGAGTCGGCGATGCCGCCGTGCCAGCCGGTGAAGCCGGTACCGGCCACGACCGCGGAGGTCAGCCCCGCCAACTGCGCGGGCGTGATCTCCGACATCGTCACGCACTGCACGACCAGGTCGGTGCCGGCCATCTCGGCGGCGTCCGCGTAGACCGCCGTCGACTCCTCGACACGGACAGCGTACCCCTGGCTCCGGAGGAAGGGCAGGAACAGGTTCGTGGCCTCGACCGGCTGGTGCCCCTCCCAGCCGCCCCGGACCACCAGCGCTCTCTTCTGGGTCATCGTGATCTCACTATGCGCCGGTCGCCCGCGCCCGGAGAAGGGGCCAGGACGTCACGAAAGTTTCGCGTCGGCGGACCGTGCGGAGACCATCCAGCAGGCCGCGGTGTAGCGGACCTCCGTGCCCTCCACGAACGGGTCGAAGGCGGGCCGGACCACCTCGACGATCTCCGCCCGGGTCCGCGCGTCGGTCCCGGGCAGGACCGTGCCGAGCGGACCGAGCCGGGTGAAGTACGTGACGAGGTCCCGCTCGGGCAGGGTGCAGACCGCGTCGACCGGCTGGATGTCGATCCCGGACCAGCCGCTGTCCGACAGGATGCGGTGCACCCGATCCGGGTCCGCGAAGGCGAACTGGCCCGGCTGGTCGGGCTGCCGGGCGGGAAGCTCCGGCAGGAACGGGGCCGCGGCCCGCTCGGCCGTCGTCATGAACGGGTTCTCCTCGGCGCCCCGCCACACGAGGCACCGCAGCCCCGCCCCGTCCTTCACCGCGCTCCGGATATGGGTGAAGGCCCGCACGGAGTCGCTGAAGAACATGACCCCGAAGCGCGAGACGACCGCGTCGAACGCGGCGGGCTCGAACGCGTACTCCTGCGCGTCGGCCTGGATGAAGGACGCCGCGACGCCCTCCTGCTCGGCACGCGCCCGGGCTTCCTCGATCATCGGGCCGGAGATGTCGACCCCGACGCAGTGACCGGTCCGGCGCGCGACGGCCCGGGTGATGCCGCCCGTACCGCAGCCCACGTCCAGCACACGTGCCGGGTGCTCGGTGGCCACCGCGTCGACGAGCAACTCCTCCAAGGGCCTGAACATGTCGTTCAGCAACCCCTGGAGATCCACCCAGGCATGGCCGGCGGGCCCGTTCCAGCGGGCGGCCTGCTCGTCGTAGGACCTGCGTGAGGCATCCATCGTGGTCTCTCCCTCTGCTTGCCTTCGTCGGGACGGGATGACAGCGTTCTACTTCAAGTCGACTTGAGGTCAAGACAATGACAGATCTGGACATCGCGGAAGTGGCGCACCGCGCCGGAGTGCCCGCCTCGACGCTGCGGTTCTACGAGGAGAAAGGGCTGATTGCCCCGACCGGCCGGCGCGGTCTGCGGCGTCAGTACGACCCCGGTGTCCTGGAGCGGCTGGCGCTGATAGCGCTGGGACGGACGGCCGGGTTCTCGCTCGACGAGATCGCGCGGATGTTCGCACCGGACGGGCAGCCGCACATCGACCGGCGGATGCTGTCGGCCAAGGCGGACGAACTGGACCGCAGAATCAGCGAACTGGGCGTGCTGCGGGACTCCCTGCGGCACGCCGCCGCCTGCCCGGCACCGCGCCACCTGGAGTGCCCCACCTTCCGCCGTCTGCTCGACGCGGCGGCCTCCGGCACGGTCGCTACGCCGGAACGGCGGGTTCCCGAGCGCCGCTGACGCTCACGAGGCGTCCGGCACGCCGACCGACGCGGCCTCGGCGCCCGCCGGGGCTCTTGGTCCAATCCTGGTCCGTGCTTTGCCCGATTCCCGTCGCCGCCTGCCCAGCCTCGGCTGCGGACTCCGGGAGGCAGCAGTGCGAATCGATCGTCGGCTTCACCTGCGTCTTCGCGCCGAACTACACGGTGCTGCTGGTGCTGCGCCTGCTCTACGGCATCGGCATGGGCGGCGAGTGGGGCCTGGGCGCGGCCCTCGCGATGGAGAGTGGCCGAGCGTCACGGCTATCCGTCGGCGATGGCGTGGACCATCGTGCCCACCCTGGCCGTGGTGATCCTGCTGAGCGCACTCGGCAAGGAGGCCAAGGGCATCCGTTTCGGGACCGGCGCGGCGGCGCCGAGCGGCGCGGTGTCCGGCACGGTGCAGTCCTGATCGCTTAACGCCGATCGCCGAAAGCTGATCACTGGTCGCTCGTCTGCCGGTCCCTGCTCCGGCCGGTGTAAAAACGTTCCACACCCGGTCGCGTTATACTTTCGGCGCCCGAGAAGGTCACCGTCGTGCCTGGTCGCACGGCTGCTACAGCGAGGGGGTGGACGCCGTTCCGGCACGCCCCGCCCGCATCCAGGACGTCGCGGCCGCCGCCGGTGTCTCGGTGTCCACGGTCTCGAACGTGCTCAACCGGCCCGAGCGGGTCAACGCCCGCACCGCCGAGCGTGTCCGTGTCGCGGTCGCCGCGCTCGACTACGTCCCCCACCCGGGGGCAGCGGGCCTGCGCACCGGGCGCGCCTCCGCGATCGGGCTGGTGCTGCCCGACGTCACCAACTCCTTCTACGCGCGCATCGCGCGAGGCGCCGCCGACGCTGCCTACGCCCACGGTTACTCCCTCGTCCTGTGCCACAGCGGGGACGACCCGGAACGGGAGCAGGGCTACTTCAGCATGCTCGTCGAGCAGCGGGCCGTCGGTGTCGTGGTCGTGCCGCTCAGCGCCGACCCCGGCCGGCTGGCCCGGCTGCGCGAGCGGGGCATCCCGCTCGTCCTGGCCGACCGCGCGATGCCCGACCGGGAAGGCTGTTCGGCCTCCGTCGACGACATCGCCGGCGGCCGCATCGCCGTCCAGCACCTCCTCGACAGCGGTGCCCGCGACCTGCTCGTCGTCAACGGCGAGCGCGGCATACGGCAATGCGCCGACCGCTACCAGGGCGCCCGGCAGGCCGTGCGCAGCCGGCGCGAGGCCCGGCTCGGCCAGGTCGTCGCCGAGCGGATGACCGTCGCCCACGGCACGGAGATCGCCCGCGGCCTGAAGGAACTGCCCGACGGGGTGTTCTGCACCAACGATTTCCTCGCCGCCGGCCTGTGCCGGGGGCTCACCGAGCGGGGCGTGCGCATCCCCGAGGACGTGCAGGTCGTCGGCTACGGCGACCTCGACGTGGCGACCTTCGGGGCGACGACCCTGACGACGGTCCGGCAGCCCGTCGAGGAACTCGGCCGTGCGGCCGTGGAGATGCTGCTCGACGAGATCGAGGCCCGCGCGGATCACCTGCACGAGACCCGCGTCTTCGCCCCGGGCCTCGTCCGGCGCGACTCCACCCGGCCCCCTGCCGGCAACCAGACCCCGTAGCGCGGACGGTGGTGGCCTCGCGGACGCCTCACCACGGGTCCTCCAAGGACGGCAGATCTCGGCCCCGGGCCGGAATCTCCAGCGTCACCGGCCCGAACAGCCCCGAAGGCAACTGGGACGGGAAGGCCCAGGCGGTCGGAGTGGCCTCGGCGAGATACGGCGCCAGCGTCCCCCGCACCGTCACCTCCAGCCGGACCGTCCGCCCGGCGGCACCGCGCAACGGGAAGCGGTAGGGCGCGCAGAACGCCTCACCGGCGAACTCCCCGTCGACCGCCACCTCCACGCTGCCCCGCACCCGCCCGAGATCAAGCACCGGATCACACCCGGCAGGCACCTCCACCGCCCGCGTGTACGTCACGCCCCCGCTCCAGCCGCCCAGGCCCTGCTCGCGCCAGTCGCCCAGCCGCAGCGGTGCCGGCACGGTCCGCACCCGCACCGGCCCACGCCAGGCCGAACCACCCCGCAGGAACGCCGTGGGCTCGGTGACGACCTCGACCGCCGTGACAGCCGCGAGCGGCGCCCGAAGCGTCAACCGTTCACGGGACAAGGCCCGTTCCTCGTCGTCTCCGACCCGCACCCGCGCGGGCAACGCCAAGGGCAGCTCCAGCGACACCGTTCCGGACGGGACGGTGAAGCGGAAACGCTGCGGCACCTCGTGGACGTCATCGGTGCAGCGCGACGGCCACACGGGGCCGCCGAGCTCCGGGCGGCCGTTGAGCCAAGCTGTGTCCGGCAGCGGATGCGGCCGTACGGCGGCGTGGCAGTGCTGCAACTCGCCCCGCCTGCGGTCGTCCTCGACGGTCCGGCCCCGCCACGCCCCCGTCTCGGCCTCCCAGCCGGCCCCACTGACCAGAGCCGTCGTCCCCCCGGACCCCGAGTGCGCCACCAGGTCGACGAACACCGCGTCCCGGGCGTCATCGCTGTCGGTCACGACCTCCAGCGTGTGTTCGCGCGCCCCGAGTTCGACCTCGTGACGGAAGAACACCGGCACGGCTCCCCAGTCCGCCTCGTAGTACTCCGCCTTCTCCTGCCGCGCCACCACCTCTCCGTCGAGCAGCACGGTCACGGCACAGGCGGCACCCACGACGAGCACCGCGCGTGCGTCGCCGCCCCGGACCGCGAACCGGGCGCGGCAGGTCACCCGGCCGTCGGCCCGGACCCCGTCGGGCGGGCGCATGAACCGCGGGCGGGGCCCCGGCCCTCCCGGCCCGGTCAGGCAGAAGAAGCTGCCGAGCGCCGTGGCGGCGGTGGCCGAGATCGTCGAGGGCCGGTCCTGGGCGTCCGACAGCTCGTACTCCAGCACATCGCGGTCGTGGACCACGACCGCGGCGGACGCCACGCAGCCGCCGCCGTCCGGCTTCAGCGGCTGCCCGTTCCACCACACCCGCTTGACCGCCTCCGCGCCGACATGCAGCTCGGCAGGTCCCCGGCGGCCGGTCGCGACGATCGTCCGGACCCGGGCGGCCGTCGCGCCGACCGGCACGGGGACGCGGATGAACTCCTCGCCCACCAGGCCCTTCGTGCCCAGCAACCCGCCCTGGTCCGGGTGCCCCCGGCTCGGCGAGTACACCGCGGCCTCCCAGGGCGAGCCCGGCGGCACGAGGGGCAGTTCACCGGCCAGGACCCGCTGGGCAGCCGCCGCGTCCAGTGGCTCGGGCAGCTCGTCGAGCGGCACCGGGGGCAGGACCCGGACCCGGTTGCCGTACGTGACCCGGGACCGCTCCCACGCCCCGCCCTCGCTCCACCGCATGGTCCAGATCTGCGGCTCCGCCACGGACGACGCGGGCGGGAGGGCCAGATCGCCCCAGGTGTTGTCCATCGTGGGGACCAGCCGTCCCTGCCAGCCGGTCGAGAGGTCGAGGACCCGGGCGGCCGTCCCACCCGTGGCCGGTGTCGGCGCCGGACGGCCCTCACGCCAGACCACCAGGACCGCGGGCGCGCCGTCCAGCGGCACCTCGACGGTGGAGAGGGCACCGCCCTCGCCGACGGTGACGCGGGCCGGGCGCCGCGAGCCGGTCGCCGGGTCCCAGACCTCGGCCTCGGCCACGGCGGCCCGGACGGTGACGGACGTGCTGCGCAGCGGCTCGGGCCGGGAGCCGGACGGCCGCAACGGGTGCGCGCCGATCTCCGGGAAAGCCGCCGTGACCAGTGCCACCGCCTCGTTCCCTCTCCGCCGGACGAGCAACGGCACCTCGCCCGTCGCGTACCCGGCCAGGTCGGTCACCGCGGCGGCGCCGGCCTCGGGGCCGGGCGCCCGCTCCAGCCGGGGATGGGCCAGCAGGGCCGCCACGACCGCGTCGTCACCGGACCGGCCGGCGGCCGTCGCCGGCGGCCGCCCCACGACCACCACCCGCCCTCCCGCGTCCAGCAGTTCGGCAAGCCGGCGCGCCGTCTCCTCCTCCAGCACGCTCGCCGAGGGCAGCAGCACCGCGCGGTAGGCCAAATCCCCGATCCGCAGGGCGCCGCCGGTGGCCCGGGCACGCCGCACCGAGTCGTCGTCGACGACGTCGAAGGAGATCCCGCGCCGGTCCAGGGCACCGGCGTGCGGCCCGAGCCAGTTGTTGGTGCCGCACAGGTCCAGGTAGTGCCGCTGGGTCTCGTCGGCCCGGGCGTGGCCCTCGCCCAGCCGCCCGTCGCCGAAGTGCCGGACGGGGGCGTCCAGCGGCAGGAGGGCCTGCATGGTGGCGGTGGGGTGCAGCACCGCGACCTCGGCCGCGTACCCGCCCCACGACATGATCGAGCAGATGCGGGCCACCGCCCGGGAGAACGCCGGGTACTGCTTCCAGTACGGCTGGCGCCAGTCGGTGGACGGCGGCGCCCACTCGAACCAGCCGCCGGCCGTGCCGAAGTAACTGGCATGCGGGTTGTAGAGGTTGGCCCCGCTGCGCAGGAACGGCAGCAGCCAGTGGTAGGTGTCCTCCAGCGTGCCGCCCCAGCCGGAGGAGTGGAACGCCTCGATCCAGACGCGCTCGTGGCCGTAGAGATGCGCCATGGACGAGTGCACCTTGGCGTCGCCGTGATGGTCGCTGCCGGCGGCGCCGTACCAGCGGTGGGTGCGGAAGTAGTCGGTGTAGAGCTGTGTGGACTGGGCCGGGTACCCCGCGCGGGCGGGGTGGCTCTGGTCGCTGCCCAGCAGCAGACCGCGCTCGCGGTGCCAGGCGGCGAGCGGCCGGAACAGGGCCTCCTCGGTCAGCTCCGCGCGGACCGCGTAGTAGTCGGCGCGGATCCTGCCCTCCGCCGCACCGGCGTTCGCGCCGAACAGGGCCGGCAGGTGGTCGAGCAGGTCGTAGCCGCGCCGGGTGCGGAACTCGTCGGCGAAACGGTGGCTCCAGGCGTTGGTGCCGGGCAGCTCGTCCTGGAAGCTGCCCGCGATGACGGTGCCGAGGTACTCCGGCACGCGGCGGTCGTACGCGTGGTGGACCGTGTCCATCAACAGGCCCACGGCGTGCGGGTCCAGATAGTCGAACGCGGTGGGGACGGTCGTGACCAGCCGCACCTCGCTGCCGTCGGGGGCCGCGATCCGTCCGTCCGCGCGCAGGCCGAGCCGCAGCCCCTGCCGCGTGTACACGGCCAGCGGGGTCTCGGCGTCCGTCAGGGCGACCGTGCCCCGGGAGACCCGCACATCGCGGCAACGCAGCGCGAGCCCCGCCGCCTCTGGATGACATCGTGTCACTCCGCCCTGCACATTGGCACCGGAGAACCCGATCTGGTCGTAGAACCACAGGCGTGTGCCCAGCTCCGCCGCGATCTCGCAGGCGTCGGTGAACCGCGCCCACCACTCCTCGCCGAACCACGCCGGATCGTCGGCCCGGGCCCCGAACGTCGGCCCGGCCGGGGCCAGGTTGATGACGACCAGGTTGTGCACCCCGCCCTGCGCGAACGCCCGCAACTGCCAGGCGAGTCGTGCGCGCGTGACCTTCGCGCCGGACCACCACCACAGGGGCGTGGGACCGAAGGCGCGCGGCGGGTCCTCGAACAACTGCCGGAGAGCGGGGGAGAGCACGGATGCGGTCCTTCCCCTAAAACGTTTTTCGGGCCGCCCTCACCGTAGGCGAGCTGGAAGGAGCACGCCATAGGCCGGGAGCGGACCGGGGCGGCCGACGTCCGGTCACCCACACCCGCCCGGCACCTTGTTGCAACGTTTTCCTCGTCCTATATTCGCAGCGACCAGGCCCCCGAACCGCGATGTCACCAGACGACGGAGTCGCAGCATGGCCGGTAACCGCCCCATCCCCCCACCGCTCTGGAAGGCCGCAGCCCTGTCCGGCATGGCCTCCTACCTCGACGCCGGGCTGATCGTGAGCATCTCCGTCAACCTGGCCGTCTACCGCGACAGTTACGACATGGGCGTGTGGATGGCAGGGGCGATCAGCGCGATCGTCACCGGCTGCATCGCCGTCGGATCACTGGTCGGCGGACGTCTCGCCGACCTCTTCGGCCGCCGCCGCGTCTACAACTGGGACATCTTCTGCTTCGCCATCGGCGCCCTCGTCATCACGCTCGCGCCGGACGACGTCACCCTGCTGGTCGGCGTCCTCGTCGCAGGGCTCGCGGCCGGCGCCGACCTTCCGACGTCCCTGGCCGTCGTCTCGGACGCGGCACCCGCCTGGGCCCGGGGCAGACTCGTGGCGTTCACCCAGGTCATGTGGATGCTGGGCATCGCCGTCGCCATCTTCCTCGGCTTCGTCCTGTCCACCACGGGCATGACCGGGGCCCGGCTCATCACCGGGCAACTGGCCGTCGCCGCGCTCGTCACCTGGGCTCTGCGATCCCGGCTGAAACTGCCGGGCGAGCCATCGGAGCCGGGCCCGCGGACCTCCCCGGAGGATCCCTCCCTGGCCCCCGTGTGGACCCGCGCCGCCCTGCTGCCGATGGCCGCGACCTTCGTCTTCTACGTGACCTGGGGGCTCGGGGCCAACACCTTCGGCCAGTTCGGCACCTATCTGCTCGTCACCGTCAGCGACGCCTCGCAGAGCCTGGCCACCGGGATCAACCTGGCCTTCATCCCGGTCGGCGTGCTGCTGACCTTCGCCTTCGTGCGCGTCGCCGACAGCCCCTGGCGCGACCGGCTGTTCCATGTGGCGGCGCTCGTGCAGATCCTCGCCTTCGTCATCGCGTCCCTGACCGCGGGCGCGCTCGCCGGCATGCTCGTCTTCTTCGTGCTCTACCAGCTCTCCAACCCCTTCGCAGGAGAGGCCAACTACAAGGTGTGGTCGCAGCTCACCCTGCCCGCCGACACCCGCGGCACCACCCAGGGCCTCACCTACGCGCTGTCCCGTGGCGTCTTCGCCGTAGCCGCCTTCTTCACCCCGGCCCTGGCCGACCGCAGCCCGTCCGTCCTGCTCTGGACGATCACCGCCTGCATGACGGCGGCGGCGCTGGCGGGCGTCTTCATCATCCGCGTCCTGGTCCCGCGGCCCGCGAGCCCCCAGCGGGACGCGGCGGACCCGCGCGTCCCCCACACCTGGCCCGCCGGCCCGTCCCACAAGGAGCACTGACCATGGCAACGACCGCGGACCGCACGGCCGCACGGGCCGCCGCCCTGCACGACCTGCTCCCGCCGGTCACCCGGCGCCGCACCCGGATCGGGCTGGTCGCAGGCGGACTCGGCACTTACTGGCCCCAGTTCCCCGGCCTCCTGCCGAAGCTGAAGGAGTCGGCCGCGCATGTCGCCGACCGCCTCCGGGCGATGGACGCGGAGGTGACCGACGCCGGATTCGTCAGTGACGCCCAGGAAGGCGCCCGCGCGGCCGAGGAGTTGCGCAGGGCCGACTGCGATCTGATCGTGCTCTTCCTGACGACGTACCTCACCTCGTCGATGGTGCTGCCGATCGCAAGGCGCTCCCACACGCCCGTCCTGGTCGTCGACCTCCAGCCGTCCGAGAGGATGGACCACGCCTCCTTCGACACCGGCGCCTGGCTGGCCTACTGCGCCCAGTGCTCGGTCCCCGAGGTCGGCAACGTCTTCCGGCGCGCCGGCATCCCCTTCCGGTCGGTGTCCGGCTGGCTGCGGCAGGAGTCCGCCTGGCGGCGCATCGAGCAGTGGGTACGGGCCGCGCACGTCCGCGCCGCGCTCCGGCACGCCCGGCACGGCCTGATGGGGCACGTGTATCCCGGCATGCTTGACGTGCAGACCGACCCGACGCTGCTGGCCACGACGTTCGGCTCGCATGTGGAGGTGCTGGAGTTCGACGACCTGAGGCACCGCGTGGAGCGGGTGAGCGAGTCGGAGACCCGGGAGCGGATGGCGCTCGCCCGGCAGATCTTCACCCTCGACGAGAGCGTGGTGGAGGAGGACTTCGCCTGGGGCGCGACCGTGTCCGTCGCCCTGGACCGGCTCGTCGCCGACTTCGGGCTCGACAGCCTCGCCTACTACCACCGTGGTCTCGACGGCGAACTGCACGAGCGGCTCGGCGCCGGCATGATCCTCGGCGCCTCCCTGCTCACCGCGCGGGGCGTGCCCGCCGCCGGGGAGTACGAACTGCGCACGTCCGTAGCCCAGTTGGCGTCGCAGAGCGTCGGCGCCGGGGGTTCCTTCACCGAGATCCAGGCCCTCGACTTCGAGGGCGGCGTGGTGGAGATGGGCCACGACGGCCCGGCCCACCTGGCGGTCGGCGCCCGCGACCCGCTGCTGCGCGGCCTCGGCGTCTACCACGGCAAGCGCGGCTGGGGCGTGAGCGTCGAGTTCGACGTCCGCCACGGGCCCGTCACCCTGCTCGGCCTCGGCCAGGACGCCGACGGCAGCCTGTCGTTCGTCACCTCCGAGGGCACCGTCGTACCGGGACCGCTGCTGGAGATCGGCAACACGACCAGCCGTGTCGACTTCGGCCGCGACCCCGGTGAATGGGTCGACGCCTGGAGCGCCACGGGCGTCGGCCACCACTGGTCCCTCGCGGTCGGTCATCACACGGCCGACTTCCGGGCGGCCGCGAGTCTGCTGGGCATCGACCACCGGCAGGTGTGACGGGCGGCGTCCCGTGAGGGATGGGTGTCGGCCCCACCCGGATGTGGGTGACGGCACCGATGGTGCGGGGCCCGGGGCCCGTGTGAGGCTGGCAGCACCGCCCGGGCCGCCCGCCGACCGGCACGGCCGCGGCCCCGGAACGCGCCGAGGTGCGCGCGACCCCGCATGCCGAACCCCCCTGAAGGAGGAGCCCCTATCCATCCCCGCTCGGTGAAACGATCCGCCTGCGCGCCCACGAAGGTGGTGATCCGTGGGACACGCTGACGCTCTTCTCGCCATGGGCGGAGCCTTCCTGGCCGCCGCCCTGTTCGCCCGTCTCGGTGGCCGTATCGGACTTCCGACGATCCCGCTGTTCATGCTCGCGGGCATCCTGCTCGGCCCCCACACCCCCGGTCCGGTCATCGTCGAGGACGTCCACGACTTCGAGATGCTCTCCGCGCTCGGGCTGGTGCTGCTGCTGTTCTACCTCGGCCTGGAGTTCCACCTTGACGACCTCAGGAGCGGCGGCCGGCGCCTGCTGACGGCCGGTGGGATCTATCTGCTGCTCAATGTCGGCGCGGGGCTTGGATTCGGCTTCGCCCTGGGCTGGGGCGTGAGGGAGGCGCTGGTCCTCGCCGGTGTCCTCGGGATCTCCTCGTCCGCCATCGTCACCAAGGTCCTCATCGACCTGGGCCGCATCGGCCGTCCCGAGACCCGCCTCATCCTGGGCGTCATCGTGGTCGAGGACATCTTCCTCGCCCTGTATCTGGCAGCCCTCCAGCCGGTCATCAGCGGCGCCCAGGGCGTCACGGACATGGTCCTCCAGGGCGCCAAGGCCTTCGGCTTCCTGCTGCTGCTGGCCGCCGCGGCCCGCTACGGCACCAAGCCGGTCGGACGGCTCATCGCGACCCGCGACAACGAACTGCTCGTCATCAGCTTCCTCGGCGCGGCCGTCCTGGTGGCCGGAGTCGCCGAGGTCCTCGGAGTGGCCGACGCGATCGGCGCGTTCATGGTCGGCCTGATCCTGGCCGGCACCCCCTCGGGCCCACGCATCAGGGACCTGGTGCACCCGCTGCGTGACGCCTTCGCGGCCATCTTCTTCTTCGCCTTCGGTCTCTCCATCGACCCCGGCGACCTCCTCTCCGTCGTCGGACCGGTCACCGCGGCGGCCCTGCTGACCCTCGTGATGAACGTCCTCGCCGGTCTCCTCGTCGCCCGCGTGTACCGCTACGGCATCGAACCCGCCGCCGAGATCGCCACCACCCTCGTGG
The DNA here is from genome assembly GCF_040654575.1 of Streptomyces sp. NPDC050674. Classification (NCBI taxonomy): domain Bacteria; kingdom Bacillati; phylum Actinomycetota; class Actinomycetes; order Kitasatosporales; family Streptomycetaceae; genus Streptomyces; species Streptomyces sp. NPDC050674. The sequence goes on from NZ_JBFAIG010000003.1 coordinate 133,612, forward strand.
CCCGCGGCGAGTTCGCGCTGATCCTGGCCGCCATGGCCGCCGGCGCCGGACTCGACGCCCGGCTCGCCCCGTTCATCGCCGGGTACGTCCTCGTCCTCGCGGTCCTCGGACCCATCGCCGCCGGCCGCGCCCACCTGCTCGCCCGGGCGCTCCGGGCCGGCCAGGGCGTCCTGCCCCGCCGCAGGGCCCCGGCGGACGAGAGGGAGCCGCTGACGGACGGCACACCGGCCGCTCCTCAGCCCGCCGAGGCCGAGCGCTAGCGGACGACCACCGGTCCGGGCGCGCTCAGGGCTCGATCAGCCCGACACGGATGGCGTAGCGGGTCAGTTCCACGCGGTCCCTGAGGCCGAGCTTCCGCAGCAGGTTGGCGCGGTGCCGCTCCACCGTCTTCGGGCTGATGACCAGCAGGTCGGCGATCTCCTGCGAGGTGTGGCCCTCGGCGACGAGCTTGAGGATCTCCTCCTCACGGCCGGTCAGGGACCGGAGCGACCCCGCGTCGCCCTGCCGGGCCCGGTCGAGGTGGTCGCGGATCAGCGCCCGCACCGCACCGGGGTACAGGAACGGCTCGCCCCGCATCGTGGCCCGGCAGGCCTCGACCAGGTCGCGGTCCGCGACGGACTTGAGGACGTACCCCGCGGCACCGGCACCGAGCGCCTCGAAGAAGTACTGCTCGTTGTCGTACATGGTCAGGATCAGGATCCGGATGCCGGGGCAGGTCCGGGACAGCTCCCGGGCCGCCTGGAGTCCCGTCAGGCGCGGCATGGCGATGTCGAGGACGGCCAGGTCCGGGCGGTGCTCCCGGGCCCGGGCGACGGCTTCGGCCCCGTCACCGGCCTCGGCGACCACGGTGAGGCCGGGCTCGGCGTCCAGGATGAGCCGGACGCCACGCCGCACCAGGGCGTGGTCGTCGGCGAGCAGGATGCGGGTGGCGGGGGAGTCGGTCATGCGCGGCCGTTCCGGTCGGGATCTGTACGGGGGCGGGGACGGGGTGGGCGAGGCGGACACCGGTGCCTCCGCCGGGCCGAAGCCCGGGCACCAAGGGCGCCGACGTACGGCACACACGCACGCCTTCCCCGGATGCCGCACCTTGAGCCGGACGCGCGAAGTGCTCCCGCCGCGACGTGCCGACGAGCCCGGCCCCATGGCCGGCCCTTCCCGCGCGGGCCCGGTGGCGGGCGGGTTCGGACCCGGCGTGTGCGCTGCCCGACCGTCTCCGCCATCCGTGACAGGACCCGTCCCCGGGCCGAAGGCGCCCCACACGACCGCGCGTTCGTACGGCCCCGCCACCGGGAAGGATGAGGGGTGGGCCCGATGGTGCGCGCCGCTGGAGAGGGGAGAGGCTGAAGCCCCGGAGGGACGGTCGCACCGCCGCCCCGTCTCCCACCGCACCGGCACAGGGCCCGACACCCCAGGACTTGTCATGGCCTCGGCCGTGCCCTGCCACGAAGCGCTCGGGTTCCGGGAAGGAGAAGCCGTGCCCCAGTCCGAAGACCGGCGTCTGGTCGATCTCGAAGCACGACTCGAGCGGGAGGATCCCCGGTTCACCCGGGCCATGAGATCCGGCCGCCCCGCCCGGCCCCGCGAGTACCGCCGTACCGGAGCCTGGTGGGGGCTGGCCCTGGGCGTGGCCGTGCTCGGCTTCGGCATCGTCCTGGCCCAAGGGCTGCTCATCGCGGGCGGCCTGGTCCTCGTCGGCATGGCGGCCCAGCTGGCCGATCCGGACCCGGCCCGGATGACGCACCGCGGATTCGGACGACGCTGACGCGGACAACCCCCCGGGGCCCGGCGGACGGGGCGCCCGGAGGGCGTGGTGTGCCGCCGTAAGAGTGTCGTCGTAACCCGTGTGAACGCCCTGGATGGTGGGACGGCCCGGTGTGAATGACGGTGGTTCACGTCGAGGCCGGGTCTCGTGAGCTGGCGAGGCGTCAGCTGCCCGGCTCGCGACGGAAGGACTCACCGATGCGCTCTGCCCGCATGCTGCTCGCGACGGCCACCGCCACGGCGGCCCTCGCGATCGCCGGACCCGCCGCCTACGCCGACGCGATGGGCGACGGAGACCACGACTCCACTTCCTACAGCAAGGAGCACCACAAGGACGGCGACCACCACGCGCCGCGCGGCGGCGTACACACGGGTGGCGGTGCGCTGACCGCGGTGAACACGGACCACGACGAGGACCCCTCCGAGCACGGCAAGGACGCCTCCGGCGACCAGGGTGAGGAAGAGGGCAAGCACGAGGAGAACGGCAAGGAGAACGGCAAGGAGGACGGGCACGAGAAGGGCTGGGAGGGCAAGCACGAGGAGCACGGCAAGGAAGACGGGCACGAGAAGGGCTGGGAGGGCAAGCACGACAAGCCGCGCGGCGGGATGCACACCGGCGGCGGAGCCCTGGCCTTCGTGAACTCGGACGACTGGGACAACCCCAAGCACGACCCGGAGTCGTACAAGGACGGCGAGGACGACTGGGGCGGCAAGGAAGAAGAGGAAGGCTCCGGCGACAAGGGCGACTGGGGCGGCAAGCAGGAAGAAGGGGGCAAGCACGACAAGGGCTCCTGGGAGGGCAAGCACGACCACGGCAAGCCGCGCGGCGGCATGCACACGGGCGGCGGCGGACTCGCCTCCGCGTCGGGCGTGACGGCCGGCGGTCTGGCGGTGCTGGCGGTGGCCGGCACGGGCCTGTACGCGCTGCGACGCCAGAGGGCTTCGCAGGGCGCCGCATGACCGGTGCCTGACCGCACAGCCGCCGTGGCCGCCGCACGTGCTTCGCACGTCGCGGCGGCCCGGCTCGTCCTCCCGCGTGCCGTGCCCGCTGCCGTGCTCGAATGAGGTGGTCCCTGATGGCAGCCAGTCCCCCCGCTCTCCCCGACCCCGGCCCCGAACCGAAGAGGCGGCGCCTGCGCACCGTCGTGACGGTGCTCTGGGCGGCTGCCGCCCTCGCCCTGACCGTGAGCATGGTCGGCCGCCACGGCGAGTCCCCCGACGCCGCCGGCCCGCCGCACGTCCCCTCGGCCGTGTCCGCCGCCTCGGGCGTGCCCGACCTCCCCGACACCTCCGCCGCACCGCTCCGCTCGGCCGCGCCCGGGGCCGGTCCGCACCTGCCGCCGTCCCGGCCGGTCCGCCTGCTCATCCCCAAGATCTCGGTCGACGCGCCCTTCACCGACCTCGCCATCGGCCCGTCGGGGCAACTGGAACCCCCGCCGCCGGACGACACCAACCTCGTCGGCTGGTACGCCAAGGGGCACACGCCCGGAGAAGCCGGCACCGCGATCATCGCCGGACATGTGGACACCACGACCTCTCCGGCGGTGTTCGCCGGGCTCGGTGAGCTGAAGAAGGGCGACCGGTTCCAGGTGGTGCGGGCCGACGGCGTCAAGGCGACCTTCGCCGTCGACGCCGCGGAGTCCTTCGACAAGGACGCCTTCCCCAGCGACCGTGTGTACGGCGACACGGAGGATGCCCAGGTCCGGCTCATCACCTGCTCGGGCTCCTACGACCGTCAGGCCCGGGACTACACCGAGAACCTGGTCGTCTTCGCGCACCTCGTCTGAGGTCCGGTGCCCCCAGCCTGACTTGGTGTTTTACAGTGACTGACACCAGTTCAGGCGACTGTGGGACCTGTGAGGGATTCGCGAACCATGACGACCGAAACGTTTGAGTTCCAGGTAGAGGCGCGTCAGCTGCTCCAGCTGATGATCCACTCGGTCTACTCGAACAAGGATGTCTTCCTGCGGGAGCTCGTCTCCAACGCCTCCGACGCGCTCGACAAGCTGCGTCTGGAGAAGCTGCGGGACGACGCGCTCGACGCCGACGTGTCGGACCTGCACATCGAGCTCGACATCGACCGGGAGGCCCGCACGCTGACGGTGCGGGACAACGGCATCGGCATGTCGTACGACGAGGTCGGGCAGCTCATCGGCACCATCGCCAACTCGGGGACGGCCACGTTCCTCAAGGAGCTGAAGGAAGCCCAGGACGCGGCCGGGGCCGAAGGGCTCATCGGCCAGTTCGGTGTCGGCTTCTACTCCGGGTTCATGGTGGCCGACGAGGTGACGCTGGTGACCCGTCGCGCCGGCGAGGCCCAGGGCACCCGCTGGACGTCACGCGGAGAGGCCACGTACACCCTGGAGCGGGTGGACGACGCGCCGCAGGGCACGTCCGTCACGCTCCACCTCAAGCCCGCCGACCCCGAGAACCAGCTGCACGACTACACCTCGGAGTGGACGATCCGGGAGATCGTCAAGCGCTACTCGGACTTCATCACCTGGCCCATCCGGATGGTCCCGGAGGTGGAGGACGGCGGGGACACGCCCGAGCCCGAGACGCTGAACTCGATGAAGGCCCTGTGGGCGCGCTCGCGCGACGAGGTGTCCGACGACGAGTACCACGAGCTGTACAAGCACATCAGCCACGACTGGCGCGAGCCGCTGGAGACCATCCGGCTCCAGGCGGAGGGCACCTTCGAGTACCAGGCCCTGCTCTTCGTCCCCTCGCACGCCCCGCACGACCTGTTCACCCGGGACTTCAAGCGCGGTGTCCAGCTGTATGTGAAGCGCGTCTTCATCATGGACGACTGTGAGGCGCTGCTGCCGCCCTACCTGCGCTTCGTCAAGGGCGTCGTCGACGCGCAGGACCTCTCGCTCAACGTCTCCCGCGAGATCCTCCAGCAGGACCGGCACATCCGGATGATGCAGCGCCGGCTGACCAAGAAGGTGCTGTCCACGGTCAAGGAGCTCAAGACCAAGGACGCCGAGCGCTACGCGACGTTCTGGCGCGAGTTCGGCACCGCCCTGAAGGAGGGCCTGGTCACCGACTCCGAGAACCGCGACGCCATTCTCGCCGTCTCCTCGTTCGCGACCACGCACTCCGACGACGAGCCGACCACCCTCGCGCAGTACGTCGAGCGGATGAAGGACGGCCAGGAGGACATCTACTACATCACCGGCGAGTCCCGGCAGAGCATCGAGAACTCCCCGCACATGGAGGCGTTCCGGGACAAGGGCATCGAGGTCCTGCTGCTCACCGACGCCGTCGACGAGGTCTGGGTCGACGCCGTCGGCACGTACGAGGGCAAGAAGCTGCGGTCCGTCGCCAAGGGCGAGATCGACCTCGACGCCGAGGGCGCGGACAAGGCCGCCGAGGAGCGGGAGAAGCAGGCCGAGGAGTACGCGGGGCTGCTGAGCTGGATGCGGGAGCAGCTGGACGAGGACATCAAGGAGGTCCGCCTCTCCACACGGCTCACGGTCTCCCCGGCCTGCATCGTCTCGGACGCGCACGACCTGACCCCGGCTCTGGAGAACATGTACCGGGCGATGGGCCAGGAGGTGCCGCGCACCAAGCGGATCCTGGAGCTCAACCCCGGCCACCCGCTGGTGAAGGGCCTGCACCAGGCGTACCAGGCGAGTGAGGAGCGCACGGAGCTCGCCGAGTCCGCCGAGCTGCTCCACACCCTGGCGGTGCTCGCTGAGGGCGGCCAGCCCAAGGATCCGGCGCGCTTCGTCAGGCTCGTGTCGGACCGCCTGGAGCGCACGCTGTAGTCGCCGCGGAGGATCAGGGGTGGTCCGGGGCGCCCGCCGCCCGGGCGCCGGGCGGGGTCGTGCCGGTGCCGGGCGGGACGACCTCGCCCTGGATCACCCGCGGCGCGGGGGCCGTCCCGGCCTCCTCGTCCTTGGCGGCGCGGGCCTCGGCCTTGAGGATGCGGGCCGCCTTGCCGGCCGAGCGGGTCAGCTCGGGGAGCTTCTTCATCCCGATGACGGCTATGACGACGATGAGAATGATCGCGAGCTCGCTCAGTCCGAACATGATGTCCTGTCCTCTCTCGCCCGGGCCGGGCACGGCGTGAGCGTACCGGGCGGGGAGCACGGCGTGATCGCCGTCTCGGGATGCGGCGCCAGATGCCGGCCCAGGTGCGGCAGCATCCCGCGGTCGAGCAACTCCTGCCGCCACACCAGCCGGGCGTGTTCCACCTGGTCGGCGGCCGGGGGCGCGCCGTGCCGGCGCAGGGCCGTGTGCAGCACGGCGGCCAGGGTCCCGAGGCCGGTCAGGGCCGCGACGAGCGCCAGGGTGGAGCCGGCCGCGACGAGCGACCCGGGCAGCGGACCGAGGGCGTCGGCGGCGTGCAACAGGCCGCCGATCAGCAGCAGCGCCGCGGCGGACGTGCCCGCCACGAGCGGGGTGAGCACCGCGAGGGCCGGCAGCAGGGTGCCCGACCCGAGCAGCCGCCGTGCCTCGTGGCGGGCGGCCCTGCGCACGGCGACGTAGGAGCGGTACGGCTCGGCGGCCGCGGCCGCGATGTCGTCGGCGTGGGCGAGCGCGTGGGCACGCAGGTGCGCTGCCGCCCGGCCGGTCGGGTCGGTGGTCAGGGCGCTACGGATCTCGGAGGTGCGCAGGGCGTGGTGCAGGACGGCTTCAAAGTCCGCGCGGTCCTCCGGGCGGAGGCGGAACGGTTCGGGCACACGGTCTCCCGGTCGGTCGGTCGGCTGTCGCGGGCGCCGGGCCCGGCCGCACGCGGTCGGGCTCGGCGGCGCGGTCGGTCCCTGTCAGACGTTGACGCCGAAGTCGGAGGCGATACCGGCCAGACCCGAGGCGTATCCCTGGCCGACGGCACGGAACTTCCACTCCTCGCCGTGCCGGTAGAGCTCGCCGAAGACCATCGCGGTCTCGGTGGAGGCGTCCTCGGACAGGTCGTAGCGGGCGATCTCCTGGCCGCCCGCCTGGTTCACGACCCGGATGAAGGCGTTGCGGACCTGACCGAAGCTCTGGCCGCGGTTCTCGGCGTCGTGGATGGACACCGGGAACACGATCTTGTCGATGCCGGCCGGGACGGCGGCGAGGTTCACCTTGACGGACTCGTCGTCGCCCTCGCCCTCACCGGTGAGGTTGTCGCCGGTGTGCTCGACCGAGCCGTCCGGGCTCTTCAGGTTGTTGTAGAAGACGAAGTGCTGGTCCGACGGCACCTTGCCGGAGGCGTCGAGGAGCAGGGCGGAGGCGTCGAGGTCGTAGTCGGTGCCGGTGGTCGTGCGCACGTCCCAGCCCAGGCCGACCACGACGGCGGTGAGGCCGGGCGCCTCCTTGCTGAGCGAGACGTTGCCGCCCTTGGACAGGGAAACTCCCACGGGGTACTCCTTCTTGAGGGTTCGACAGGTGCGGTGCGGATACCACTCTGAAATCTACAGCAATGTAGAAGTGAACGGGATCGGGATCCGGACCGGCGGATCTATACGATGTCCGCACGGGCAACGCAGGGCGGCGAAACGGAGGCAGGGCGGTGACGGATCCCGGGCAGCGTCCCCGGCGGGGACAGGGCGAGCTGGAGGCGCTGGTGCTGTCGGCGCTGCGGGCGGCGGACGGCCCGGCCACGGCCGGCTGGGTGCAGGAACGCCTCGGCGGGGACCTCGCGTACACGACGGTGATCACGATCCTGACTCGCCTGCTGGGCAAGGGGGCGGTCACCCGGGAGCGGGTGGGCCGGTCCTTCGCCTGGACGCCCGCCTCGGACCAGGCGGGCCTGGCCGCCCGCAAGATGCGCAAGGTGCTGGACGCGGAGAGCGACCGCGGCGCCGTGCTGGCCAGCTTCGTCACCGGCCTCGGCCCCGACGAGGAGCAGCTGCTGCGTGACCTGCTGGATCAGGCCCAGGGCGAAGGGGAAGACTGACACCTCATGGGGGTCTTCGTCTTTCTGCCACTGATCCTTCCGCTCACGGCCTGGCCGGTCGCACGCCTCGCCGAACAGCATCTGCACCCGCGCACCGCCACCCGGCTGCTGACGGCGCTGGCCGTGGTGCTGGCGCTGTGCAGCACGGTGTGCCTCGCGCTGGTGATGGTGGTCGGCACCGCCCAACTGCCCGGCAACCCGCTGCCCGACGGCTGGTCCGACCCGCAGGTGCGGGCGGCCGTGCCGTACGACGAGGTCGTGGGCAAGGCCGCGATTCCCGCGCTGTGCGCGGTGGTGGTCGCCTGCGCGCGGACCGTGCTGCGGCACACGCGGGTACGCCGTCAGGCGCACCTCGCCCTGACCGGGCTGCGGGGGACCCAGGTGGCGGTGCTGCCCGACGCCGTGCCCTACGCGTACGCGCTGCCCCCCGGTGGGCGTACGGGCGGACATGGCAGGCGTGGCCGGGTCGTGGTGACCACGGCCCTGCTCGACGGACTCCGGCCGGCCGAGCGGCGGGCCCTGTTCGCCCACGAGCGGGCGCACCTCGCCGCACGGCACGACCGGCACCTGCTCGCCGTGCAGCTCGCGGCCCGGGCCAACCCGTTCCTGCGGCCACTGCGCACCGCCGTGGCCTTCACGGCGGAGCGGTGGGCGGACGAGGAGGCGGCCCGGGTGGTCGGCAGCCGCCGCACGGTGGCCCGGGCGATCGGCACGGCCGCGCTCGTCTCACGGGGCACCCCCTCGCCCACGCTCGCGGGACTCGCCGCTCCCGGCCCGGTACCGCGCCGGGTGGCGGCCCTGCTCGGCCCGGCCCCCGCCGTGCGCCACTGGCCTCCGGCGTTCACGGCGGTGGGGCTGGCGGCGTGGGGCGCCGCCGCCGGGACGGCCGTCTCGGCGATGTCCTCGGCGAACTCGGCGGTGACGATGGTCCTCATCCTGCACGCGGCGACACCTCTGTGAGGGCCCGGGGACGCCGTCCCCGCCGGGAGCCTGTCGAGGCCTGAGGCGCCCGGGCGACTGCCGTCGGTTCGGCGGGGGCTGTGGGCCGGTGGGCGGTGGTCAGGGTGGCTGGGGGCATGGTGGGGTGGGCCGGGTCGGCGGACTCGGGTGTGACGGTGGTGTGTACCTGCACGCGGCGACACCTGTGTGCGGGGCCGGGGCGGCGGTCCCCGCGGGGCACGGTCGAGGCCTGAGGCGCCCGGGTGACTGCCCGTCGGTTTGGCGGGGGTGGTGCGCCGGTGGTCGGTGTGGCGCCGGGGTCCCGTACGGGCTGACACCGCGGTGCCTCGGAACGCCGGGGACCGATGTGGCCGGGTGGGCCGGTGGGGCGCCGCCGGGCTCCGTCGTGAAGGGGCGGGGCGCGGCGGCGGACCCGTGTCAGCCCTCGTCCTCCTCGTCGCCCTCGAAGAAGTCCCCGACCTCGTCGACGACTTCACCCGCGACCATGCCACCGACGACGCCCGCTGCGAGTCCGGCCGCTCCGGCGGCGACGGCCGTGCCCATGCCGGGTCCCGAGCGGTGGCCGTCGTGGGGCCGGTCGCCGTGCCACTGATCGTGGCCGCCCGGGCCGAAGGGGGCGGGGGAGCCGTAGGCCCCGGGCGAGCCGTACGACGCCCGGTGTTCGACCAGCTGCCGCAGCCAGCCGTCGACGATCGCGGGCCAGTCCTGCTGATGAACTCCCTCGTGGGCGACGGTGAACCGCATGAGCGCGTCCTGGCCCGGCGACAGGAAGCCGCCCCGCTTGTCCGCCTCCAGGACGACCTCCGCGCCGCCCGGGTTCGCCAGGAACGTCAGCTCGATCTCATTGATCTGCTGCGCGTACGCGGGGGAGGGGATCAGCTCGATCTCCTGGAAGAACGGCAGCCGTTGGCCGGAACCGCCGATGCGGCCGTACTCGAGGTCGGCCGACCTGAAGCCGAACCCGAGCCCGCCGAGGGCTTCGAGCACGGCCTCCTGCACGGGCAGCGGCGTGATGGTGAGCGGGTCCAGGTCGCCCTTGTCCTTCGCGCCCGCCACCGACAGCTCGGTGCGCACCCCGAGCACCACGCCGAGGCTCTGCCCGTGCAGTTCGGTGACCGGTGTCTCCCACGGCACGATCACGCTGAACGGCAGGCTGCGCTGCTCGCCCTCCGTGAGCCGGAAGCCGCCGCCGACGGTGAACCGGTCGAAGGTCACGACGCCCTGGCTCTCCCCGCCCTCGTGCTCCGCCTCGACCCGGGCCACCAGCTCCAGGGTGACGTGCTCGATCTCGAAGTCGGCCTTGCCGCCCACGAGGTGGACCTGCCCGGTGAGCGTGCCGCCGGGACGGACGGAGGCGGGACCGAGAACCGTGTCGACCGTGGGGCCGCCGACACCGAGTGCGCCGAGCAGTCGCTTGAACACCATGGTGGCGTCCACTCCTTCATGTGCGGGGGTACTTTCTTCTACAAGCATGTAGAAGCATAGGGGTGGGAGGGCGGAGGGAGGCGGCACTCCGGGGCCCCGCGCGCCGGATTGGCCGAAAAGGGATCACCTCCCGACGCGACAGTGCCGCAGCCCGCCGTTCGGCGGACTGCGGCACCAGTACCCCTCGACGGATGTCAGCAGTCGCGAATGGGGTTGGTCTCGCTGTAGATCGCGGTGTCCTTCATCCAGCCGAGCTTGCCGTTGTCGGCCACTGTCAGCACCCAGCGGGTGGGGTGCGGGCCGCCGACCCAGGCCTGGTTGTCGAGCTTGCAGTAGAACCAGCTGGGGTTGGAGTACATGTGGCCGACCACCGTGGTGGGGTCGGGGTAGATGTGGTTGTTGCCTATGGAGCCGTAGACCGCCGCACCGGACACGTTGTGGCACCAGGTGCGGATGCCGTCTCCGTACGCCCAGCAGTTGTCGGCGGCTGAGGCGCTGGGTGCCATCGCGACTCCCAGGCCACCGGCAAGAACAGTCGCCGCCAGAACCGAACCGAGCTTCGTGCGCATGGAACTCCCCGTGGTCGTGGCCCGGACCGGGCCGTCGTCATGGCCGCCCGGTCGGCGGCGGCCATGTCAACAGACGGTGGCCGAGGGTGCTTCGGTTGCGGAGGAGCACACCTCACTCTTCCGCGACCGTCTCGTGTCACCCCCGGTTCAGCCCACGACCCGGCCCCGTTCGATCCGGTCGATGTCCGGTGTCCAGATGCGGGGAGTGTGGGCGGCCGGGGTGCTGGGCGTGTGGCTCAGGGGGAGTCACACGGCGTTGTTCACGCCCGTACGGCGTTGCGCTCTCGCGCCCGGGTGCGGGCGTCCCGGTGGAACGCCCAGCTCATGTCGGGCTCGATCACCCACCGGAACATCCGTCGCACCGGTGGGGTGCACAGGGCGGTCACGAGTGCCGCGGCGGCGAGCGTCACAACGATCTCGCCCGACGGGCGGTGCACCCACGCCGGCTCGTACCAGCCCCAGAACTTCGACCCCTGGGCCACGAAACCGTGCAGCAGATAACCGTAGAGCGTGCCCGCGCCCAGCGCGGTGAACCAGGCGCGGCGGCCGGGCACCCACGCGAGGAAGCAGGCGACCAGGACCAGCGAGCAACCGAAAATCACCAGCGTCATGACCGGCCCGTACCAGGAGGGCGCCGCGAGCTCCTCGGCACTGTCGCGGTGGTAGAACCAGGCGCCGCTCATGCGCGGCACCGCCCAGTAGGCCACGACCAGCGCGCCCGCGAAGACCGGCACGGCCAGGATCCGCACCGCGCGGCGGCGCACCAGGCGGAAGTGTTCGGGCCGCAGCAGCAGACCGAGGACGAAGTACGGCAGGAACTGCAATGCCCGCTGAAGATCGAGGTCGTTGCCGATGGACGGGGAGAGCGTCGCGAGCATCGCGATGAGCAGGGCGACGGGCAGCGGCCACCGCACGCGCTGCCAGATCGGCGTCGTCAGCCGCCAGATGAACAGGGCCGCGAGGAACCAGGTCAGATAGAGGGGGTCCAGCAGGCTGACCGGCCGGTCCGGATCCTGGTCGGTCCACCGGGTGAACAGGGTGTACGCCGTCTCGAAGACGACGTACGGCACGGCGAGCCCGGTGACCAGGCGCCGGATCCGGCCCGGGCTCGCGTCGAAGGAGCGTGAGAAGTAGCCGGAGATCACGATGAACGCCGGCATGTGGAAGGCGTACACGACCATGTAGAGCGCGCTGACCGCCCGGCTGCCGTCCCGCAAGGGCTCCCAGGAGTGTCCGATCGCCACCAGCACGATCGCCAGGTACTTGGCGTTGTCGAAGAACGCGTCGCGCCGGTCGGCCGGTTGTGGTGCGGGCGGCGTCTGCCGTTCCGTTGCGCCGGGCGTGACGGCGCGTATGCGCAAGGTGTCCTCGCTCATCGCGCCTCCCGGGCGACGTGCGGGGAACCCGGGCGGCTGCGTACGCGTCGTGCCGGAGATGCGGCGGTGGGCTGCCGGTGTGACATCCCCGCCGCCTGACCACTGAGTGGCGGCGTAAACCGCTTTCTTCCGCGGGGTGGCGCGGATCACATCGACGGTGGTCGCCGCCGGGCGGGGAGCCCGGCGGCACCGCCGCACGGGGGTGCGGTCAACTCACGGAACAGTCCGCGCCGTTCAGGGTGAAGGCGGTCGGGGCGGGGTTCGCCGCCGAGCGGGTGGCCGTGAAGCCGAGGGTGACCGAGCCCGAGGCGGGAATCGCCGCGGTGTACGAGGCGGCCGCGACACTCACCTGCGCACCGCTCTGGGTGGCCGTACCGCCCCACAGGTTGGTGACGCGCTGGCTGTCCGGGAAGGTCCAGCGCAGCGTCCAGCCGTTGATCGCCGACGTTCCCGTGTTGCGCAGGACGATCTCCCCCTGGAAGCCGCCGGGCCAGTTGCCCGTCACCCGGTAGCCGACACCGCAGGCCGACGACGAACCGCCCGGGGCGGTCGTGACCGTCACGGTGCCCGAGCGGGGCGAGCGGTTGCCGGCGGCGTCGCGGGCGTAGACGGCGAAGGTGTGGGAGGTCGCCGGGGACAGACCGGTGAGGGTGGCCGTGGTCGCGGTGGTGCTGGTGACGGCCGACTCGGTGCCGCCGCTGATCCGGACGACGTCGTAACCGGTGACGCCCGCCGCGTCGGAGGCGGCGGCCCAGCTCAGGGTGGCGGACGAGGAGGTCACCGCGGAGGCGGTCGGCGTGCCGGGCGCGGTCGGGGGAGTGGTGTCGCCGCCGGTGCCGGAGTAGATCGTGGCCTCCTTGGCGGTGGCGGCGATGCCGTTCGCGCCGTTGAAGAGGCGCCGGCCCCAGGAGGTGAGCTGGTCGGGGTCGAAGTTCGTGACCATGTCCAGGTAGCCGACGTCGCTGCTGTTGCCGCTCCACGACCAGCCGAGGTAGCCGAGACGGAGCTGCTGGGCCACGGCCAGGATGGTGTCCTCGTCGGGGTTGCCGTCCGAGTGGTCGTGGCCGAACTCACCCACCACGATGGGCAGCCGGGCCGTCACGAAGCGGTTCAGATACGCGGTGATCTCGGCGGCGGTGTCGAAGACGCCGTACATGTGCACGGAGAAGACCGTGTTGGCGTCCGGGTCGGCGGCGAAGACCGAGGCGGCGTTGTCACGCATCGTGAACGCCCAGTCCTGGCCCCAGTTAGGCGCGTCCACCATGATCGTGTGGTTGAACCCGGCGTCCCGGAGCTTCTGGATCGCGGCCTTGGTGTCGGCCGTCCACGCCGTGTAGTTGGTGTTGCCGAACGGCTCGTTGCCGATGTTGACGATGACGTAGTCCTCCTGGCCGGCCAGCACGCTCTTCACGCTGATCCAGTAGTCGGCGGCCCGGGAGAGCGAGACGGCTCCGCTCTGCTCGCCGTAGCCCGTGGTGTCGTGCACCTCCAGGACGCAGATCAGCCGGTTCTGCTTGCACTGGGAGACCACGTTCGCCACGTCGGCGGCGTCGTTGCGCGTCCAGCGGTCGCCGCTGGCGAGGACCACCCGGACGGTGTTGGCGCCCTTGGCCTTGATGTGGGCGAGGGAGCTGATCCGGTCCGGATACCAGGTGTGGGCGTGGTTGACGCCCCGCATCACGAAGTCGTTCCCGTCAGCCTCCAGCAGCCGCCCGTTCTGTACCCGGAAACCGGTGGGGGCGGCCTGGGCCGGCGGTGTGAGGACGAGGAGGGACAGGAGGAGGGCGAGCAGGGTGGTGGCCACGGCGGCCAGGCGTGGGGTGGGGGACGCGGGCGTGGGGCGGAGTCTCATGACGGCTCCAGAAGTGGGGGTCGGGTGGGGCGCGTGGTCGGTGGCGCTGTGGTGGTGAACGGGGGCCTGCTGTCGAGGGGTCCGGATGGGCCCGATGCCGGGGTGTCCGCGACCCGGCAGGGCTGTCATCCGGCCGGTGTCCTGCCCGCGCAGGTGACGGTCGCCGCCGGGGTGCCCGACGTTGCAGGGGCGGTGGCGACGAAGCCGAACGTGGCGCTCGCGCCGGGAGCGAGGGCGCCGTTCCAGGCGGCGTTGGTGACGGTCGCCGTGCCGTCGGCGGCCGTGGTGTGGGTGCCGTTCCAGAGCTGGGTGAGGCGTGCGCCGTTCGCGGGTGCGACGGTCGCGGTCCAGCCCGTGACCGCGGCGGCGGACGTGTTCGTCACCGTCACCTCGCCCTGGTAACCGCCTTGCCAGGAGGACACCGTCTTGTAGCGGGCGGTGCAGGCGGCCGGGTCCCCGCCCGGCTCTCCCGGGCCGCCCGGGTCCTGCGGGACACCGGCGTCGAGGACCGCCGCCAGGGCCGGGAACCAGCGGGCGGCGATCTTGCCGTCCCCGGAGGCGTTGGGGTGCACGCCGTCGTAGGTGTCGGTGGCCGTGCTGAACCCGGTCCACTGGTCGACCACGGTGACGGGGGAGAGGTCGGTGCCGGTCGCCCGGGCCCAGGCGGGTATGCGGGCGTTGAGGTCGACCACCCGCTGCGCGCAGGCCCCGCAACTGCTCGGGTTCAGGGGGATGAGCTGGGCGACGAGGATCCGCATGTCCGGATCGGAGGCCCTCATCTGCGCCACGAGCTTGGTGTAGGCGGCGAGGATGCGATCGGGGGAGACACTGCTCCAGACGTCGTTGGTGCCGAAGTGCATGACAACGATGTCCGGCCGCGTGGAGGCCAGCCGGCCGGGCAGCAGGTTCTGGTCGGCCACGTTGGTGACCAGCTCACCGCCGTGACCCTCGTTGTCCCCGTCGTGCGCCTGCCCGCAGCCCTGCGGGGGGAGGGTGCCGACGAAGTCGATGTCCTTGTAGCCGCTGTTGACCAGGCGGTTCCACAGCACGGCCCGCCAGCAGCCCGGCGAGCCGGTGATGGAGTCGCCGAGCGGCATGATGCGGATGGGGTCCGCAGCCGGCGCGGCCGTAGCGCGGGGAGCCGCCGTCATGCCGAGAGCGAGGAGCAGGGCGGCCAGGAACCCGAGTGCGGGCATGACCCGTAAGTGCGGGGACGCGTGGGGGGTTCGGTGCATGGTGGTCCCTTCCCTTGATGAGGTGGGAGCGCTCCCACCACATCAAGCCACTGTTGTCATTGACGCGTCAAGAGGTGGGTGGCGAGCCGGTGGGCCGGATACCGAGTTCGTTGCCGCCGCCGCCCGCTCCCGCCGGGCACACCGCGGAGGTCTTCGGTGAACCCGGATGACGACTGCCTGCCCGTGCCCCGCCGTTGACGGCGTCCCGGGACTTTTGCCGGGCCATGAGGCATTCATGACCGGATGCCCAGAGGGCGGAGTCCATGATGGTCGGCGTCAGTAAGGCATGCCTTGGCTAACCGTTCACGCGGCGGCCTGGCATCGGGCCGGGAGGGCCGCGGCACATGTGGGACGACTCGTTTCCGAGCTTTCTGATCGGGCTGAGGGAAGGGCTGGAGGCCGGGCTCGTCGTCTCGGTGCTCGTCGCCACCCTCGTGCGGGCCGGGGCCACGTCACGGCTGTCGCAGGTGTGGACCGGCGTGCTCGCCGCGATCGCCGTCTCGCTGAGCTTCGGCGCGGTCCTCACCTTCACGGCCGCCTCCCTCTCCACCCCCGCGCAGGAGGCCTTCGGCGGCGCCCTGAGCCTCGTCGCCGTCGCCTTCGTGTCCACCATGGTGTTCTGGATGCGGCGATCCGCCCGCAGCCTGGCGGGCGAAATCAGGGAGAAGGTCACCGAGGCGCTGACCATGGGCGCCGGAGTGCTGATCCTCACCTCCTTCCTCGCGGTCGGGCGCGAGGGCCTGGAGACCGCCCTGTTCCTGTGGACCACCGTCCGCGCGGCGGACGAGTCGGCCGGGCCCCTCACCGGAGCGGGCGCCGGGCTCCTCCTCGCCGCCTTCCTGTGCTGGGGTCTCTACCGCCGGGTGCTGCGCATCGACCTCACCCGCTTCTTCGCCGTCACCGGCGCGGTCCTGATCGTCATCGCGGCGGGCGTCCTCGGCTACGGGCTGCGCGACCTCCAGGAGGGCGCGGTGCTGCCCGACGGGACGGCCTACGCCTTCGACCTGAGCGGCAGCGTCGACGCCGGATCCTGGTACGCCGCTCTGCTCCAGGGCGTGCTCAATCTGACTCCGGCGATGACCTGGCTCCAGGTGATCGGGTACGCCGGATATCTCGCCGTGGTGATGACGCTCTTCGTACGGGGAGGGCGAGGAGGGCCGGGGGCCCCGAGCCGGGAGAGCGCCGGTGCTCCGGCCGGCCGGCCCCTCACCCCCGGCCCCACCCGCCCCCGCTGGCTCGTGCCCGCCGCCGTCGTCGCCGTCCCCGCGCTCCTGGCCGGGCTGGTCGTGGCACTCGCACACCCCGAGCCCGCCGCCGGCCAGACCGTCGCCGTCTCCGCGACGGACTGCGGCCGGGGATTCACCGCTCCCGAGCCGGGACGCCGGGACTTCCGGATGCACAACACCGGGAACCAGACGTCCGAGGTGTATCTGATCGACCCCTCCTCGAACGCGGTCTACGGGGAGATCGAGGGGCTGGCGCCCGGCACCACCCGGGACCTCGTCGCCACCGTGGCGGGCGGAACGTACGCCTGGCGCTGCGTGCCGGCCGACGGCAAAGCCGTCACCTCGAAGACGGTCCGGGTCGGCGGCGCCGCCGGTGCCCACGCCGTCGTGCCCGTCTCGGAGCAGGACCTCGCCGCACCGCTCAGGGCCTACAAGGCCTATGTGAACCGGGGCCTGGCCACGCTCGTCACGCAGACCCGCGAGCTCAGCGGCGACATCCGCGCCGGGCACCTGGCCGCCGCCCGCACCGACTGGCTGACCGCGCACCGCACCTATGCCTCCCTGGGCGCCGCCTACGGCACCTTCGAGGACTTCGACCAGAAGATCGACGGACGGCCCGACGGCCTGCCGGGCGGCGTGCACGACACGCGCTTCACCGGCTTCCACCGGATCGAGTACGGGCTGTGGCACGGCGAGTCCGCCGCCCGGCTCAGGGGCCTGGCACAGCGGCTGGCCGATGACACCGCCGGACTGCGCGAGGCCTTCCCGCACCAGGACTTCGACCCCTCCGACCTGCCTCTGCGCGCCCACGAGATCCTGGAGAACACCCTCCAGTTCGAGCTGACCGGCGACACCGACCAGGGCAGCGGCACCGGACTGGCCACCGCGGACGCCAACCTCGCCGGGACACGCGAACTGCTCGCCGTGCTCAGGCCGTTGCTCACCTCGCGCGCCCCGAAGCTGCTTCCCACCGTCGACGCGGACATCGCACGTGTGCAGAAGCTGCTCGACTCCGCGCACCACGGGGCCGGGTGGACCCCCGTCGACCGGCTCGACCCGGCCACGAAGGCCCGGATCGACGGGACCACGGGGCAACTCCTCGAAGACCTCTCCCCGGTGCCGGACCTGCTCGAGATCAGGAAGTCCGCATGAGCGGCACCCGACTACGCCACCCCGCAGCACACCCCGAAGGGAACACCCCCATGCCGTCCGCCGCCACGCCACCGCCGGGCTGCCCCGCCCACGCCGGCCGCCGCTCCTTCGTGAAGACGGCCCTGGGTGCCGGAGCCGCCGGCGCCGTCCTGGCCGGGGGTGGACTCGCGCTCACCGAGAGCGGCAGCGGCACGGCCCGGGCGGCCGAGCAGGACACCGCTCCGGTGGCCTTCCACGGGCCCCACCAGGCCGGGATCCTCACCCCCGCTCAGGCGGCCGCCGCCTTCGTCTCCTTCGACGTCATCGCCGCCGACCGCGCCGAACTGGCCGACCTGCTGCGCACCCTCACCGAGCGGGCCCGCTTCCTCACCTCCGGCGGCACGCCCGAGGACCTCGGCGTCGGAGCCCCGCCCTCCGACAACGGCATCCTCGGCCCGGCCGTCCCGGCCGACGCGCTCACCGTCACCGTGGGGGTCGGCGCCTCCCTCTTCGACGACCGCTACGGACTCGCCCGGGCCAAGCCGCGCCGTCTCACGCCCATGCGGACCTTCCCCAACGACGACCTGAACCCCGCCGAGTGCCACGGCGACCTGTCCCTGCAACTCTGCGCGGCCCGCCAGGACACCGTGCTGCACGCCCTGCGCGACATCGCCAAGCACACCCGGGGCGCCCTCCAGATCCGCTGGCGCGTCGACGGCTTCCACAACACGCCCCGGCCCAGCGGCGCCCAGCGCAACCTGCTGGGCTTCAAGGACGGCATCGCCAACCCGGACGTGACCTCGGCCCGGGAGATGGACCGGCTGGTGTGGGTCGGCAGGGGCCAGGGCGAACCCGCATGGGCGGCCGGGGGCAGCTATCAGGTCGTCCGGATCATCCGCATGCTCGTGGAGTTCTGGGACCGGGTCTCGCTGTCCGAGCAGGAGCTGATGTTCGGCCGGCGCAAGGACACCGGCGCTCCGCTGGACGGCACGAAGGAGACCGACACCCCGCACTACGCCAAGGACCCGCACGGCACGGCGATCCCGCTCGACGCACACATCCGGCTCGCCAACCCCCGTACCGCGCGGACCGACACCTCCCGCATCCTGCGCCGTGGCTACAACTACGACCGGGGCGTCGACAGCGTCGGCGACCTGGACATGGGACTGGTCTTCTGCTGCTACCAGCAGGACGTGCGCCGCCAGTTCGAGGCCACCCAGACCCGGCTGATCGACGAACCCCTCGTCGACTACATCTCGCCGACCGGCGGCGGCTACTTCTTCGCCCTGCCCGGTGTGCGGGACTCCTCCGACTGGCTGGGCAGCGGGCTGATGTCCACCTGACTCCAGCCGCTCCCTGCCGAGTCCCGTCTTGGCCAGAGGTGTTGATCGAAGACTCGGCGGGCCGCCAGGCAACACCGCGGACCCGTACACGCGATGTTCAGGAGCGCGCGTACGGGTCACCGCGGCCGGCGAGGTGGAGGTCCGCTTCCCGGGCGGCACCCGGGAGCGGGTGCCGCGCTGACGCCGTCAGGCCTCGGCGCGGCTCCGCCTCACCGCCTTCCTCAGCAGCGGCCAGATCAGCAGCAGCACGATCACCGCGTACACGGTCACCGCGAACGGCGTGTCCACCAGACCCGACACACGGCCGTCGCTGATCTGCAGGGCCCGCCGCAACTGCTGCTCGGCGTTCGGGCCGAGGATCACCCCGATCACGGCGGGCAGCACGGGCAGTCCGTAGCGGCGCATGCCGAACCCGATCAGACCGATGACCAGCAGGATCACCAGGTCGGTCACCTCACCGCCGACCGCGTACGCGCCGACCGCCGCGAAGAACATGATCCCGGCGTAGAGGTACGGCCGAGGGATGCGCAGCAGTTTCGCCCACACCGGCGCCAGCGGCAGGTTCAGCGCGAGCAGCAGCACCATGCCGACGAACAGGGAGGCGATCAGGCCCCACACCAGGTCGGGTTCGCGCTCGAAGAGGAGCGGGCCGGGCTGGATGCCGTACTGCTGGAAGGCGGCCAGCATCACGGCCGCGACCGCCGTGGTCGGCAGGCCCAGGGTCAGCATCGACACCAGGGTCCCGGCCGCCGAGGCCGACGCCGCCGACTCGGGGCCCGCGACGCCCTCGATGGCGCCCTTGCCCCACTCGTCCTTGTGCCGGGACAGCCGCTTCTCCGTCACGTAGGACAGGAAGGTGGGGATCTCGGCGCCGCCCGCCGGGATCGCGCCGAACGGGAAGCCGATGAACGGCCCGCGCAGCCACGACCTCCAGGTCCGTTTCACGTCGTCGCGCCCCAGCCAGGGCCGCCCCACCGGGATCGGCTCCGGCGGCCTGCGCCGCAGGTGCGCCGCCACCCACAGCGCCTCTCCGATGGCGAAGAGCCCGACCGCGACGATCACCACGTCGATGCCGTCGGCCAGTTGCAGCGAGCCGAACGTCAGGCGCTGCTGGCCGGTCATCTGGTCCAGGCCCACCAGACCGAGGGTGAGGCCGATCAGCAGGGAGGCCAGACCCCGGACGCGGGACGAGCCGAGCACCGAGGTCACCGCGATGAACGCCAGCACCATCAGGGCGAAGTAGTCCGGCGCGCCGATGTCGACGGCGAGTTCCGCGACCGTCGGCGCGAGCGCCACCAGCAGCAGCGTGCCGATCATGCCGCCCGCGAAGTGCCCGATGGCGGCCGCCGCGAGGGCCTGCGCGCCGCGCCCGGACTTGGCCATGGGGTTGCCCTCCATGGCCGCCACCACGGCAGCGCTCTCACCCGGGGTGTTGAGCAGGATGGAGGTGGTCGAGCCGCCGAACATGGCGCCGTAGTAGATGCCCGCGAACATGATGAACGCGCCGGTCGGGTCGAGCCCGTACGTCACCGGCAGCAGCAGCGCCACCGCCATCGCCGGGCCGATGCCGGGCAGGACCCCGATGGCCGTGCCGAGCAGGACACCGATCGCGGCCCAGAGCAAGTTGACGGGGGTGAGGGCCGTACCGAAGCCGTCCAGGAGCGAGTTGAAGGCGTTCATGTCACAGCACTCCCATCAGGGGGCCGCCGGGCAGGGGCACGCCGAGCAGGTTGTCGAAGACGACGTAGGTGACGAGGGAGAGTCCGGCCGCGATGAGCGGATCACGGTCGACGCGGCGGCTGCCCAGCGCGAACGCCGCGCCCCAGAACAGCAGCGCCCCGGCTACGGGGAAACCGGCCGGCTCGATCAGGACGGCCGCGCCGAGGAACACTCCGGCGAGCAGCAGGACCGTGCGCCAGTCGGCGGGCTCGGACAGGTCGACGTCCTCACCGCCCTCGGCCTGCCCCCGGCCGCCGCGCAGCACGTCGAGGGCGAGCAGCGCGGCGATGACCAGCAGGCCGGCGCCGACCACGACCGGCACGGTCTTCGGCCCGACCGGGCCGCGCTGGGCGATGTCGACGTCCATGGTGAGCGCGTCGGTCAGCACGAGCACGCCCAGCGCCAGCAGCAGGACACACACGCCGAGTTCGGAGTGCTCGCGCAGCCAGGAGCGGCGCTCGCCCTGCCCGGCGGGCGGGGTGTCGGTGGTCCGCGTCGTCACAGCCCCAGCTCCTTCAGCACCGCGACCACGCGCTTGTCCTCGGCGTCGAGGAACGCGCCGAACTTCTCGCCCGTGAGGAAGGCGTCGTCCCAGCCGTTCCGCTCCAGCGACGCGCGCCACTCGTCCGAGTCGTGGAGCTCCTCGACCAGCCGTACGAGCCTCTTCCGCTCGGTGTCGTCGAGTCCGGGAGGGGCGACGATGCCGCGCCAGTTGGTGAAGTTCACGTCGTAGCCCGCCTCCTCGAGCGTGGGGGCGTCCAGTCCCTCCACACGCTCCGGGCCGGTGACGGCGAGCAGGCGCAGCTCGCCCGCCTTGATCTGGTCCAGGTACTCGCCGACCCCGGAGACACCGAAGGCGACCTTGTTGCCGAGGATGGAGGCGAGCAGTTCGCCGCCGCCGTCGAAGGGGATGTAGTTGACCTGCTTCGGAGGGATGCCGGCGGCCTTGGCCATCAGCATCGGCGCGAGGTGGTCCGGCCCGCCGGGCGACGACCCGCCGCCCACCGGGAGTTTGCCCGGGCTCTCCTTCCAGGCGCCGATCAGATCGTCGATCGTCTTGTACGGCGAGTCCTTCGCGACCACCACCACGTCCTGCTCCTCGGTGAGCCGGGCGATCGGCGTGGTGTCGCCGAGCGTCCTGGGCGCGTCGTTGGAGCGGACGGCGCCCACGACCCCGAGACCCATGGACATGGCGAGCTTGCCGTTGCCGTGCTCGCTCACCAGCCGGGTCAGGCCCACCGTGCCGCCGGCGCCGGGCAGGTTGAACACCTCGACGTTGTGGGTGAGTCCGGCGTCCTCGGCGTTCTTCGCGGCCGTGCGGGCCGTGATGTCGTAGCCGCCGCCGGGCGTGTTGGGGACCATGAGGCGCAGGCCCGGGATCCGTGTGCCGGTCTCGGAACCGCTGCCGGTGGTCAGCAGCGGCGGCCCGAGGAGCACGAGCACGGCGGCCCCGAGCAGGGCGAGGGGGGTGCGCAGGCGCACGAGTGCCACCACCTGTCGGTACGTCGATGCGGGTAGGTGTACGCCCTGTGGGGGAGCGTGGCGTGGGCCACATGGTGCCCGGGCATCGACAGGCTGTCTGCCTTGCGAAACCAACGGAGGTTTTGGTCATTGCGGTAACCGGGCGGGGCGTGGTGTGGCCCCGCGCCGCGGCAGGCGAACGGCCCCGGCGCCGATGCGCCGGGGCCGTCCGCGAACAAGGCGGTTCAGCGGCCTCTAGGCCGTGTGGATCTCCAGGGCCGCCCGCACGGCGGACTCCAGGGCCCCCTCGATCCACGCCGGCTTGACGGACGTGTGGTCGCCCGCGAAGTGCAACGGTCCCTCAGGCAGGGGGATGACCGGGAGCAACTCCGTGTGCTGGCCGGGCAGCAGCACGGACGCCTCCCCGTAGGCGTACGGGTCGCGCAGCCAGCTCTGCGTACGTCCCGCGCCGGTGTAGAAGACCTCGATGCGCCGGCCGTAGACCTCCTGGAGACCGCACAGGGCGTGCGGATAGCGCGCCTCGTCGTCCAGAGAGTCCCAGCGCAGCGCGTCGTCCGCCCAGCTGTAGGAGGCCAGCACGACACCCCCCTTGCTGCCGGGCACCGGATGGGAGGGGTTGAACATGAACCGGTTGGCGTTGTCCGACACCGAACCGCCGCCCACCACGCCGGTCGCCTCGGGCTGGTCGCGCCCGCTGGCGCGGTTGGCGGCGTAGTGGGTGCGCTGACCCGCTGTGATGTGCCCGCCGGGGACCGAGGGGTGGGCGCCGAGGAGGCTGCCGTCCGCGGCGGCGCGTCCGGTGCGGTACGCGTCGTACAGACCCGGGTCGACGGCGTTCAGCTCGCGCTTCCAGTCGGCCTCGTCGAACTCCCACCAGCGGCGGCTGAACTCCAGCAGCACCTTGGTCGCGCAGTCGTAGTGCAGTTCGCTGACCGCGCGGCGCTTGCCGTAGGACAGGGGCGGGTTGATCTGCACGTGGCGCAGGCCGGAGAACGGCACGGTGACCACCGCGACGTCCGCGGTGAACTGCTCGCGCACGACCGGCCCGCCGCGGCCCTCGGACACGGTGTCCACCCACACGTGCGGACCCTTGCCCCGGACGTGACCGGCTTCCGGAGCGGGGCGATCGGGGTGGTGGTAGTCGATGCGTGTGACCCGGCGGTCGAACCGCACCTCCTCACGCACCTGTTCCAGCAGCGCGTCCGCGAGTACGGCCGTGCCGCCCTCCAGTTCGTAGAACGGGGTGTCGGGGCTGATGAGGGAGGAGCCGATGAAGCTGTGGATGAAGGAGAGCGGGAGGCGCGAGGTGAGGTTCTCCAGGGTGCCGATCAGGTCGATCGTCCGCTCGTCCAGACCGGCGTGCTCGGTCAGGAAGCGGTACATCGACCAGTCACCGAACCGCCGCACCACCCGCGCCCAGCCCCGCAGTTGCTCCGGGAGCGGCTTGGGGACCCGCTTGCCGTCGGACCCGACGCGGCTGAACTCGTCACGCACCGGGTCCAGCGCCGAGCGCAGGATGGCGGCTGCCGGGGTGTCCCAGTGGGCTCGGGGCACACCGAAGGACCGGTTCACGCGCCGGGGTGCCCGGGCATAGTCGGTGCGCCGCACACGGATGCCGTTGACGTGGATCCAGGTGCGGCCGGCGGGACGTCCGTCGGCGTCCACGTCGACGTAGTGGAAGCGCCGCTTCTTGAGGTCGAACTGGTCGATCAGTTCCATCACCAGGGGATGGCTGCCGGGGAGGCGCATCGCGCCCGCCTCGGCGTACTGGAGGGGATCGGCGAAGGGCTGCTCGGCGTCCTCGTGGCCGCCCTTGCGGAAGGTCTTGACGCGACCGCCCGCCCGGTTGCCGTTGGCCTCCAGGACCGTCACCCGGTGACCGGCCTTCTTCAGCAGCCACGCGGCGACCAGCCCGGCCGGTCCGGCGCCGATGACGAGGACGTTCTGGGGGCGTGTCCGGCGCTGGGCCGGCAGCCCGTTCTTGAGGACGCGCTGGTAGCGGGGGACGAGAGGACGGTCGTGGGAGTCCAGGACGAGCAGGGCGCGGGCGACGGCGAGGCACCTGTCGGCGTCGGCGCCCCGTCTGCCGGCCGGTGCGGCCGGTGCCGCCGGTGCGGGCACAGCCGTGGCGGCACCACCGGTCAGGGCCGTCGCCACCGTGGCCGTACCGGCCACCGCCGCGAAGCTCCTGCGGGAGAAACCGCCGTCCGAGTGCGCAACCGCGTGATCTTCAGTCATGGCGGCCTTTCTAGTGGCGGCTCCGGCCCGGGCACCGTCCTTCGCCCGGCCGTTGACCCTAAGGAGCGAACCGGCCGCGAAACCTGACGTCAGGGCGGGGCCGCCGAAGCCGGCCGGCCCCGGGCACCCGAAGGAATGAATGCGCGGCGAACCGCGGCCGGCACCCCGCCCGAGCCCGCACACTGCGACATGCGGAGGCACCTCCGCGCTCTTTGGCCGCCGGCGCACCTGGCGCATCGCGAACGCGGCGCCGACCGGCGCCAGGAGAAGTCGGGGCGACGGAGGGGGACAAGTGGCGCAGCGGGGCGCTCCGTTGGGCGACCGGGCCCGTTACTGGTTCGACAACACCCTGGCCCGTGGGGCCTCGGCGATCGTCGGCTGGATGGCGCTGCTGTGCCTGGCCGTCGTCGTCCCGGCCAGCGCGGTGGTGGTGTGGACCGACCCGGACGCGCCGCGGTCCCTGCCGGGCCGGCTGGCCGCGGTGTGGCACCTCACCGGCGAGACCCTGCGGCTGGGCGGCGCGACCGGGACACCGCTGCGCGTGACGATGTCGGTGCTGCTCGCCCTGGTCGCCCTGCTGTACGTCTCGACGCTCGTCGGTCTGATCACGACGGCGCTCACCGAGCGGCTCACCGCGTTGCGGCGGGGCCGTTCCACCGTGCTGGAACGCGGGCACGTGGTGGTCCTGGGCTGGTCGGAGCAGGTGTTCACGGTCGTCGGCGAACTGGTGGCCGCCAACGCCAACCAGCGTCGCGCGGCGGTGGCGGTGCTGGCCGACCGGGACAAGACCGCGATGGAGGAGGCGCTGGCCACCAAGGTCGGTCAGTTCGGCCGTACGCGGCTGATCTGCCGCAGCGGCCCCACCACCGACCCGGCGGTGCTCACCCTGACCAGCCCGGCGACGGCCGGTGTCGTGCTGGTCCTGCCGCGCGACGAGCCCGACGCCGACGCCGAGGTGGTCAAGACGCTGCTGGCGCTGCGGGCCGCCCTGCCCGGGGAAGGGCCGCGTCCGCCCGTCGTCGCCGCCGTACGGGACGACCGCTACCGCCTTGCCGCCACGCTCGCCGCCGGGCCGGGCGGTGTGGTCCTGGAGGCCGACACCGTCACCGCCCGGCTGATCGTCCAGGCCGCCCGCCGCCCCGGGCTGTCCCTCGTCCACCAGGAGCTTCTCGACTTCGCCGGTGACGAGTTCTACCTCGTCGCCGAACCGGCCCTGGCGGGGCGCCCGTTCGGCGACGCGCTGCTGTCCTACCCGACGTCGAGCGTCGTCGGGATCGTGCGCGGCGACAGCCCCGTGCTCAACCCGCCGCCGCACACGCCCCTCGCCGAGGAGGACTTGCTCATCGTCATCTCCCGGGACGACGACACGGTCTGGCCGGCGGACTGCGCGGACGCGGTCGAGAAGGCGGCGATGGCCTGCGGCCCCCCGACGCCGGCAGGGCCGGAGCGGGTCCTCCTGCTCGGCTGGAACCGCCGGGCACCCCTCATGGTCGACCAGTTGCGCCGCCGCGCCCGGCCCGGATCGTCCGTCGACGTGGTCGCGGACGGGGACGCGGCGACGGTCCGTGAGGTGAGCGAGGCCGACGCGTACCACGGCAGCGACCTGACCCTGACCCTGCACCACGGCGACGTCACCCGTCCCGAGACGCTGCGGTACCTGGACGTGCACTCCTACGACAGCATCATCGTGCTCGGCAGGGACCCCGCCCCAGGACAGCCGTACGAGGACCCCGACAACCGCACGCTCGTGACACTCCTGCTGCTGCGCCGCCTGGAGGAGGCCTCCGGGCGCGAACTGCCCGTCGTCACCGAACTGACCGACGACCGCAACCGGGCACTGGCCCCCATCGGGCCCGGCGCCGACGTGATCATCAGCGGCAAGCTCATCGGTCTGCTCATGGCGCAGATTTCCCAGAACCGGCACCTGGCGGCGGTGTTCGAGGAGCTGTTCTCCGCCGACGGCACCGGCGTCCGACTGCGGCCGGCCGGCGACTACGTACTGCCCGGGTGCGAGACGACCTTCGCCACCGTCGTGGCCGCGGCACGCCGGCGTGGCGAGTGCGCCATCGGTTACCGCAGCCGGGAGGGCGCGTCCACCGGTCCGGGCTACGGGGTGCGGATCAACCCGCCCAAGGCGGAACGGCGTGGCTGGACGGCACAGGACGAGGTGATCGTCGTCGGTGAGGACTGAGGCGGCAGAATGCCCCCGATTTCGGCGAAGAAACTCAGGGATTCGACTGTGTGTTCGCCTTATGGCGGGGCACCAGAGGGATCGGAGGTTGATGACTATGGTTCCCCTGCTTCTCGTCCTGCTGCTGGCCCTGGTGCTGTTCGGTGCGGGCTTCGCACTGAAGGCCCTGTGGTGGATCGCGGTGATCGTGCTGGTGCTGTGGCTGCTCGGGTTCGTGCTGCGCAGCGCGGACAGTGGCGGCCGAAAGGGCCGCTGGTATCGCTGGTAGACCGGCCGGACAGGTCCGACCGATTCACACCGCCGTCTGCGGCGAACCAAACGTCGGGAATGGGGTAAACGAAAGTGACCCGTATTCCTTCGAGGAAAGGCGTTCCTGTTCCATGGCCGATACACAAGACGTCGTAGAACTCATTCTTCAGGACCACCGGCGCATGGAAGACCTCTTCCGTCAGATGCGGAGCGTCGAAGCCGACCGGGCGGGTGCGTTGCGGGAATTCGCGGATCTGCTGATCGCGCACGCACAGGCCGAGGAGGCCGAGGTCTATCCGGCGCTCAAGCGCTACAAGAACATCGACGACGAAGAGGTCGAGCACGGCGAACACGAGCACGACGAGGGCAACGAGGCCCTTCTGGAGCTCCTCCAGGTCGAGGAGGTCGGCTCCGACGAGTGGGACTCGAAGCTCGAGGAGCTGGTGGAAGCCGTCACCCACCACGCCGACGAGGAGGAGCGCACCATTCTCAACGGCGCGCGCGAGAACGTGGCGATGGAGCGCCGGGAAGAGCTCGGCCGGGCCTTCGCGCAGGAGCGTGAACGCCAGCTGAAGTCCGGCTGCGGCTCCGTGGACAACGTACGCAAGATCGTCGAGTCCTGACTCCGTCGGGTCTGACTCCGTCGGGTCCCGACCCGGCCGTACCGGCCCTGAGGGCCACCGCTCACGGGCGGTGACCTCAGGGCCGGTCGCCGTCATGGACCGCTAGGGCATGCTCCGCGCCGCGCAGGTGACGTCCCGCGCGGGCAGCCGCCCTGTCGCGAGGTACGCGTTGACCGCGTCGTCGGCGCACGCCGACCCGTACACGCCGTACACCGCGTGCTGGTCGGCCCCCTTCAGGGTGATCAGGCGCGAGGAGCGCCACCGCTCGCGGACGGCTTTGGCGCTGTCGTAGGTGGTGCGCGGGTCACCGGTGGCGTTCACCAGCAGGGCCGGCAGGTCGCCACGGATCCTGGTCGGGAGCTCACGCGGACGGTCCCAGTACGCGCACGGGTTGACGTTGTTCGTCACGGGCCCGAACAGCGGGTCCAGGGCGCGGGCGCGCTGGACGTCACGCCAGTACACCTCGGGGTCGCGTGGCGCGGCGTTGTCGCCGCACACGATCGCCGTCTGCGCACTGCCGTAGGGCGAGTCGGCTCCCGTGAGCAGGAAGCCGAGCGCCCCGGCGAGCCACCGGGAGGGCGTCACCCGCTCCCCCCGCGATGCCCGCAGCAGGTCCCGCACCCCCTGCGCGAAGTCTCCGTACGCGGCGGCGTTGTGCTGCGAGAGACCGTTGAGGACGACGATCGGCAGCACGTGCTCGTCCAGCCGGTGGTCGCCGAGCCGCAGCGGGGTCCGGCCGGCGGCGACCCGGACGCGCTCCACGGCGGCCAGCACCTCACCCCGCGTCCGGCCCAGCCCGTAGGTGGCGTCGCGGGCGGCGGCCCAGGAGGCCCAGCCCCGCAGGGCGTGCCGGTTGGAGGGCTCGACGCCCCGCAGCAGCCGGGTGCTGTAGCGGTCCGGCTCGATGACACCGTCCAGCACGACCCGGTCCGTGCGTCCCGGGAACATCGAGGTGTACACCTCGCCGAGGTAACTGCCGTAGGAGTAGCCGAGGTAGGAGATCCGCCGCTCACCGAGCGCCGCCCTGACGACATCCATGTCGCGCGCGGTGTTCCGGGTGGTGGCGTGGGGGAGCGCCTCGCCCGCGTGGGCGCGGCAGCGGCCGGCGAGGTCCTGCGAGAAGGCCGCCACCCGGTCGAAGCCGGCCCGGTCCTCACCCGCCGAGCGCCAGGCCGATCCCGTCGGCCAGCGGCAGTCGAGCGGCGTGCTGCGGCCGATGAATCGGGGGTCGACGCCCACCACGTCGTACCGCGCGGCGACGCCCTTCATCGCCTCGCGCACCCACGGAGGGTCGCCGAGCGAGGGTCCGCCCGGGCCGCCGCCGTTGAGGAGCAGGGGGCCGACGCGGCGGCCGGTGTCGGTGGCGCGTATGCGGGAGATGGCGACGGTGATCGTACGGCCGCCGGGATCGGAGTAGTCCAGGGGCACCGTCACGTCGGCGCAGCGGGCTCCGGCGCGCTCCAGTTCCCTGCCGGTCGCGTCGTCCGGTCCGAGCACGCAGCTCTTCCAGGTGAGGTGCTGGTGGTGGTACCGGGCGAGCGGGTCCGGCGCGGCCCGGGCCGTCGCGGGCAGGGCGGTGACGGCGAGGGCGGTGGCCGTGAGGGCGAGAGCGGTGCGTCTGGCCGTGCCCCAGGAGCGGGATAACACGCGGCTGTCCTTTCTGTCGCCGATGTCCCTCGCCGGGCCGGCCGGGGCCTGCCCGGGAGGGCGCTGTGCGAGGAAAACGGTAGGGACGGCGCGCCGCCCGATCACTCCGGCTGGCGGCCGGTCCGCCGGGGGGAAAGCCCCCGTGGTGGCGCGGGGGAATGCCGGTTCCGTGGCCGGGGCATCAACCCTGATCTCCGCCCCGAGCTGGGACGATGTACGGGCAGACCTTGTGCAGGTCGGTGCAGGGGGGTTGTCCAGACATTCTCTCCGGCCTAGGGTCCCTTCAGAGTGCAAGCGCTTTCCAAGCGTGTGTCCGCCGGCCGTCCGAGGAGCGCCGCATGACCGTGACCTCAGGGTCTCCCACCCGCCGCCGTGTGGCCGTCGTCGGCACCGGAGCCATCGTCGGCGGGAGCCATCTGCCCGCCCTGCGGGCCCACTCCGACCGGGTGGAACTGGTGGCCGCCGTCGACGTGGACCGGGAGCGGCTCGACGCCTTCCGCGAGCTGGCCGGCGACCGGGTCGCCGGATACACCGCGATGGACGCCATGCTGGACGCCGAGCGTCCGGACCTGGTCCTCATCGGCACCCCGCCCTCCCTGCACCGCGACCAGACGGTGGCCGCGCTGAAGGCGGGCGCCTGGGTGCTGTGCGAGAAGCCGCTGACCCTGTCGCTCGCCGAGTACGACGAGATCGCCGCGGCCGAGGAGGCCTCGGGGGCGTACGCGGCGGTGGTCTTCCAGCACCGCTACGGATCCGGCGCCGTGCACGCCCGCGAGCTGATCAGAAGCGGCGAGCTGGGCGCCCCGCTGGTCGCGCACTGCCAGACCACCTGGCACCGGGACGCCGCGTACTACGCGGTGCCGTGGCGCGGGAAGTGGGCCAGCGAGGGCGGCGGCCCGACCATGGGCCACGGCATCCACCAGTACGACCTGATGCTGCACCTGCTGGGGGAGTGGGAGGAGATCAGCGCGATGGCCGCGCGCCTGGTCCACGACACCGAGAGCGAGGACGTCTCCACCGCCCTGGTGCGGTTCAGGAGCGGCGCACTCGCCACCGTCGTCAACAGCGTGCTGTCCCCGGACGAGGTGAGCCGCATCCGCGTCGACTGCGCCGACGCCACGGTCGAGCTCACCCACCTGTACGGCCACACCAACGACAGCTGGGCCTACACCCCTGCCCCGCACGTCGCCTCCGAGCGCGCCACCGCCTGGCGCACCCCGCCGGCGGACGTGCCCAGCTCGCACACCGCCCAGCTCGGCACGCTCCTGGACGCCTACGACTCCGGTACCCGGCCCCCGGGCAGCGGCCAGGACGCCCGCACCACCCTGGAGTTCGCCGCCGCCCTGTACAAGGCGGCGTTCACCGGCCGCTCGGTGCGGGCGGGGGAGATCGTCCCCGGCGACCCCTTCTACGAGGCCATGCACGGCGAGTACCCCGACTGGGCCCCCAAGGAGCGCGCATGACCATCCGCGTCACCCACACGCACGGCGAGGACATCGCCGTCACGGCGGCGAACGGCACGGAGATCCTCCGCTACGTCTACCGCCCCGACCCGGACCCCTTCGAGTCCCGCAAGCCCTACGCCCATCCCGTGCGCACCCTCTCGGGCCGCACGGTCACCGGCTACCGCCCCAACGACCACCGCTGGCACAAGGGCCTTCAGATGACCGCGAGCCATCTGTCCGGCCAGAACTTCTGGGGCGGCAACTGCTACGTCCACGGCGAGGGCTACCTCCCGCTGCCCGAGCGCGTCGGCTCGATGCGGCACGACGGCTTCGCGGACCTCACCGTCGAGGACGACCGCCTCGCCCTCACCGAGCACCTCACCTGGATCGAGAACGGCGGCGAGGAGTGGGCCCGCGAGGTACGCGGCCTGAACGTCCACTCGGTGGACGAGGAGTCCGGTTCCTGGGCCCTGGACTGGTCGATCCGCCTCACCAACACCCGGTCCGCACCCCTGGCCTTCGGTTCCCCGACCACCGCGGGCCGTGAGATGGCCGGCTACACCGGATTGCAGTGGCGCGGCCCGCGCGACTTCACCGGCGGCACGGTCTTCGCCCCGGACGGTGACGCCGACGCGGGCAAGCTGATGGGCACCCAGGGCCCCTGGCTCGCCTTCACCACCGAGCACGACGAGGTCGACGGCCACTCCACCCTGGTCTTCGCGCACGCGCCCGAGAACCTCGACGAGACGTCCCCCGCCCACGAGTCGCACTGGTTCGTCCGCTCCGAGCCCTTCCCGACGGTCGCGTTCTCCTGGGCGTTCTTCGAGGAGTTCGAGCTGCCGCCGGGGGAGTCGTTCGCGTACCGCTACCGCGTCGTCGTCGCCGACGGCGCCTGGGACCGCGAGCGGGTCGCCGCCCACCTGGAGGGCCTGCCGTGGTGAGCGAGGGCGAGGCGGCGGGTCTCGCGCACCCGCTCCCGGGCGCGATCGGCCTGTCCCACCTCAGCGCCTACGACTGGGAGGCCGCCGACGGCGTCTGCGGCGGCAGCCCGCATCTGCACCTGGTGTGCACGGAGGCCTACGTGGTCACCGGCGGCCGGGGCGCGGTGCAGACGCTGAGCCCCGACGGCTACCGGGACATCCCCCTCGAAGCGGGTTCCCTCGTCTGGTTCACACCCGGCACGGTGCACCGCATGGTGCAGGGCGGCGATCTGCGCATCACCGTGCTGATGCAGAACAGCGGCCTGCCCGAGGCCGGCGACGCCGTGTTCACCTTCCCGCCCGAGGTGCTCGCCGATCCGGAGCGGTACGCGGCCGCCGCGTCCCTGCCGCCCGGCACCGGTTCGGAGACGGCCGCGGCCGCCCGGCGCCGCAGGGACCTCGCGGTCGAGGGCTACCTCGTCCTGCGCGAGGCCCTCACCGCCGGGGACAACGGCCCCTACCTCCGGTTCCAGCGGGCCGCCGCCCGGCTCGTCCGCGACAAGGTGCCCACCTGGCGGGCCCTGTGGCGGGAGGGCGCCCTGGCCGCCGCGCGGCGCACCGGCGCCCAGCTCGACGCCCTGGCCGCCGGCGAGCCCGCCTACCTCGGCGAGGCCACCGCCCACGAGGCCGCGCCCACCCGGCTCGGCGGCTTCGGCATGTGCGGCCGGCGCGACGAGTACGCGCTGCCCGGCACCACGCCGCCGTACCCGGGGGAGTAGCGGCGGGGACCGGCAGGGGGATCTGAGGGGGGCTCAACCGAAACTCCGTCGAGAGGAGTGACCTCGGCATGCCCGGACACAGGACGAAGGGGTTCTGCGCGTCGGCCGCCGCACTGGCACTGTGTGCCCTGCTGGCGGGCTGCGGAGGATCCGGGGAGTCCGCGGGCGGCGGCAGAATCGTGCTGCGCTACACGTGGTGGGGCAATCCCGACCGCGCCGAACGCACCGAGCGGGCCGTCGCGCTGTTCGAGAAACAGCACCCGGACATCGACGTGACCACGTCGTTCTCCGGCTACGAGGCCTACAAGCAGAAGCTCGCCACCCAGGCCGCCGGCGGTGACGCGCCTGACGTGATGCAGCTCGACTACCGGCAGATCGACCAGTACGCCTCCGGCGGTGTCCTGTTCGACCTCGCGCGACAGAAGTCCGTCCTGCGCACCTCCGAGATCGACCCGGGCCTGCTCGCCACCGGCCGCGTCGACGACGCGCAGTACGCGATCCCGCAGGGCCGCGGCACCGAGACCGTCGCCTACGACGTCGCGACCTGGAAGAAGTCGGGCGTCCCGCTGCCCGGCGAGAGCTGGACCTGGAGCCGGTGGGCCGCCACCATGCGCGCCCTGGCGCACAAGACCGGCAAGCCGGGAGCCACCGACCCCGGCCAGAGCGAGGACGCCTTCGAGGTCTGGCTGCGCGGCCGGGGCAAGGCCCTCTACACCGAGGACGGACGCCTGGGTTTCACCGCCGCCGACCTCACCCGCTGGTGGACCTTCACCGACCGGCTGCGCCGGGAGGGCGCCGTCTCGCCCGCCGAGCAGACGACCCAGCTCGACGGCTCCGTGGAGAACACCCCGCTGGGGCGCGGCAAGGCCGTCACCGACGCCAACTGGGACGCCCCGGCCAGTGGTTTCGCCGCCCTGGTCCCGACCGGCGTCGCCCTCGCGCCCATGCCGACCGGCGAGGACGGCACACCCGGCCAGTACTTCAAGCCGTCCATGTTCCTCGGCGTCTCGGCGCACACCGGCCATCCGAAGGAAGCGGCACAGCTTGTCGACTTCATGGTCAACGACCGGGAGGCCGCGAAGATCCTCGGAGCGAGCCGCGGCATCCCCGTCAACGAGACGATCCGCGACGAGACGGGCCCGCGGCTGAAGGACTTCGACCGGACCATCGCCGACTACCAGGCGTCCCTCGAAGGCGAGCTCAAGGACCCGCCCCAGGCGCCGCCTTCGGGCGACAACGCCTTGCAGAGCACCTTCCAGCGCGACTACGACCAGGTGTCCTACGCGCGCATGTCGCCCCGGGAGGCGGCCGAGAACTACGTCACCGAGGCGAAGGCGGAGCTGAGGTCATGACCACCACCGCGATCCCCGCGCGGGCGAGGCGCGTCCCCGCCGCCGAAAGGCGCCGCCCCCGGCGCCAACGCGAGGGCGCCGCCTGGGTGTTCCTCTCGCCCTGGGTGCTCGGCGCGATCGTCCTGACACTGCTGCCGATGGCCGTGTCGCTGTACCTGTCGTTCACCGACTACGACCTGTTCAACCCGCCGCGGTGGGTCGGCCTGCGCAACTACGCGCAGATGTTCACCGAGGACCCCCGCTACTGGCGTTCGGTCGTGACGACCCTGACCTACGTGGTCATCGCCGTGCCCCTGCAACTCGCCCTGGCCCTGGCGGTGGCACTCGCCCTGAAGGGCGCTCCTTCGTGGACGCCTCCAGCACCTCGGCGTTCGGCCCGATGTTCGCCCTGTCGGTGATCGCGCTGCTGCCGATCGCGCTGTTCTTCCTGGCCTTCCAGCGGTTCCTGGTGGAGGGCATGGCCGGATCGGGGCTCAAGGGATGAGCGGGACGCCGGCCCGCGAGGCGGGCGAGGTGTTCGGCCCGCGCATGACCCTGTTCGCCGACGTGCTGAGCGTCGGACTCGCCACGGCGGTGGCCTGCCTGCCCCTGGTCACGGTTCCGGCCGCGCTGTCGACGGCGTGCGCCGTGCTGCGCGGGGCGGGGCAGGACCGGCCCGTCACGGCGGGGCGGTACTTCGCGTTGCTGCGGCGGCGGTCGCGCGCCGGCGACCTGGTGGCCGGGTGCCTCGCGCTCACGGGTGTGCTGCTGTTCGCCGCCGACCTGGCGCTGGCGGGCGCCGGGCTGCCGGGGGCGCCGCTGTTCGCTGTGGCCGCCGCGGTGATCGGCGTGTGCGCGGTGGTGGTCGGGCTGCGCGCCTGCGGGCGTCCAGAGGCGCTCACCGACTGGCGTGCGGCGGTGCGCGGGGCCGGCCGGGACGCCGTGACGGACCTGGGCGGCAGCGGTCTGGTGCTGCTCGCCGTGGCGACGGCCGCGCTGTGCGCCTGGATGCTGGTGCCGCTGGCCTTCCTCGCGCCCGGGCCGCTGGCCTTGGCACTCACCGCCGTCGACGTCCGCCGGTCCGCTGCCGTTCTCCTTCAATAGCCCGAAGTTCAGCAGCCTTTGGGGCAGATCAGGTGTGAGCACCGGGACGGAGTGGTCATCCTCTTGTCATGGACCTGCGGCTCGATGGGCGAGTCGCAGCCTCATGGAGGTGTGGGATGCGCCGAAGATTCGCAACCGCTCTTGCCACTTCGACCCTGGCCCTCGTCACCGTCGTCGGAGCCGCCACGGGTGCGACCGCCGCTCCGGCCGACAAGCCGCAGGTGCTCGCGAGCTGGACGCAGACCAGCGCGTCCAGCTACAGCACCTGGGCCGCCGCCCGGGCCAACCAGGCCGCCTGGGCCGCGTACTCCTTCGACTGGTCGACCGACTACTGCTCCTCCTCGCCGGACAACCCGTTCGGCTTCCCCTTCTCGATGTCCTGCGCCCGCCACGACTTCGGCTACCGCAACTACAAGGCCGCGGGCACCTTCAGCGCCAACAAGTCCCGGCTCGACAGCGCCTTCTACGAGGACCTCAAGAGGGTCTGCGCGGCCTACAGCGGCGCCACGAAGACCTCGTGCACCAGCACGGCCTGGACGTACTACCAGGCCGTGAAGGCATTCGGCTGACGGTTCGTCACCGCGAGCACACCGGGCGCCGGGGTGTCTCCCCGCGCCTGGCCCGCCCGCGGCTCACCGGCGCAGGGCGCCGGCGACGCCGATCCGAGGCCAGGAACGGGCCGCCGCCAGGAGGGCCTGAGTCCGCGCCGAGGGGGTGGCCGCGGCCGCCGCCAGGGCCGCCGCCGCGCTGGCGATCCCGAGGACCGCGCCCGCCGCCACGTCGCCCGGGTAGTGCACGCCCGTGTGGACGCGGGAGTAGCCGACGGCGCTCGCCAGCGCCCCCAGCGGAACCGCCGCGGGGGGCAGGACCACGCCGACGGCGGTGGCGAACGCGACCGCCGACGCCGTGTGCCCGGACGGGAACGACGCCGAGGTCGGCATCCTGACGTGCCGGTCCACCGTCACCCGGGCCGCCTCCCGGTCGGGCCGCGCCCGGCGCACCAGGCGCTTGCCGAGCAGATTGGCGGAGGCCGACGCCACCGCGATCGCGCCGACCCCGGCGAAGGCCGCCTTGCGCGGCCGCTTCCCGGCCAGGGACAGGGCGGCGGCGATGGCGAACGAGATCTTGGAATGGTCGGCCGCGTGCGACAGGTGCCGCAGCGTCCGGTCCAGGGTCGGCGTCGGGGTGGCGGCCACCGCCGCGTACAAGGCGCCGTCCACGGCCCTGAGATCGCCGAGCACGGCGCTCAGCAGCGAGCCGCTCCGGCCCGCGGAGCCCTGGGCGTATCGCAGCGGACGGGGGGCGTCCGCGTCTGTGGTCCTCGGATGGGTCATGTGCTTCTCCCCGCAGTGGCCTTCCCCCAGCACGGTACCGGCTCACGCCCGGCGCACGCTCGGCGCCCCTGCGAGCCGGTACCTCCCGAGTGCCCGACTGGCGGACGGCCACGCCGGTGATCCGGAACACTGAGGGCATGTCAGACCTTCCACGACGCGTCCTGCGAGCACTGGAGCGTTTCCACGCCGCCCGCCCCTGGGACCACAACGCCCACTTCCACCCCTGGATCCTGCGGCAGGTGCCGGACCGGGTGCGCAGCGCCCTGGACGTGGGATGCGGCAGTGGCGACCTGGCCCGGCTGCTGGCCGGCCGGGCGGAGCGCGTGCACGGGATCGACGCCGACCCGGAGATCACGGCCCGGGCACGGGAGCTGACCCCGGCGACGACCCCGGTGACCTACACCACGGCCGATGCCCTGACCGGCCTGGGTGATCGGTCGTACGACGTCATCACCTGCGTCGCCGTCGTCCACCACCTGCCGTTCGCCGAGGCCCTGGAGGTCTTCCGTGAGCGTCTCGCCCCCGGCGGCACCCTGGTGATCGTCGGCCTGGCCCGGGAAGCGACACTCCTCGACCGTCTGCTCGGCCTGGCGTCCATCCCGCTCAACATCCTCATGGCCGTGCTGAAGAACGGGGGCGGCCGGGCGCCGCGCCCGGTCTCGATGACGGCCCGCACCCGCCCGGCGGAGCTGACCTTCCCCGAGATCGCGCGCCAGGCCCGGGCCGTACTGCCCGGCGTCCGCCTGCGCCGCCGTCTGCTGTGGCGCTACACGCTGGTGTGGCGCCGCCGTTGATCCGCCGGTGTCTCAGCCGGTGGCCCGAAAGGCCCGCAGCCGCAGTGAGTTGCCGACCACGAAGACCGACGAGAAGGCCATGGCCGCCCCGGCGATCATCGGGGTGAGCAGGCCGGAGGCGGCCAGCGGGAGGGCCGCCACGTTGTAGGCGAAGGCCCAGAACAGGTTGGAGCGGATGGTGCCGAGCGTGCTGCGGGCGAGCCGGATGGCATCCGCGGCGGCCCGCAGGTCGCCCCGTACGAGGGTCAGGTCGCCGGCCTCGATCGCTGCGTCCGTGCCGGTGCCCAGGGCCAGGCCGAGATCGGCACGGGCCAGGGCCGCCGCGTCGTTGACCCCGTCCCCGACCATCGCCACCGACCGGCCCTCGCCCTGGAGCCGCTCGACGACGTCGACCTTGTCCTGCGGGAGCACCTCGGCGATGACCTCCTCGATGCCCACCTCGCGGGCGACGGACCGGGCCACCGCCTCGTTGTCACCGGTCAGCAGGATCGGCGTGAGACCGAGCGCTCGCAGCCGGCCGACCGCCTCCGCGCTCGTGTCCTTCACCGCGTCGGCCACCTCCAGCACCGCCCGGGCCTCGCCGTCCCACGCGACCGCGACGGCCGTGCGTCCGGCTTCCTCGGCCGCCGTCCTCGCACCGGCCAGACCCTCCGGCAGCGCCATCGCCCAGTCGGCCAGCAGCCGCTCCCGGCCGACGAGCACCGCGTGGCCCTCGACGACGCCCTGCACACCCAGTCCGGGCACGTTGACGAAGTCCTCCGGCGTGGGCAGCGCGCCCAGCTTCTCCAGCGCCCCGTCCGCGACGGCCCGGGCGATCGGGTGCTCGGAGGAGTGCTCCAGCGCCCCGGCCAGCCGCAGCACGTCGGCCTCGTGCGTGCCCTCGGCGGTGTGCACGGCCAGCAGCGTCATACGTCCGGTCGTGACCGTGCCGGTCTTGTCGAGGACGACGGTGTCGACGCGACGCGTGGATTCCAGCACCTCCGGGCCCTTGATGAGGATGCCGAGCTGGGCGCCGCGCCCGGTGCCCACCATCAGCGCGGTCGGGGTCGCCAGCCCCAGCGCGCAGGGGCAGGCGATCACGAGGACGGCGACCGCAGCGGTGAAGGCGGCCGTCAGCCCGGCGCCGTTGCCCAGCCAGAAACCCAGTGTGCCGAGCGCCAGGGCGATCACGACCGGCACGAACACCGCCGAGATCCGGTCCGCGAGCCGCTGCGCGGCGGCCTTGCCGTTCTGCGCGTCCTCCACCAGCCGGGCCATCCGGGCCAGCTGGGTGTCGGCGCCCACCCGGGTGGCACGCACCACGAGCCGCCCGCCGACGTTGATCGTGGCCCCCGTGACCGGGTCCCCCGTGCCCACCTCCACGGGCACCGACTCGCCGGTGAGCATCGAGGCGTCCACGGCCGAGGAACCCTCGACGACCGTCCCGTCCGTCGCGATCTTCTCGCCGGGCCGGACCAGGAAGCGGTCGTCGACCTTCAACTCCGCGACGGGGACGACCTGTTCGCGGCCGTCGGCCCGCAGCACCGTGACGTCCTTCGCTCCCAGCTCCAGCAGTGCCCGCAGCGCCGCCCCGGCCTTCCGCTTGGCGCGGGCCTCGAAGTACCGCCCCGCCAGGATGAACGCGGTCACGCCGGCGGCGGCTTCCAGGTAGATGTTCCCGGCGCCGTCCGTGCGCTCGATGGTCAGCTCGAAGGGGTGCGTCATCCCCGGGGTGCCCGCGGTGCCGAAGAACAGAGCCCACAGCGACCACAGGAAGGCGGCCGAGGTGCCCACCGAGATCAGCGTGTCCATGGTGGCCGCGCCGTGCCGGGCGTTGGTGAACGCCGCCTTGTGGAAGGGCCAGGCCGCGTACGTCAC
The DNA here is from genome assembly GCF_040654575.1 of Streptomyces sp. NPDC050674. Lineage (NCBI taxonomy): Bacteria > Bacillati > Actinomycetota > Actinomycetes > Kitasatosporales > Streptomycetaceae > Streptomyces > Streptomyces sp. NPDC050674. The sequence goes on from NZ_JBFAIG010000003.1 coordinate 172,093, forward strand.
GACGGGAGCCGCCAGGGTGAGCGACAGCCACTGCCAGTACTCGAATTGCAGGGCCGGGACCATCGCCATGGCCACGACGGGAACCGACAGCACCACGGCGGTGATCAACCGCTCGCGCAGCGGCCGCAGTTCGTCGGCCTCCTCGGCCGGGTCCGTCCGCTCGGCGGGAGGCGCGGGCTCCCGGGCGGTGTACCCGGTGGCCTCGACGGTGGCGATGAGATCGCCGACGGAGACGTCACCGGAGTAGTTGACCTTCGCCTTCTCGGTGGCGTAGTTGACGGTGGCGGTGACCCCGTCCATGCGGTTGAGCTTCTTCTCGACGCGCGCCGCGCAGGAGGCGCAGGTCATGCCCCCGATGAGGAGTTCCACCTCGGCGTCGGCGCCGGTCGTCGTCCCGGTGCTCATGGCTCAGGCCCTTCCGGTCAGCTCGTAGCCGGCCTCGTCGACGACCTCCGCGATCAGGGCGTCGTCGGGTTCGGCGGTGCCGGTGACGGTGACGTGGCCGGTGTCGAGGTCGACCTCGACACCGCTGACGCCGTCCAGCTCCCCGATGACCTTGGTGAGCGTCGCCGTGCAGTGGCCGCAGGACATTCCGGAGACGGCGTAGGTGGTGGCGGGCATCGGGTGCTCCTCTGGGTGGTCCGACAGATGGGTGGCATACGGGCCGGGGGTATCCCGGCGCCGATTCCAGATATACCCCTCAGGGGTATGGGATGCAAGCGCGAGAAGAACTTGACTGGATACCCCAGGGGGGTATGGTGAACTGCATGGAGGCCCCGCATTCGAGCGGGAGGCCCGGTATCTGAAGGAGCCGACGGCCATGAACACCGGACTGAGGATCACCACCTTCGCCGCCGCGCTGGCGGCGACCTTCGGCGCCGCCTACGGCGTCGGTCAGGGCATCGACCCCGTCGTCGCCGACAGCCCGCCGAAACACCAGGACGAGCACACCAGGCCCACGCCGCAGGCGGAGAAGGGCGGCGGCCACACCGGGCACGACACGCCCCCGGCCGGCGGACTGCAGATCTCCGAGGACGGTTACACGCTCGACCTCCACACCCCGCGCGTCACCGCGGGCGAGCAGACCGACCTGCGCTTCACCGTGCGGGACACCGCCGGGCGCGCGCTCACCGCCTACCAGCGCGAGCACGACAAGGAACTCCACCTCATCGTGGCCTCACGCGACCTGGTGACCTACCGTCATCTGCACCCCATCCGCGCCGCCGACGGCACCTGGAGCACCCCCGTGGACCTGCCCCGCGCGGGCGGCTACCGCGTCTTCGCCGACTTCACCCCGGCCGGGAAGGACGCCGAGAACCTCACCCTCGGCGCGGACCTCGCCGCCTCCGGGCCGTACCGGGCCCGGCCACTGCCACCGGCGAACACCACGGCCCGCGTCGACGGCTACGAGGTGAAGCTGACCGGCGCCCTGCGCCCCGCGAAGGCGGGCGAACTGAAGCTGAAGGTCTCCCGCGACGGCAGGCCCGTCACCGACCTCCAGCCCTACCTCGGCGCCTACGGCCATCTGGTCGCCTTGCGCTCCGGAGACCTCGCCTACCTGCACGTCCACCCGAACGGCGAACCCGGCGACGGCAAGACCAGGCCCGGCCCGGACATCTCGTTCACGGCCACGGCGCCCAGCTCCGGCGCCTACCGCCTGTTCCTCGACTTCAAGCACGACGGCGAGGTGCACACGGCCGCGTTCACCGTCCGCGCCCAGGGAGCGGCGGCCGGGTCCGGTACCCCCGAGGGGCATGCGGGCGACGGCCACGGGCACTGATCCGTCAGCCGAGCGCGCGGTCCAGGTTGAACGCCGCGCTGATCAGCGCGAGGTGCGTGAACGCCTGCGGGAAGTTGCCCTGCTGCTCCCCGGTGTGGCTGATCTCCTCGGCGTACAGGCCGAGGTGATTGGCGTAGGTCAGCATCTTCTCGAAGGCCAGGCGCGCCTCGTCGACGCGGCCGGCGTGCACCATCGCCTCGACGTACCAGAACGAGCAGATGGAGAACGTGCCCTCGTCGCCGCGCAGCCCGTCCGGGCTCGACCGGGGGTCGTACCGGTAGACCAGCGAGTCCGACACCAGCTCCTCGGTCAGCACGTCCAGCGTCGACAGCCACTTCGGGTCGGTGGGGGCGATGAACTTCGTCAGCGGCATCATCAGCACGGCGGCGTCCAGCACATCGCCGTCCTCGTGCTGGACGAAGGCCCCGCGCTCCGTCGACCAGCCCCGGCTCATGATCCGCCGGTAGATCGTGTCGCGGCACTCCCGCCAGTGCGGCAGGTCGGCGGGCAGACCGCGCCGGTTGGCCATCCGGATGGCCCGCTCGATCGCCACCCAGCACATCAGCCGCGAGTACAGGAAGTTCTTGCGCCCGCCCCGCGTCTCCCAGATCCCCTCGTCGGGCTGGTCCCAGTGCGCGCACACCCAGTCCACCAGCGCGCACACGTCGTCCCACTGCCCGCTGGAGATGGGCTTGGCCCACTTGTCGAAGAGGTAGATCGAGTCGATGAGCGCGCCGTAGATGTCGAGCTGGAGCTGGTCGGCCGCCGCGTTGCCGACCCGCACCGGCGCCGAGCCGTGATGACCCTCCAGGTGGCCGAGGGTGCGCTCGGGCAGCTCGGTGCGGCCGTCGATGCCGTACATGATCTGAAGGGGCCCGGAGGGCTTGCCGTCGCCCGGGCTGATGTGCCGGGTCACGAAGTCCATGAACGCCTCGGCCTCGCCGGTGAAGCCCAGCCGCAGCAGGGCGTACACGCAGAACGCCGCGTCGCGCACCCACACGTACCGGTAGTCCCAGTTGCGTTCGCCGCCGAGCTCCTCGGGCAGGCTCGTCGTCGGCGCGGCCACGATCGCCCCGGTGGGCGCGTAGGTGAGCAGCTTCAGGGTCAGGGCCGAGCGGTGGACCATCTCCCGCCAGCGACCCTTGTAGCGGGACGCCGCCAGCCAGCGCCGCCAGTACGCCACCGTCGCCGCGAACTGCTCCTCGGCCTCGGTGCGCGCGCACCGGCGGGGCGTCACATCGCCGCCGACCTTGTCCAGCGCGAAGACCGCCGTCTCTCCCTCGGAGAGCTTGAAGTCGCCGCGCACGTCCGGTCCGTCGGTCTCCAGCGGCACGGTCGCGGTCAGTGCCAGCGCCATGCGCTCCGCCTCGAACACCGCGGTGTCACCGGTCAGCCGGACGGTGTGCGGCAGTGAGCCGTAGCCGAACCGGGGCGCGACGCGCGTGCGGAACGGGATCGAGCCGCGCACGCAGACCACCCGCCGGATCAGCCGGTGCCGCTCGGCCTCGGCCGGCGCGCCGCCGACCGGCATGAAGTCCTGCACCTCGCCGACCCCGTCCTCGGTGAAGAACCGGGTGATCAGGACGTTGGTGTCGGGGAAGTAGAACTGCTTGGTCCGTGCGGGCACGGCCGCCGCCAGCTCGAAGCAGCCGCCGCGCTCCGCGTCCAGGATCGAGGCGAACACGCTCGGCGCGTCGAAGGCCGGGCAGCAGTACCAGTCGATCGTGCCGTCGGTGCCCACCAGGGCCACACTGCGCAGATCTCCGATCAGCCCGTGCTCCGCGATCGGCACGTACCGCCGCCCGCCCGGCACGCCCTGACGATCCTGTGCGGCTTCGGCCATGACAGCCTCCCTGCCCGGTAGGCGCCTCAGCCCCAGCGTAGAACCGCCGACGCGGGTGCGCTGTCGGACCGGCGCCGCCGGGCCACCGCCGTCAGGCCGTGAGGACCCGCAGCCCGGCTTCCTCGAACCGCCGCACCGTCTGCGCGTCCGCCGCCGTGTCCGTGACCAGCGTGTCCACCGCCTCGGCCGCGCAGATCCGGGCGAACGCCCGCTGCCCCAGCTTGCCGGAGTCGGCGGCCACCACCACCCGCTGCGCCCGCTCGCACAGCAGCCGGTTGATCGCGGCCTCCGCCTCGTCGTGCGCCGCGGCGCCGTGTGTCACGTCGAAGGCGACGACACCGAGCACCGCCACGTCGACGGTGATCTGCGCCAGCACCCCGTCCGCGAGCGGTCCGACCAGCTCGTACGACTGGGGCCGCGCCACCCCGCCGGTCAGCACGATCTTGAACTGGGGGCGTACGGCCAGCTCGCCCGCGATGTTCAGCGCGTTCGTCACGACGGTGAGCGCGGGCGACCCGGAGGACAGGTCCCCGCGCACGGCCAGCGCCCGCGCCACCTCGGTCGTGGTGGTCCCGCCGGTCAGCCCGACCGCCTCGCCCGGGGCCACCAGATCCGCCACCGCCTTGGCGATGCGCTGCTTCTCGGAGACGCGGCGAGCGGCCTTGTAGCGCAGCGGCAGCTCGTACGACACGCCGTGCACGACCGCTCCGCCCCGGGTGCGCACCAGCATCTGCTGCTCGGCGAGCCCGTCGAAGTCACGGCGGATCGTCGCCGCCGAAACCCCGAGCTCCACCGCGGCGTCCTCCACGTCCAGCCGGCCGCGCTCCACGAGCAGTTCCAGCAGCGCCTTCCAGCGGGCGTCGCGCGACATCCGCACCTCCACCTCTCGATCTCCCGGGCGACCTTAACGCACCCGATCACGGCAGCATGCTTGATGTTGCTCGAAAGCTGGCTATATCTTGCAGGAACAATCAGAACGGGAGGGTGCCGTATGACGCATGTCGAGGACGAGCTGACCAGCCAGCCCGATTGCTGGGAACGCGCCGCGGCGGAGGCGCCCCGGCATGCGAAGGTGCTGCCCGCGCCGGGGGAGCGGGTCGCGCTCGTGGGCTGCGGCACCTCGTACTTCATGGCGCGGGCGGCCGCCGCCCTGCGGGAGGGCGCGGGCCAGGGCGAGACCGACGCCTTCGCCGCCTCCGAGTTCCCCCACGGCCGCCGCTACGACCGGATCGTCGCCCTCACCCGGTCCGGCACCACGACCGAAGTCCTGGACCTCCTCCACCGCGTGAAGGACCGCACCCCCACCACCGCGATCACCGCCGACCCGGACACGCCCGTGCGGACGGCCGCGGGCGCACTCGCCGTCCTGGACTTCGCCGACGAACGCTCCGTCGTCCAGACCCGGTTCGCGACCACGGCCCTCACCCTGCTCCGCGCCCACCTCGGCCTCCACCCCGGCACGGCCGTCACCGACGCGCGCACCGCCCTGGCGCAGCCGCTGCCGCAAGGACTGCCGGAGTGCGGGCAGTTCACCTTCCTGGGACGCGGCTGGACCGTCGGCCTGGCCGAGGAGGCCGGGCTGAAGATGCGTGAGGCCGCACTGGCGTGGGCCGAGTCCTACCCGGCCATGGAGTACCGGCACGGCCCCATCAGCGTCAGCACCACGGGCACGGCGACCTGGATGCTCGGCGACGCCCCGGACGGACTCGCCCGGCAGGTCCGCGAGACCGGCGCCCTGTGGATCGCCGGGCACCTCGACCCGCTCGCCGAACTGGTCCGCGTCCAGCGCCTCGCGGTCGCCGTCGCCGCGTCGCGCGGGCTGGACCCCGACCGCCCGCGCCACCTCACGCGCTCGGTGATCCTCGCACCCTGACCCGGGAGACCTCGTGCCCCTGACCACCACCGGCGACCTCGTCACCCGCGCCGCCACGGCCGGCTCGGCCGTCGCCTCCTTCAACGTCATCACCCTGGAGCACGTCGAGGCCGTCATCGCGGGCGCCGAGTCCGCGCACGCCCCCGTCGTCCTCCAGGTCAGCCAGAACGCGGTCAGATTCCGCGGCGGACAGCTGCTCCCGCTCGCCCGCGCCGCCCTCGCCGCGGCCGAGCACGCCGCCGTCCCCGTCGCGTTGCACCTCGACCACGTGCAGAGCGACGCCCTGCTGCACCGGGCAGCGGACGCCGGGTTCAGCTCCGTCATGTACGACGCGGCCCGGCTGCCCTACGCGCAGAACCTCGCCGCGACCCGGGCCGCCGTCGACTGGGCGCACGCCCAAGGGCTCTGGATCGAAGCCGAGCTGGGGCAGATCGGCGGAAAGAACGGCAGACCCCCGCTGGACGCGCACGCCCCCGGCGCCCGCACCGACCCCGACGAGGCCCGGGCGTTCGTCGCCGACGCGGGCGTGGACGCCCTGGCCGTCGCCATCGGCAGCTCCCACGCCATGACCACCCGCACCGCGGCCCTCGACCACGCCCTGCTGACCCGCCTGTCGGCCGCACTGGACGTGCCGCTCGTCCTGCACGGCTCCTCCGGCGTCCCGGACGACGAACTCACGGCCGCCGTCGCGGGCGGCATCACCAAGGTCAACATCGGCACCGCCCTGAACATCGCGCTGACCGGCGCGATCCGGGACTTCCTCGCCGAACGGCCCGAGGCCGTCGACCCGCGCAGCTACCTGACCCTCGCGCGAGAGGCCATGACACGAGCGGTGGCGAGGACCCTGCGGACCCTGGGCGCCGCTACCGCTTGACGGCCTTCAGCACCACGAACTTCGGGTCGCTCGCCACGAGCCGACTGTTGCCGAACAACTTCCGCAGCTTGACGTGGTAGCCCAGGTGCCGGTTGCCGACCACCCACAGCTCCCCGCCCGGCCGCAGCGCGCGCCGCGCCCCGGTGAACATCCGCCAGGCCGTGGCGTCCGTCGTGGCCTGGTGGGAGTGGAACGGCGGGTTGTTCAGGACCAGGTCCACACTGCCGGACGGCACCCCCGCCAGCCCGTCACCCACCCGGAACTCGGCATGCCCCGGCACGCCGTTCGCCTTGTACGTCGCCTCCGCAGAGGCCACCGCCTGGAACGACTCGTCCACGAACAGCACCTCGGCGTCCGGGTCGGCCAGCGCCACCGCCGTACCCACCACGCCGTTGCCGCACCCCAGGTCCACCACCCGGCGCCCCCGGCCGGGCGGCAGGTGCCGGAGGAGGAACCGGGTCCCGATGTCCAGCCGGTCGGCGCAGAAGACCCCCGCGTGATTGACGACGGTGCCTCCCGCGGCCGGACCGGCGTCGTCCGGCAGCGTGTAGGCGTACGGCCACGGATTGGCCGGCCGCTCCAGCGCCGGATCGGGCGTGCAGAAGATCAGCCGCGCCTTCTTCTCGGCGAGCGAGGTGCGCGTCGGGCCCAGGATCCGCTCGAACAGCCGGAGCGTCGAGGTGTGGATCTCCTTCACCATCCCCGTACCGACGACGACCGTCCCCGCGTGCACGGCCGGCGCCAGCCGCAGCAACTGGTCCTCCAGCAGCGCCAGGCTCTTCGGCACCCGCACCAGCAGGACGTCGATCCGCTCCGGCGGCGGATCCTGCGTGGTGAGCAGCCGCACCGCGCCCGGCTCGGCCCCGGCGCGCGCGAGATTGGCGCGGGTCGCCTCCTGCGCGAGGTAGGAGTCGGTGATCTGCACCGGCCGGTGCGCCGCGAGAGCCGTGACCAGCGCGCCCCAGCGGTCCCCGACGACCACGACCGTGCCGTCCAGCGGCACCCGCTCCGCGGCCAGATGCCTCAGCAGATACTCGTCCGAGGCGTCCCACGCGCGCAGCGTGTCACGCGGGTCCTCGGGGAAACGGGTCAGCGCCGGCTCGCCCCACGGCGTCTTCATACGGTCGTCCATCGTGCGACCAGGCTAGCCGAGCCGCAGCTCAGGCCGTGTCGGGCACCATGGAGGGCATGGACGCCGAGCTGTTCCCCAGGGCCCGTACGCAGGTCGCGCCCGGCGCCGTGCATCTGCCCGACTGGCTGGACGGGGAACGCCAGCGGGCGCTGCTGGACGCCTGCCGTGCATGGGCCCGGCCGCCCGCGGGGCTGCGCACGGTCCGCACCCCGGGCGGCGGCACCATGACCGCCCGGCAGGTCTGCCTCGGCTGGCACTGGTACCCGTACGCCTATGCCCGCACGGTCGCCGACGGGGACGGCGCCCCGGTGAAGCCGTTCCCGCAGTGGCTCGGCGATTTGGGCCGCCGGGCGGTCCGCGACACCCTCGGCGGCCCCGCGCCGGACTACGACATCGCGCTGATCAACTTCTACGACGCCGACGCCCGCATGGGCATGCACCGCGACAGCGACGAGAAGTCGGACGCGCCGGTGGTGTCGCTGAGCCTCGGCGACACCTGCGTCTTCCGCTTCGGCAACACCGAGACGCGCACCCGGCCCTACACCGACGTCGTACTGCGCAGCGGCGATCTGTTCGTCTTCGGCGGCCCGTCCCGCCTGGCCTACCACGGGGTCCCCCGGGTCCACCCCGGCACGGCACCGCCCGGTCTGGGGCTCACGGGCCGGCTCAACATCACGCTCCGGGTCAGCGGCCTCTAGAGCGCGCCCACGCCCGGCGGGGACGCCGGGCACCACCCCGGCGGATCATGGGAGACTCGCCCTCATGAGCGGGAAGGCGGACCCCCGGCAGGCGGGGGATGGGAGCACCACGAGGACGCGGCTGGACCGGGGGCGCGCAGCGCTCGGACCCGCGCTGGAGCTCGTGCACACCGGACGCGCGCCGACCCGGGCCGTGCTCACCGCCGAGCTCGGGGTGACGCGGGCGACGGCCGGTGCGGTCGCCGCCGAGCTGGAGGCACTGGGGCTGATCCGGGTCGACGCCCGGCCCGGCGCGGCGGCCGGTTCGCAGGGCAGGCCCTCCCACAAGCTGTCCGTCGCCGACGACGGACCCGTCGCGCTCGCGGCGCAGGTCCACTCCGACGGGTTCCGGGCCGCGCTGGTCGGACTGGGCGGCCGGATCGTGGCCACCGCGCCCGGCTGCGAGGTCGTCGACGCCGACCCGGCCAAGGTGCTCGCCTCCGTCGTCACGGCCGGTGCCGAGCTGCTGCGCGAGACCGGGCTGCGCTGTGTGGGCGCCGGCCTCGCCGTACCGTCCGCCGTGGCCGAACCCGAGGGGCTGGCGCTGAACCCGCTCCACCTGGCCTGGCCCGCGGGTGCGCCGGTCCGGGACATCTTCGCCGAGCAGGTGCGCGCGGCCGGCCTCGACGGGCCGGCGTTCGCCGCGAACGACGTCAACCTCGCCGCGCTCGCCGAGCACCGGCACGGCGCCGGCCGCGGCGCACGCGACCTGCTGTGCGTGGCCACCGGCCACCGCGGCGTCGGCGGCGCGCTCGTCCTCGACGGCCGCCTGCACCGGGGCAGTTCGGGCCTCGCGCTGGAGGTCGGGCATCTCACCGTGCACCCCGAGGGCCGCCCCTGCCACTGCGGCAGCCGCGGCTGCCTCGACGTGGAGACCGACCCGCTCGCCTTCCTCACGGAGGCCGGGCGCGAACCGGGGCCCGAGGTGTCCCTGCTCCAGCAGTCCATCGACCTGATCCGCCACCACTACGACGACCCGGGCGTCCGCGCCGCCGCCGAGGCCCTCATCGACCGCCTCGGGCTCGGCCTCGCCGGCCTGGTCAACATCCTCAACCCGGACCGCATCATCCTCGGCGGCCTGCACCGCACCCTCCTCGACGCCGACCCGGGCCGGCTGCGCGCGGTCGTGGCCGACCGCAGCCTGTGGGGCCAGAGCGGCGGCGTGCCCATCCTGCCCTGCACCCTCGACCACAACAGTCTGGTCGGCGCGGCGGAACTGGCCTGGCAGCCGGTCCTCGACGACCCGCTGGGAGCGCTGACCGCGCGGAGATGAGCGGGACCGGGCGTGACCGGCGAGCCTGATCCCACCGGGGTCAGGCTTGTCCGCGCCGCTTCCGGGAAGGCGGGCCGCGGAGCGGGCAGGCTGGTCAGCGGGCAGTTCGTCCGCACCGCACCACCGAGGAAGTTGACGCAATGACCGACAAGCTCACCGTGAGCGTCCTGGGCACCGGCATCATGGGCGCCGCGATGGCCCGCAACCTCGCCCGGGCCGGACACACGGTCCACGCCTGGAACCGCACCCGGGCCAAGGCCGAGCCGCTGGCCGCCGACGGCGTGCGGATCGCCGGCACCCCGGCGCAGGCCGTTCAGGACGCCGACGTCGTCCTGACCATGCTCCACGACGGTCCCGCCGCGCTCGACACCATGCGCGAGGCCGCCCCCGCCCTGCGCCCCGGCACCGCCTGGGCGCAGTCCGGCACCGCGGGCCTCGAAAGTGTCGCCGCACTGGCCGCCTTCGCCCGCGAGCACGGCCTGCTCTTCTACGACGCGCCCGTCCTGGGCACCCGCCAGCCCGCCGAGGCCGGGAAGCTGACCGTGCTCGCGGCCGGCCCCACCGAGGGGCGAGAAAGGGTGACGCCGGTCTTCGACGCGGTCGGTGCCCGGACCGTGTGGTCCGGGGAGGACGGCGCGGAGGGCGGCGCGACCCGGCTCAAGCTCGTGGCCAACAGCTGGGTCCTCGCCGTCACGGCCGCCGCCGGTGAGGCCCTGGCCCTGTCGCAGGCCCTCGGCGTCGACCCGCACGGCTTCCTCGACCTCGTCGCCGGGGGCCCGCTCGACATGGGCTATCTGCGCGCCAAGTCCGATCTCGTTCTCGAAGGCAGGCTCACGCCGCCCCAGTTCGCGGTCGCCACGGCCGCCAAGGACGCCCGGCTCATCGTCCGGGCCGGCGCGGACCACGGCGTACGCCTGGACGTCGCCGAAGCGGCCGCCGCCCGTATGGAACGCGCCGCCGCCCAGGGCCACGCCGACGAGGACATGGTCGCGGCCTATTTCGCCAGCTTCGACGAGAAGCCGAACTCCTAGGAGGCTCACCCATGTCCAAGCCACCCCTGCCACCCGAGGCCGACGCCCTGCTGAGCCGGCCCAACCCGTGCGTCATGGCCACCCTGCGCTCCGACGGAGCACCGGTGTCCACCGCCACCTGGTACGCGTGGAAGGACGGCCGGGTGCTGGTCAACCTCGACCAGGGCCGGGTCCGCCTGAAGCACCTGCGCCGCGACCCGCGCGTCACCCTCACCGTCCTCGCCGGTGACGACTGGTACACCCATGTGACCCTGATCGGCCGCGTCGCCGAGATGTACGACGACGAGGACCTGACCGACATCGACCTCCTCGCCCGGCACTACACGGGCAAGCCCTACCCGGACCGGGTCCGTCCCCGGGTCAGCGCCTGGATCGAGGTCGAGCGCTGGCACGGGTGGGGCTCGATGAAGGACAGCGACCAGGCCGGCGGCTGAGGCCACCGGGCACGCCCCGTCAGCGCCACTCGACCCCGAACGCCCGGCCCGGGTTCTCCGCGAGGATGCGCCCCACCAGCTCCTCGCCGACGGCGTCCACGAGCCGGGGGCGCACCCGGCGCAGCAGGTAGGGCATCCCGGGGCCGCCGTCCACCGAGCGGGCGGCGGCCGTGGTGGTGTCCGCGCCCAGCAGCAGCCGGTCGCCGAACCCGGCGTCGGCGAGGGCCCGTACGGCGTCCGGCATCCGCCAATCCGTGGCGTGGTGGGTGAGGGACGGACCGTCGAAGGCCAGATAGCAGCCGGACTCGGCGGCCTGCCGGTGCGTCACGAGGTCGGGGGAGCGGTTGAGGTGCCCGAGCACCACGCGGTGCGGCGGGACCCCCAACTCCCCGCAGAGCAGGTCCAGTACGTCCAGAGCGCCGGTGCCCATCTCCAGGTGCACGGTGATCGTCGCGCCCGTGGCGTGATGCGCCTCGGCCGCCGCCGCCATGGTCCAGCGGGCGTGCGCGTCCAGGGCGTGGAAGCCGCCCGCGACCTTGACGAGCCCCGCCCGCACCCCCGACGTCCCGATGCCCTCGGTGAGTTCGCGGACGAAGACCTCGGCGAGCCGGCCGCGCAGCCCGGCGAGAGTGCCCTCGTCGTAGTGCACCGCCTGGTGCAGACCGGTCGCCGCGACCACGTGCACGCCGGTCTCCCGGGACAGCGGCGGCAGATCGGCGACCCGCCGTCCGAGCCCGTACGGCGTCCACTGCACGACGGCCCCGCCGCCCTGCTCCCGGAACGCCACCAGCTCCGCCCGCGCCGCCGCGACGCTGCGCAGCTCCTGGCCGGGCAGCCGGGGACTGCCGAAGAAGAGGTGGTCATGGGCGTCGCACACGCCCAGCTCTCCGGGCGGAACGTCCCCGAGCACCGTGCGGACCGCGCTCACCACTGGCGTCCCCGTGGCAGCACGTCCCGGCCCGGCGCGGACAGATGCAGCACCTCGAAGACCTCACCGTCGGCCTCGGGCGTGTCCTGCTCCCAGAGGGAGAACCACACCAGCTCCCAGCGGCTCGTGTCGACGGCCGCGGCGGCGAGCACGGCCCCGTCCCGCGCCGCCAGCCGCCGTGTCTCGGTCACCGCCTCCTCCACGGCGTCCGCCAACGGCCCGCCGTCCGGCACCGGCCGGCGCCGCCGTACCCCGAACCGCGCGTGCGCGCCCGCCCCCTCCTCGTACGCCAGGCCCGTCCACTGCCGCGCCGACGGCCGCCCGAAGTCGTCGCCGACTCCCTGGAACCCGCCGCCCCACAGGAAGGAGTTCATGCCCTCGACGGTGTTCCAGAGGTAGAAGGGGGCGTAGGTGTTGACGGGCGAGCCGCGCAGGCCGCGCTCGCGTATCAGATAGGCCTTCAGCCCGAGCCCGTCCCAGCCGTCGAGCAGATGCCCCCGGCGGGCCACCCGGTCACGGATGACGCCCATGTCGTAGTCGGCGGGCAGGGTGATCTCGTACTGCATGGCGTGCACAGCGGTCTCCTCAAGAGGTACGGGGCGCCAGCAGGGACAGCAGCCCCGACACTCCCGCGTCGAACGCGGCGGGGGAGCCGGAGGCACGGGCCAGCACATAGCCGCCCTGGACGGTCGCGACGACCGCCGCCGCGATCTCCCCGGCGTCCAGGCCGGGCGCGAACTGGCCCTGCGTCTTGCCCTCTTCGACGATCCCGGCGATCCGCGCGCGCAGCCAGTCGAGGGTCTCGTCGACCGGGGCGCGCAGCTCGGGGCTCGCGATCACGTCCGGGTCCATCGTCAGCCGGCCGACCGGGCAGCCCCGCAGCACGTCCCGCTCGCGCCGCAGGTACGCCTCGATGCGCTCGTAGGGCGTGCCAGGGCCGTCGAGTACCCCCGCCGCGGTGGCCCGCATCTCCTCGGCGGTGCGCCGGATCGCGGCCCGGGCGAGATCGGGCTTGCCCTTGAAGTGGTGGTACATGCTGCCCTGCCCGGCGTCCGCGCGCTCCAGGATCGCCTTGGGACTGGTGCCCGTGTAGCCGCGCTCCCACAGGAGCGCGCGGGTGGACTCGATCAGCCGTTCCGGGGTGCTCATGCCCTCACTGTACATACCAGTAGTTACAGAAGTCGAGACCATGCGGAGTACGCCGGACACACCCGCCTGCTCCCCGCGGGGTACGCACGGTGCCGTCGGCCGTACGACGACCGGAGACCCCTGGCGGGGCGACCCTCGAAAGCGACGGAAGTCCGAGAGCGATCGAGGAGTGGGACGACATGCAGACCTTGGCGAACTTCGGAGACGGCGGCGGCCCCGGCCCGTGGATCCTGCTCTTCCCGGTGATCTGGGCGCTGGTGATCGGCGGCGGTGTGGCACTGCTGCGCCGCACCGTGTGGCGCGGACGGCGTGGCGGCCCCTGGCGGCAGCCCCCCGCCGGGAACGACTCGCCCATCACCGTCCTCGGCCACCGCTTCGCCTCCGGCGAGATCGACGAGGACGAGTACTGGCGCCGACTGTCCGTGCTCAACGAGGAGTTCGGCCGCAAGGGGGGCGCGGCATGACCCCTCGTACGGCGGCGGTGGCGGCACCGCCGTACCTCGGGCTCCGGTACCGCCCGCGTCGACGGCACCGAACCGGACGGCCTCGACGACCGCCGCCTCACCCCGCCGCGCCCCGACCGGCCGGGCGAGCGCCCTGCCGAGGATGATCAGTCCGGGCACCGGCCGGACCGCGCATGGCCGCCTGCCGTCCCAAGGGCTCATCCACCGGCGCACCGGCGCACCAACTCGGGCGCACCGGCGCACCGCACAGGCGCACACCTCGTGCCGGCGGTACGGCCGGACCCGGACGGACACAAGGCGGACACGCCGGGTGAGGCCTGTCGGCGACCCAGCCCGGTTCCCCGCGCGTCAGGGCAGCCGCCCGTCAGCGACCGGGACACCGCGGCAGCGGTCCCCGCGGGAAGGTGGTCACCGCCCGGTCAGCCGGCAACGGCGGACCGGGCGGGAGCATGGTCGGGCCGGAGGCCGTCGGCGCAGGCCCCGACTTCGGCGAACCTGCGCGTGGGTTTCTCCTGGACCGTGCGTCGCGACCGGAGCGGCGGCGCGCTCACCACGGGGGCGGACGTCGGCAGCGTGAACCACACGACCTTGCCGGACTCGCCGTCCGGCCGGACGCCCCAGCTCTCGCTCATGGCGGCCACCATCGCGAGACCGCGCCCGCAGGTCGCCAGCGGCTCGGCGTCGTCGACCACGGGCATCCGTGGATCGCCGTCGCGCACCGAGACGGTGAGCCGGTCGAGCAGCAGCTCTATCTCCACCGTGCACGTCTTGTCGGGCTGCGCGTGCCGGTGGACGTTGGACAACAGCTCCGTCACGCCGAGCGAGGCCCGGTCGATCAGGGGGTCGAGATGCCAGTAGCGCAACTGCGCAGATACGATTCTGCGGACCTGGCCGATCCGCGACGGCAGGGCTTGGAGCTCCACCGTGCAGTGCCTGCTTGGGTAGCTGATCACGGCTGCGACTCCCCGACGTGAGGTCCGGAAGAACACGGAGTTCGGATCCAGCAGGGCGCCTGCGTGACGCTGCCGCCTGCTGTCGTGGCCGGCGGGCTGGTTCGCAGCGTTATCGCCGGTAAACCCAGAGTGACGTGAGACCAGAGTGGCGCAGGGGATGAGGTACCGCAAGTCGCGGACATCTCAGCCGCCACGCCCCGCCGCCCGGCGCACCGCTTCGATGAAGCGCCGCGCCGCCGGCGGACCCGGCTCCCCCGGGGCGGGGTCGTGGTCGCCCAGGGTGAGCAGATACCGGTTGCCGTTCAGATCCGCCGTGGCCCGGTCCTCGGGGCCGAACCACGGTTTGGAGGCGCGCACGGCCTGCACCGGCGCGCTGTCGATCTCGCTGCCGTAGCTGGTCAGCAACTCGAGCCGGCCGTCGCTGATCCGGATCTGGCCCGCCCGGGTGAGCGAGCGCAGCCGCTTCCCGATCCGCACGCCCGTGGCCCTGAACTCCGGCTCTCCCATGCCACCCGCCCCTTGCTGCGTATCGGTGTACCGGCGCTCCGCGTGCGAGGCCCGGTACGGGCTCGTGTCCTGGTCCAGTGTGCCCCGCCCGGACGGGTGCCCCCGGAGGGCCGCCGCGTCCCGCTCGGTCCGAACTCCGCCCCCTCCGTACGGTGTTCACCGCCCTCTTCCTGGAGGGCGAGGTGCCCGGGCTCCGGACGATGCGTCCTGCCCGGCGGTGTGCCCCGCCGGGCCCTGGTCCCGCCGTGCAGTCTGCCCCTGCCCGGCGCCGAGCACCAGTGCCCGTGACCACCTCGCCGGGGGGCGCCCGCAGCACACGCGCCGATGCGCCCCCGGGACCGCGCGCCCCCTTGCACCGGCCCTGCCCCTGGGGGCGCTTTGGGGGGCTCAAAGATGCGTTTATGCAGGTGAGAAGCGTGCGGAAGGTGCTTATGATCGGAGGTGTCGGCCGCGCGACGCGTCGTCGGCGCGCAGCGTTAGGAGCCCCTCCCGTGAGCACTTCCCAGCAGACCCGGACCGGCGTGACCCTCGACGTCGACCACAGCGACACCACCTACCGGGCATGGCTCAAAGAAGCCGTCCGCAGAGTCCAGGCCGACGCCAACCGCTCGGCCGACACCCACCTGCTCCAGTTCCCTCTGCCCGAGCGGTGGGGCATCGATCTGTACCTGAAGGACGAGTCGACCCACCCCACCGGCAGCCTCAAGCACCGCCTCGCCCGCTCCCTGTTCCTCTACGGCCTCTGCAACGGCTGGATCCGCCCGGACCGGCCCGTCATCGAGGCCTCCAGCGGCTCGACGGCCGTCTCCGAGGCGTACTTCGCGAAGCTGATCGGCGTGCCCTTCATCGCCGTCATGCCGCGCACGACGAGCGCCGAGAAGATCCGCCTCATCGAGTTCCACTCCGGCCGCTGCCACTTCGTGGACGACCCCCGCACGATGTACGAGGAGTCCGCCCGTCTCGCCGCCGAGACCGGCGGCCACTACATGGACCAGTTCACCTACGCCGAACGGGCCACGGACTGGCGCGGGAACAACAACATCGCCGAGTCCATCTTCCGCCAGTTGCGCCTGGAGCGTTTTCCCGAGCCGGCGTGGATCGTCGCCACGGCGGGCACCGGCGGCACCTCCGCGACCCTCGCGCGCTACGTCCACTACATGCAGTACGACACCCGCGTCTGCGTGGCCGACCCCGAGAACTCGTGCTTCTTCGAGGGCTGGACCACCGGCGATCCGGACGTCACCTGCGACTGCGGCTCCCGGATCGAGGGCATCGGCCGGCCCCGCATGGAACCGAGCTTCGTGCCCGGCGCGATCGACCGGATGATGAAGGTGCCCGACGCGGCCAGCGTCGCCGCCGTGCGGGCCCTGGAGCGCGCCATCGGCCGCAAGGCGGGCGGCTCGACCGGCACCGGACTGTGGAGCGCGCTGAAGATCGTCGCCGAGATGGTCTCCGAGGGACGGCGGGGCAGCGTCGTGACCCTGCTGTGCGACCCGGGGGACCGGTACCTCGACAAGTACTACTCGGACGCCTGGCTGGCCGATCAGGGACTCGACATCGAGCCGTACACCGCCGCGATCGACTCGCTGCTGAAGACGGGCGTCTGGCCCGGCTGAGCCCGGTCCCCAGGCCCTCAGGTGTTCAGCCGCCGGTCCAGCGCCGTCATGGCGTCCCGGAACGCCCGTGCCTGGCCCCCGCGGACCGCCTTCATGGCCGGCCGGTGGACAGCCGTACCGTCGGTGGCGAAGGTCCACCGCACCCGGGTGCCCCCGCCGGCGGCGGGCGCCGGCCGCCACTCCTCGGCTATCGCCCGCGCGCCGGGCACGTTGGTGACGTCGACCCGGTAGGCGTACACCTCGGGCGCCTCCGCCGCGATGACCGACTCACGGACCCGGAGACCACCGGTGAGCGTGATGTCGCGCCCCGCACCCGCGTCGACCGGGCGGGCCGCCGTCACCCGCGGGAACCACTCGGCCCACCCGGGCACGCTCTCGAGCGCGCCGCAGACCTTCTCCACCGGGGCGGAGAGCTCCCGGGTGAACACGTACCGAACGGGTGCGAGCGCGACGAAGTCGAGCCCCACCGGACGCAGTCGACGAGCCATGGACGGAGCCCTCCTGGTCGGGAGCGGTCGAGGACCGTGAGGGGCGCCACCCTGACTGGCGGGCCGTCAGTTGTCCGCGTCGTCCTCGGGCTCCCCGGCCACCACCAGCCGCCGCAGGTGCTCGGCGACCACCCCGCGCGCCTCGTCCGGCAGACCGGCGTCCGTCACCAGCGTGTCGACCCGCTCCAGCGAGGCGAACGAACTCAGGCCCACCTTGCCCCACTTGGTGTGGTCCGCGACCACGACCACCCGGCGGGCCGACTGGACGAGCCGCCGGTTCGTCTCGGCCTCGGCGAGGTTCGGCGTCGACAGGCCGGCCTCGACCGATATGCCGTGCACACCCAGGAACAGCAGATCGAAGTGGAGCGCCGCGATCGCCTGGTCGGCCACCGGCCCCACCAGCGAGTCGGAGGGCGTGCGCACCCCGCCCGTCAGCACGACCGTGGCCGCGCCCTGGCGCGGACCCGACGTGCGCTGCGCGGCGTGGAACACATCGGCGACCCGCACCGAGTTGGTGACCACGGTCAGATCCGGGACGTCCAGCAGCTGGTGCGCCAGCGCGAAGGTCGTCGTACCCCCCGACAGGGCGATCGCCGCACCCGGCGCCACCAGCTTGGCCGCCGCGCGAGCGATGTCCTCCTTGGCGGTCAGCTCCAGGCCGGACTTGGCCTCGAAGCCCGGTTCGTGCGTACTCGCCTCGACCACCGGGACCGCGCCGCCGTGCACCTTCTCCAGCACGCCCTGGCGGGCGAGCGCGTCGAGGTCGCGGCGGACCGTCATGTCCGACACACCGAGCTTGCGGGTCAGCTCGTTGACCCGGACACCACCCCGGCGGCGGACCTCGTCGAGGATCAGGGATCGCCGCTGCTCCGCGAGGAGGTTCTGATTCTCGCTCACGTACGCTCCGGTCCTTTCGCCTCAATGCCGTCCGACTCCTCCCGCACCGGCTCCGACCAGGACATTCTTCCCGGCTCCGGTGCGAGGACGTCCCATCCTCGCATGTCGCGGAGCGGGGAGCGCCACCGACTGCTCGTCGCCCCCGTGTCACCGGTGGTTCACCCGCCACCGCGGTACATCACGGATCGGGAAGAATCCGTGACAGCAGGTGTGCGACGCCGCGGATGTGGAGATCCTTGTGCCCGCACGGACAGAGCCGACGGCGTGTCACGGGGGAAGTGCGAATCAGTGGAACGTGCGCAGCACCATGCGTCGAGCGGCGGACCGGACGGTCCCGCCACGCGGCCCGGCGAGTCCGGGACCGCGCTCGAACTTCTGGTCCACGGCGTGGGCGGCACCACGCCGCAGCAGATGCTCAACGATCCGCGCACGGTGCGGATCACCGGCGACGACACCGCGGCCGTCTTCCGGCGCGCCGACGACGTCGACGCCGAGCACAGCCCCGACGACCGCCGCCGAGACGAGCCGGTGCCCGAGGCGTACGTCTGGTGCAACCTCACCTCCGGCAACGGCACCCGCGCCCTGTGGCTGTTGCTGCTGCCGTTCATGGTCGTCAACCTCGCCCACTGGATGCGCCCCAGCGCGCACGGCCGCCGCCGCACCGTGCGCTTGTACGGACTGCTGGTGCGGCTCACCGGGCTCACCCTGACGGTGCTGCTCGTCGCGGCGGCCTGCGAGGTCGCCCTCGACCTGGCGGCCTGGCAGTGCGCGGGCACCACCGCCTGCGCCGACCGCCACACCTGGCTCGGCTTCCTCTCACCCACCGTTTCGGACGGCGGCTGGTGGAGCGCCCCCGGCCGCCGGCTCGCCCTCGCCTCGGCTGTCCCCACCGCCCTGACCGTCCTGCTGTGGTACCTGTCCCGGCGGACCTGGAGCGACTACGAGTCCCAGCAGCCCATCGAACGCGCCCCCGAGCCCGAAGGGGAAGGCGGCCCGACCGCTCTCGGCCGGCCCGGGTTCTGGTACGGCCGCCGGCTGGTGGCCCGGCTGCGCGCCGCGCACACCGCCGCCGGACTGATCACGGTCGCCGCCGCCGTCGGCAGCGCGGCCGCCCGCCACGACCGCCGGCCCGGCGGCGCACCCGTCCTCGACCTCCTGGGCCTGCTCCTCGAAGCGGCCCTCGCGGCCTGCGCGATCGCCGTGGTGTGGGTGGTGTGCCGCCGGGGCCGCAGCGAGAAGCGGCTGGACCGGGAACTCGACGAGCGTTTCGTACGGCGCCTGCCGCTCGCCGCGCTCGTCCTGCTCGCGTGCGCCCTGCTGTACGCCGGGTGGGAGCGCCCGGGCTGGACGTCGCAGGGCAGACTGCCGGGCGATACGACCTTCGGCGGGATCGCCCTGGTCCAGGGGCTGCTCGTCATCGTCCTGGGCGTCGTGGCGCACGTCCTGCACCGCACCGACCCCGACCGGCGCGCGGTGCTGCGGGGCCTGGGCGGACCGGCCGTGGCCATGCTGGCCTGCGCGCTGGGCGGAGTGATGTCCGGCGGGGTGTCCCAGCGGGTGTCCGACTGGCTGGATGGCACCGGGGCGGCGCTCGAGGGGCCGCCGGTCCTGCTCACCTGGCAGGCGTCCGTCATCCCGCCGCTGCTCGTCGTTTTGCTGGGGCTCTTCGGCTGGCTGGGCCACCGTGCCTGGCAGCTCGCCCGCGCCGAGCGCGTCGCCGTGGCGCTCGACTACCCGGACGAGGACCTCGACCCCGCCCGCACCCGCCGTATCGCCTCCACCCGGGCGATGGCCGCGCTCACCGACCGGGGACCGCGCATCGTCGCCGTCACCTCCGGTGCCACCTTGCTGCTCGGCGCCGGAGCCCTCGTGGGCGCCCTGGCCACCGACCGGACCCCGGGCGAGGCCGCGCGGGACACCTACCCCGTCGTCCACGGCGCCGCCGAGACCTCCCAGGCACTCGGCTCCTGGCTGATCGGCCTCGGCTTCCTGCTGTTCGTCACCTGGGGCCGGCGCGCCTACAAGGACGCGGCGGCCCGCCGCACCATCGGCATCCTGTGGGACGTGGGCACCTTCTGGCCGCGCGCCTCCCACCCCTTCGCCCCGCCCTGCTACGCCGAGCGGGCGGTGCCCGACCTGACCTGGCGGATGGCGACCTGGACCCGGGTCACCGGCGGCCGGCTGGTCATCTCCGGACACTCGCAGGGCAGCGTGCTCGCCGCCGCGGCGGCCTGGCAACTCGCCCCGTCCGCCCGCAAAAGGGTCGCGCTGCTGACGTACGGTTCCCCCCTGGAGCGCCTCTACGGCCGCTGGTTCCCCGCGCACTTCGGACCCGCCGCGCTCAGTTCCCTGCACCGCGACGTCAACTGCTGGCGCAACCTCTACCGGCTCACCGACCCCATCGGCGGCCCGGTGCGCCTGCCCGGCGACCGCGGCCCCCAGGTCGACCACGCCCCGCTGAGGGACCCCCTCGCCTACGGCCGCACCGATCTGCTCCCGCTGCCCGCGCCGATCCTGGGCCACTCCGACTACCAGGCCGACCCCGTCTTCGCCGAACAACGCCGCGCGCTGCTGGCCCGGTTGCGCCCGGACGATCCGGAGGTGCCCTCACCCCGTCACGAGCCCCAGCCGCCCGCCGCCTGAGCGCTCAGAGCAGCTCGGGCAGATCCTCGGCGTAGAGCAGCGTCAGGTCGTCCTTGCTCGGCTCGGCGACCTGGGCGACCCGGCTCGCGTGGCGCTCGACCATGGCCTCGAAGGTCTGCCGCGCGGTACGGCCGTTGCCGAACGCAGGGCCCTTGGGGAGCACCGTGAAGTACTTCCGCAGGGCCTCGGCCGCGCCCGCGGCCAGCCGGTACTCGTGCTCCTCGGCCTGCTGCTCCACGATCCGCAGCAGGTCCTCGGGGCCGTAGTCGCTGAAGGTGATGGTCCGTGAGAAGCGGGACGCCACCCCTGGGTTGACGGACAGGAAGCGCTCCATCTCGGCCGTGTAGCCCGCGACGATCACCACGACCGCGTCCCGGTGGTCCTCCATCAGCTTCACCAGCGTGTCGATGGCCTCCTTGCCGAAGTCGCGGCCCGCGTCCTCGGGGGACAGCGCGTACGCCTCGTCGATGAACAGCACACCGCCGCGCGCCTTCTCGAAGGCCTCCTGGGTGCGGATCGCCGTCGAGCCGATGTGCTCGCCGACCAGGTCGACCCGGGACACCTCGACGAGGTGGCCCTTCTCCAGCACACCGAGGGAGGCGAGGATCTCGCCGTAGAGCCGCGCGACCGTCGTCTTGCCGGTGCCGGGGGAGCCGGTGAAGACCAGGTGCCGCTTGACCGACGCCGCCTTCAGGCCCGCCTGCTGCCGGCGCCGGCCGACCTCGATCATGTCGGTGAGGGCGCGCACCTCGCGCTTGACGCTCTCCAGGCCCACCAGCGCGTCCAGTTCACCCAGGACGTCCTTGGAGGAGCGGACCGGCTGCCCGGGTTCGGCGGCCGGCGCCGGGGGCTCCGGTTCGACGCGCTGCCCGGGGACCGCGCCCAGCAGGCCGGGGGAGTGGCTCACCGTCTGCACGGCCGCCTCCCGTGCCGCGGCGGGTGTGCGCGGCCCACCGCTCTCGTCGCTCGTGCAGTCCTCGACCAGCGGGCTCGCCCCCGAGGCCGCGTCGGCGCCGCTGTCCGCGAACTCGTAACCCCCGCGCGCGCACCGCTCCGTGCGGCACTTGCGCAGCGTCGTACGGCTGCCGTCGATCACGTGGAAGCCGTAACCGCCGCTGCCCGTGACCCGGCAGTTCAGGAAGCTGCCCCGGCCGCCGGCCGAGACGTAGACACCGGCCTCCGCCGGGGAGTCGATCGTGCAGCGCTCGACGGTGGGGTCGGCGCCCTTGGTGACGATGACGCCGGTCTGGGTGCCGTCCACCGTGCAGTTGCTGAGCGTGCCGCCGCTGCCGTGGTCGCGGAACCACGCGCCCGTGGCGGCGTCCCGGATGCGGCAGTCGTCGAGCTGCGCGGTCGCGCCGTCGCTCACCGACACGGCCGTGTTGCGCACCTGCGACAGGTCGCTGTCGACGACGTCCGCGCGCGAGCCGCGGTCCAGGACGAACAGGGCGTCCGGCACGTCGTGCACCCGGCACGAGTCGAGCACCGCCGTCGCCCCGTCGCTCACCCACACCGCCGGGTAGTCGCCCGTGCTGTCGAAGATCTCGCACTGGTTGGCGTCCACCCGCGTGCCCGGGTCCCACACCGACAGGCCGTTGCGCCCGAACTGCCGCACGGTGGTGCGGGTCAGGGTGAGGACGGAGCGCGAACGCAGGTCGACCGCGTTCTCCGGGATGTCGTGGATACGGCAGTCGGCCAGCGTCAGCACGGCGTCGGTGTCGAGGGTGACACCGTCGGACGTCGTGCGGTGCACATCGCAGTCGGTGAGGTGCGCGGTGGCCCGGCCGGTGATCTGCACTCCGCTGCCGCGGACCTCGTACACCTCGCAGCCCACCGCCTCCAGCGCGGTGTTCTCCCCGGTCGCCGACAGGCCCGAGCCGGAGGTGTGGTGCACCCGGCAGCGCTCCAGGCGGGGGTGGGCTCCGCCGCGCACCGCGACACCCGCCTGGCCGGCCGCGACGATCTCGCACTCCTCGAACACCCCGCCCGCGCCGTCGAGTACCGCGATGCCGATGCCCGCCGGGTTGTCGACCGCGCAGCGCCGCACCGTGGGCCGGGCGCTGCCGCGCACCTCGATCCCGGCCGCCGACCGCGTGACGACCCGCACGTCGCGCAGCTCCGGGGTGCCCTCCTCGACCAGCACGGCGGGGGCGGCCGCGTCCTGGCCCTCCACATGGAGGTCCTGCACCACCGCCGAGGCGCGCACGGTCAGCGGCACCCCGTCCACGGGCGCGATCCGCACCGAGCCGGGCGAGCCCTCGGGGCCGCGCAGGGTCACCGCGCGCTGCAGGACGAGGTTCTCCCGGTAGGTGCCGGGGGCGACGGTGAGGACGTCGCCGTCGGCCGCGGCCTCCAGGGCGGCGGCGAGCGATGCGTACTCACCCGTGCGGCGACGCCACCGCGACGTGCCGGTGTGCGTCACCTGGACCGTGCCCTGTGCCATGGTGTTGCCGTGCCCCCACCTCGGTCGTACTGATGGCTCGTCCGCCCTCGGGGCGCTTCGCCCGGGGTCGCGACCGCGACCGAGCCCGGCCCTGAGGCCTGGGCGCGCACGCGGCATCGACACCGGCGCGTCCCTGGGGCTCGCTCGCGCGCGGGTTGTGCCGAACGGTTCGGCCGGACCACCGTAGCGTGCGCGCGGGTGGTGGGTTGACCAGAGCCGGAAGGCCGTCAGCTGCCGGTGCCCGTCCTGCCCCAGTCCGGGCCCGCCTTGTCCCATGCCTGGTCCCAACGGGCGTGACGGCGGCGCACCATGCGCCAGACGACCAGGCGTCTGCCGCCCTCTATGAGGCCGCCGGTGCCCAGGGCCGCGCCGAAGCCGGCGAGGACCGCGTGCGTGGAGGCCGTCGCCGAGTCGAGGGGGCGGGCCACCATGCGGCCGTGCCGGTCGGTCCATATCCGGAACCGGTCGCCCTGCCGAGGGTCCTTGAGGCTCGCCAGGACGGGGCCCTGGTGCGAGGTGCCGTCCGGTGCGGTCCAGTCGGCGAGGACGCGGTTGCGCAGGTCCCTGCCCGAGGAGGTCTCCGGGTCCGCGTCCAGCGGGGAGCGGTCCAGCTTGCGGACCACGGTGGCCGTCACCGGGTGCCGCGCCTCGTGCTGGGCGCGGACGGAGCGCTGCAGCGCGTCCTGAGCGGTTTCCCCGACGAGGGCCCCGGCCACCGGCGCGACCAGCAGGATCAGCAGCAGGGCGGCCAGCGCCACCCAGGCCTCGGCCAGGTCGGTCGGGCGGCACAGTGGATTGCGCCGCCAGCGCCAGAGTCCGCTGATCGCCCGCACCGCCTGCACCCCCTTCCCGCTCCGTGATACTCCCCGGCGGAGCCGTCCGTGCGCGGACCCGTCGAAGAGAGAGCGAGATCACCTCTCCCCGGGGCCTCTCATGAATTTCTCACACAGGCCAAACGCCCGGGCGGGCGGCGCGGTTCCCGCTTCCGCCGAAGAGCTATTCGAGGACGGTGACCGGGTCGCCCACCCGGATCGTGCCGCGCGACAGCGGCACCAGGTTCTGCCCGAAGACCAGCTTGTCGCCGAGCCGTCGGTGCCGCCCGAGGCTGAACAGGGGCTCGCGGCCGCGCTTGCCGGTGCCCTGGTCGGTGGTGGTCACCACGCACCGGCCGCAGGGCTTGGCCACGCGGAAGCGCACCCGACCGACGGCGAGGAGCGACCAGTCGTCCTCGGCCCAGGCGGCGGTGCCCGCCACGACCACGTTCGGCCGGAAGCGGTTCATCGGCAGCGGTCCCTCGGCCGCGTGCTCGCCCCGCGCGATCAGGGAGTTGAGGGCGTCGAGCGAGGCCGTCGTGGTGAGCAGCAGCGGGAAGCCGTCGGCGAAGGAGACGGTCTCACCGGGTCGCGCGTACTCCGGGGCGAGGGGCCGGCGCACGGCCGGGTCGTCCATGTACGCAAGGCGCACCTCGATGCCGAGGAAGGAGCTGAACCACGCGTGCGCGGCCTCGTCGTCGGCCGGGACCGCCTCGACCTTGTCGCGGAAGATCTCCACCGGCACGGTGGCCTGGGCCCGCGGGACCGGCACCGTCAGCGGCCGCGTGCCGGGCGCGGACAAGCGGACGCCGCCACCGGGCAGAAGCTCGGCGGCGGCGAGCGCGAGGTGTGGCTGCCGGCGTTGTGTGACGACCTTTCCCCCGTCGTCGATCAGCACCCAGCGCCGGTCTCCGGCCAGCCCCCAGGGCTCGACGACGGCCTCCCGGGGCGCCAGGCCCCGGACCGCCTTGACCGGATGGACATGGATCGAGTGCAGGTGAGCGTTCCCCATGGGGCCATCGTGCCAGTCGGCACCGACAGCCCCCGGAGGTCGGCTCAGTACCCGCGGTACTGCTGGTTGTTGTACGGGTCCTGGTAAGGAGCCGGGGCCGGCCGGGGAGCGGCGGGGCGCATGGCCTCGTAGCCCGCGGGGGCCACCGGACGCGGCTGCTGCGGCTGGGGTCCGGGGTAGCCGCGCGGGGCGGTGGCCTGCTGCGGGATGTAGGCCGCGGGCGCCTGTTGCAGCGGTGCGGGTTGCTGCGCCTGCGGATAGCCGTAGACGGGCTGGGAAGGAGCTGCCGGAAGGGCCGGCAGCGCCGACGGGAGGGCGGGCAGATGGCCGCCCGGCATGTCGTACTGAGCGGGGACCCGGATCGGGGCGATCTGCGGGGTGCCCCGCTCGGCGACGAGCTTGTCGTAGATCGGGGTGTCCGGGAAGGAGGCGGAGTAGTAGCCGCCGCCATAGGTGGAGCGGGGGGAGGTCATGGGACATAAGTTAAGCCCACGATGTGCTGGTTGGGGAGACCGATAAGAGGGTTGTTTTCCGTGTCCGCAGTGACCCGGCATCCCCAATGCGAGCGAACTCGTCAAAAAGGGGCGGCGAACGGGCTTCTGATGCGGTAAAGGCCGAGCTCCGGGCGGGTTACCCGCGGTCGGCGTCCGGATCTTCCCGGTGCTTCACGCAGGGGACTCGCCCCGGCGAGGAATAGGTTGTGCGGAGCGAACGCGACGGACGGAACACGTCGGGCGGCCGGGGCAGGCCGGACCGTGACACGCAATGGGGGCTCACATGCAAATGCTGAAAGGTTCAAATACTCCGGTGCCCACCGCGGCACTGCGGGTGGAATTGGGATGGCGCACCGGACCCGGAGTGCCCGACGCCGACGCCTCCGCTTTGCTGTTGGTGAGCGGCAAGGTCCGCTCGGACGCCGACTTCGTCTTCTACAACCAGCCCGCGCACTCCTCCGGCGCGATCCGGCACGAGGGCAAGCGCGACGCCGGAGGCCGGGTCACCGACACGCTCCTCGTCGACCTCGCGCGCGTGGAGCCCGCGATCGAGACGGTCGTCCTGGCCGCCTCCTCCGACGGCGGCCCGTTCGGGCGGGTCCCCGAGCTGTACATCGAGGTCCAGGACGCCGCCCAGGGCACGCCGGTGGCCCGCTTCGACAACCCGGGCGCCACCACCGAAACCGCCTTCGTGCTCGGCGAGTTCTACCGCCGCCAGGGCGCCTGGAAGTTCCGCGCCGTCGGACAGGGCTACAGCAGCGGCCTCGAAGGACTGGCCACCGACTACGGCATCACGGTCGACGAGCCGCAGCGGCAGCCGTCCGCACCGGCCCCGGCCATGGCCCCCATCCCTCCCGCGGCCGCACCGCCCGCCGCGCACACGCCCCCGCCGACGCCGCGGCCCGCGGCCCCGCCCGCCGCGCCGCCGGCCCCCGTCCGCCTGACCAAGGTGACGCTCACCAAGTCGGCCCCTTCCGTCTCGCTCACGAAGCAGGGCGGCACTTCCGGAACGCTGCACGTGAACCTCAACTGGGAGGTGCGCAAACAGTTCTCGGGCTGGAGCGGCAAGTTCGGACGCCCGACCGCGATGCACTCCGACCTCGACCTCGACCTGTGCGCGCTGTACGAACTCAGCGACGGCAGCAAAGGCGTCGTCCAGGCCCTCGGCAACAGCTTCGGGGCGCTGCACCGGCCGCCCTACATCCACCTCGACGGCGACGACCGCACCGGCGCCGTGTCCACGGGTGAGAACCTCACCGTCAACCTCGACCACAAGAACGCCTTCCGGCGGATCCTCGTCTTCGTCACCATCTACGAAGGCGCCCGATCGTTCGCCGACCTGCACGCGTCGGTGACGCTCCAGCCGCAGTACGGGGCGCCGATCGAATTCTCCCTCGACGAGTGCACGGTCCCCTCGCTCGTGTGCGCGCTGGCCCTGATCACCAACACCGGCGGCGACCTGGTCGTCCAGCGGGAAGCGCGCTACCTGGTACCCGACCGCGGGGTGAGTCCGCAGCGGACCGTCGACCACGCCTACGGCTGGGGCATGAACTGGACCCCCGGCCGGAAGTGACCCCTCGCGGCCGTCGTCAGCCTTCGTCGGGCACGGCCTTCGGACGGGCGTAGGTGCGGCCCTTCCACGCCGCACCGCGCCCCCGGTAGTGCTGCACCGCCGAGTCGACCGTCATGAGCAGGTAGAGGAACGCGGTGAACGGCAGCAGGGGTGCGAGCCACAGCGGCTGCCGGCAGTAGCGGAGCATCGGCACGTACGTCCCCGCCATGACCAGCCACGCCGTCCCGCCGAGGACCGCCGCCGCCGTGCGGCCGGTGACGAGGCCGGACAGGAGCGCCACCGGCGGGAGCAGATACACCAGCACCAGCCCGGCGACGGTCCCGGCGAGCAGCGCAGGGCTGTACCGCAGCTGGGCGTACGCGCTGCGCGAGACCATGCGCCACAGATCGTGCAGCCGCGGATACGGCCGCACGCTGTCCACCCGCTCCGCGAGCCCCAGCCAGACACGGCCACCACCGCGTTTGACGGCCCGGGCGAGGGCCACGTCGTCGATCACGGCGTGCCGGATCGCGTCCGGGATCCGGACCCGCTCGGCGGTCTCCGCCCGCAGCAGCACACAGCCCCCGGCGGCCGCCGCCGTCCGCCCTTTCCCAGCGATCCGGCGGAAGGGGTAGAGCTGCGCGAAGAAGTAGACGAACGCCGGCACGACGAGCCGCTCCCACACGCTCTCCACCCGCAGCCGGGCCATCTGGGAGACGGCGTCGAACCCACCGGACCGGGCCGCCGCCACCAGCTCGCGCAGGCTGTCCGGGGCGTGCGCGATGTCGGCGTCCGTCAGCAGGAGGTACTCGGGATCACGCGCGCGTGCCAGCCCGATGCCGTGGCGCACCGCCCACAGCTTGCCGGTCCAGCCCGCCGGGGGCTCACCCGGTGAGTCCACCGTCAGCGGCAGCCCGCCGTGCCGGCGCGCCAGCTCCCGAGCCAGCTCACCGGTGCCGTCCGTACTGCCGTCGTCGACGAGGAAGATCTCCGCCCGCCCCGGATAGTCCTGGGCGAGCAGCGACGGCAGCGCGGCGGGCAGCACGGCCGCCTCGTCGCGGGCCGGGACGACGACGCACACGGACGGCCACACCCGCGGCTGCCCGCGCACGGGCAGCCGCACATCGGTGCGCCAGAAGAAGCCCTGGCAGAGCAGCAGCCACAGCCAGGCGAGCAGTGATCCAGCGGCGGTCCACACAACGGCGCTCACGCGCGCAGTCTGCCCCACGGGAGCTGCCCGATACGGCTCATCGTCTATCGTGATCGGGTGAAGATCGCGCTCATGGACTCCGGAATCGGTCTGCTGGCGGCCACCGCCGCGGTACGGCGGCTGCGCCCCGACGCCGATCTCGTGCTCTCCCTGGACCCCGACGGCATGCCGTGGGGCCCGCGCACCCCGCAGGACCTGACCCGGCGTGCCCTGGCCGTCGCCGAAGCCGCCGCCGCGCGCCGCCCCGACGCGCTGATCGTCGGCTGCAACACCGCGACCGTGCACGCGCTGAGCTCTCTGCGTGCCCGCCTCGAACCCGGGCTCCCGGTCGTCGGCACCGTCCCGGCGATCAAGCCGGCCGCGGCCGGCGGCGGGCACCTCGCCATCTGGGCCACCCCGGCCACCACGGGAAGCCCCTACCAGCAGGGCCTGATCCGGGACTTCGCCGACGGCGTGCCGGTCACCGAGGTGCCGTGCTGGGGCCTCGCCGAAGCCGTGGAGCACGCGGACGAGACGGCGATCGACGCGGCCGTCGCCGCGGCCGCGGCCCTCACGCCGGACGAGGTGACCACCGTCGTCCTGGGCTGCACCCACTACGAGCTGGTCGCCGAGCGCATCCGGACCGCCGTCCAGCGCCCCGGCCGCCCGCCCCTGGTCCTGCACGGTTCCGCGGGTGCCGTGGCCGCCCAGGCGCTGCGCCGGCTCGGCGAGCAGCCCGCGCCGGGAGCCACCCCGCACGGCACGCTCACCGTGCTGCTCAGCGGACGCGAGGGCGCGCTGCCCGCCGCCGCGCTGGCCTACGACGAGGGACGCCTGCTTCAGGCGGTCACGCCGGCCGGCTGACCCGGACGTCGTCACCGACGGTCGTCGGCGGCAGGTGCGGGCACGCCGCCCGCCCGGCGCAGTCACGCTCCGCCACCAGGTACCCGCGGAGCGAAATCTGAGTACCCTCAAAGACATGAGGGACCACCGCCACGGCGAGAACGCCCCCCACTCGCACTCGGACGTCTGGACCGGCCGTGCCACGAACCGGGTGCAGTGGCTGCTGGCGCTCGTGGGTGCCGCCTGCATGGCGCTCGGCATCGAGCTGGCCGTCGACTCGGCGTGGAAGTCCGGCATCGCCCCGCTCGTCATGGCGGTCGTCGGGTGCATCGCAGCCGGTCTGCTGGTGCTCTTCGGAACTCTCGCCTTCGTGCACGTAGCCCTGCGGGTCGACGAGGAGCACCTCGAAGTGCGCTGCGGTCACATCGGCGTGCCCCGCCGCCGTATCCCGCTCTCCCATGTGGCCGGTGCCACCTACATCTCGCACGTCACGCCCCGCCACTGGGGCGGCTGGGGTTACCGCTGGCGGCCCGAGAGGGGCACCGCGGTCGTCGTCCGGCGCGGCGAGGGCGTCGAGCTGGAGCTGTGGGACGGTCACACCTTCACGATCACCGTGGACGACGCGGAGGCTGCCGTACGGGTGATCGAGGCCCGGCTGCGGCCCACCAAGCCGGGCGCTCCCACGCACTGAGCCACCGCGTTCTCGTCACCGCTTGTGATCGAGACGGTGATCACCGAGTGTGATCGCCGGCCGTTGCGGGAACGGTGCCCACCGGCGCACCACGCGGAACCCCGGACCGGTCACCACGCGGAACCCGACCGCTCACCACGCGGCGGCGCGTCCCGCTCCGCGTGCCTGTGTCTCCGGAGTACGGCCCGACGGTTCGAGGGGGCGGGCCGTGGCCATGCCCGCCAGCAGGCCCGCTCCCACCGACACCGCGGTGAAGCTCAGCGCGTTGCCGATCGCGGCGATGGCGGCGAGCGCGGTCAGGGCAGCGCCCGCCGTGAGCGCCACCGGGGTCGGACGCGGGCCGCGCCACAGGGCGTACAGCACCCAGCCGAAGGCCGCCGCCAGCAGGAGCACGCCGACGACGCCCTGCTCGGCCGCCTGTTGCAGGGGCGCCGAGTGCGGCTTGCCGTCGGACAGCAAGGACTCGGCGGACGTCGCGCTCAGCTCCCCGAAACGACCCGGGCCCGCCCCGAGGGCGGCGTCCTGGCCCGCCAGGTGCCAGGCGTCCTGCCACAGCTCGACGCGGTGCGGTGTCAGGCGCCCCTCCAGCGCGGCCACGAAACCGCTCGGCACGGCCCGCGCGGCGACCAGCCAGACCACACCGGTCGCCAGGACGGTCACGGCCGCCAGCACGGCCATCCCGGCGCCGCGACGACCGGTGCGGCCGGCGGCCAGCGAGCACCCCAGCACCGCGAGACAGGTCACGAGCCCGCTGGTCGAGCCGAGCACGGCCGCCAGCACCGCGACCGCGGCGGCCAGCAGGCGCAGGGCGAGGCGGACAGCCTTGACCGGGGCGGCCCAGGCCGCGCAGCAGGCGGCACCGGCCGACAGCGTCAGCACGGCGGCGGTGGCCCCGGCGTGCCCCAGGGGCGCGGCGATCTGCGGGCCCGGGGCGAGATGCGGAACGGCCACGGCCAGCGCGACGCCGGCCAGCGCCCCGGCCAGGGGCGCGCCGACCGGCAGCAGCGCCCCGCTGATCCGCCCGGCGGCGTAGCCGGCGGCCACGGCCAGCACCGCGAGCAGCACCCCCTCGGGCCTGCCGTCGTGCACGGCCGCCGTGATCAGGGACCAGCCGGCGCAGGCCCCCAGCACCACGACACCGGCCGCGTCAGAAACGATTCGTCTCTCGCCGTAGGCGTCCGCCCCGGACGCAGACGCCATCCCACTGGAACCCACCCCGCCCCGCCCCTCGCCCCCGGCGCCCCACTCGCCCTGACCTGTGAAGACCCCGGCCGGTCCGGGCCGCGACGGGCCCGTACGACTGAGGCTTGGCACACCGTAACGGCTGGTGAAGGGTTTGGGGATGTGTCGTGACGAAATGAACAGGGAGCCCGCCGTGCGGACCGCGCTGTCGGCTCCCTGGTCACGCGCCTTAGACTCCGGGAGTGACCGTCACCGCAACCTCCGTCGGCGAGTCGGACCAGCTGGAACAGCGAATCGCGCCCGGAGCGCGGACGTGGGTCCGGCGGCTCGTGCGTCTCCTCCCGGCCGCCGCAGCCACCCTCTCCGGCCTGCTCCTCTACGTCTCCTTCCCGCCCCGCACGCTGTGGTGGCTGGCCCTGCCCGCCTTCGCCGGCTTCGGCTGGGTGCTGCGCGGCCGCGGCTGGAAGGCGGCCCTGGGCCTGGGCTACCTCTTCGGCCTCGGGTTCCTGCTGCCGCTGCTGGTGTGGACCGGAGTGGAGGTGGGGCCGGGGCCCTGGCTCGCCCTGGTGGCGATCGAGGCGCTCTTCGTGGCCCTGGTCGGCGTGGGTGTCGCGGCCGTGTCGAAGCTGCCCGGCGCGCCGGTGTGGGCCGCCGCGGTGTGGATCGCCGGCGAGGCGGCACGCGCGCGCGTGCCCTTCCACGGCTTCCCCTGGGGCAAGGTCGCCTTCGGGCAGGCGGACGGGGTGTTCCTGCCGCTCGCCGCGGTGGGCGGCACCCCGGTGCTCGGCTTCGCTGTGGTCCTGTGCGGCTTCGGACTGTACGAGGTGGTCCGGCTGGCCGTGGAACGGCGGCGGACCGGTGAGGTGCGGCGCACCGCGGCGGCCGTGGGCCTGCTGAGCCTGGCCGTCCCGGTCGTGGGCGCCGTCGCGGCCCGGCCGCTGGTCAGCGACACGGCCGAGAACGGCACCGCCACCGTGGCGGTGATCCAGGGCAACGTGCCCCGCGCCGGCCTCGACTTCAACTCCCAGCGGCGGGCGGTACTCGACTACCACGCGCGCGAGACCGAGCGTCTGGCCGCCGAGGTCAAGGCCGGCAAGGTCGCGCGACCCGACTTCGTGCTGTGGCCGGAGAACTCCTCCGACATCGACCCGTTCGCCAACCCCGACGCCCGGGCCGTCATCGACGCCGCGGCCAAATCCATCGGCGCGCCCCTCTCGGTCGGCGGTGTCGTCGAGCGGAACGGCAAGCTCTACAACGAGCAGATCCTGTGGGACCCGGCCAAGGGCCCCGTCGACACCTATGACAAGCGGCAGATCCAGCCGTTCGGCGAGTACCTGCCGCTGCGCTCGCTCATCGGCGCGATCAACGAGAACTGGACGGCGATGGTCCGCCAGGACTTCAGCCGGGGCACCGAACCGGGCGTGTTCACCATGGACGGCGCCAAGGTCGGCCTCGTCACCTGCTACGAGGCCGCTTTCGACTGGACCGTGCGCTCCGAGGTCACGGACGGCGCCCAGCTGATCTCCGTGCCCAGCAACAACGCCACCTTCGACCGCAGCGAGATGACCTACCAGCAGCTCGCCATGTCCCGGGTGCGCGCGGTCGAGCACAGCCGGACCGTGACCGTGCCGGTCACCAGCGGGGTCAGCGCGATCATCATGCCGGACGGCAGGATCACGCAGAGGACCGGCATGTTCGTGGCCGACTCACTGGTGCAGAAGGTGCCGCTGCGGTCCTCGCAGACCCCCGCCACCCGGCTCGGCATCCTGCCGGAGATCGCCCTCGTGCTGGTCGCGGCCGGCGGACTCGGCTGGGCCGTCGGCGCCGGGCTGCGCGGGCGACGCGCCGGTGACGCGTAGCCGTACGCCCGTCGTCCGCCGACCGAAGGGCGCCGTGCCGCCGCGACCGGCCCTTTAGGGTCGACGGCATGGCTACTCCCGACTTCATCCGCACCCTGCGTGCCACCGCCGGTCATCAGCTGCTCTGGCTCCCCGGGGTCACCGCCCTCGTCTTCGACGACGAGGGCAGAGTGCTGCTCAACCGCCGCGCCGACACCCGCAAGTGGTCCGTGATCGGCGGCATCCCGGACCCGGGGGAGCAGCCGGCGGCCTGTGCGGTGCGGGAGGTCTACGAGGAGACGGCCGTACGCTGTGTCGCCGAGCGGGTCGTCGTCGTCCAGGCCCTGGAGCCCGTCACCTATGAGAACGGCGACACCTGCCAGTACATGGACATCACCTTCCGCTGCCGGGCCGTCGGCGGTGAGGCACGGGTCAACGACGACGAGTCGCTGGACGTGGCCTGGTTCGACGTCGACGCCCTGCCCGAACTGAACGAGTTCGGGCTGCTCCGGATCAAGCAGGCCCTGTCGGACGACCCCACATGGTTCGCCCCCACTGCTTCTGACTGAACTATGGGGCCAGACCACATGGGGTGGGGCAGGGGCGCTGCCTAGGGTCGAACCATGACCGCGCCCCGTGCCCTCCTGGCCCCCCACGCCTGTCCGCTCGACCTGGGCGGACGCACCGCGCTCGTCACCGGCGCCGCCGGCGGCATCGGCCGGGCCTGCGCGCTGCGGCTCGCTGCCGCCGGGGCCAAGGTGAGAGCCGTCGACCGGGACGCCGCGGGCCTGGAGGAACTGGCCGGCCAGGGGCGAGGCCTCGCCGGCACGGTGGAGCCGCACGTCCTCGACCTCACCGACCTGGACGCCGCCGAACACGCCGCCGCGGGCACCGACGTCCTCGTCAACAACGCCGGGATCCAACTGGTCCGTCCCCTCGAGGAGTTCCCGCCCGAGGTGTTCCACACGGTGCTCACCGTGATGCTGGAGGCGCCGTTCCGGCTCATCCGCGGGGCCCTGCCCCACATGTACGGACAGGGATGGGGCCGCATCGTCAACGTGTCGTCCGTCCACGGGCTGCGCGCCTCGGCCTACAAGTCGGCCTACGTGGCCGCCAAACACGGCTTGGAGGGACTGTCCAAGACCGCCGCCCTCGAAGGCGCGCCCCACGGAGTCACCTCGAACTGTGTGAACCCCGCCTATGTGCGCACCCCCCTGGTCGAGAAGCAACTCGCCGACCAGGCGCAGGCACACGGCATCCCGCAGGAGCGCGTCCTGTCCGAGGTACTGCTCCAGGACAGCGCCGTGAAACGGCTCATCGAGCCGGAGGAGGTCGCCGAGGCCGTGGCGTACCTGTGCGGTCCCCAGGCCTCCTTCGTGACCGGGACCTCGCTGGTGCTCGACGGTGGCTGGACCGCCCACTGAGCAGCCGGCCCCGTCGGCCGCGGGAGTTGTCCACAGGGCTGACGGGACGGGCCGGTCATGGTGAATCCTGTGAGCATGTCCAGCGATCATGCGCAGTCCGCCGAGATGCCGTTCCTCGAGCTCCTGGCCCGGGGCGCGTCGGCCGACGCCTATGAGCAGCCCGAGCTGCTCGCGCGCGCCGAAGGGCGCCCGGCGGAGTGGATCGCCGCGCTCCGGCGGGCCAAGCCGCTCGCCCTGCGCGTCCGCGCCGAGCTGGAGGGGCGACGCCGGCGCGAGGCCGAGCTGTCCGCCCTGTTCGCGACCGCCCACGACCTCGCCGGGCTGCGCGATCTCGACGCCGTCCTCCAGGCGATCGTGCAGCGCGCCCGCTCGCTGCTGGGCACCGACGTCGCCTACCTCAGCCTGCACGACACGGAGCGCGGCGACACCTACATGCGGGTCACCGAGGGCTCGGTCGCGGCCCGGTTCCAGCAGCTGAGGCTCGGGATGGGGGAGGGCCTCGGCGGCCTGGTCGCCCAGACCGCGCGCCCCTACGTCACCGACGACTACTTCAAGGACGACCGGTTCCAGCACACGCTGACCATCGACGCGGGCGTGCGGGACGAGGGACTGGTGGCGATCCTCGGCGTGCCGCTGACCCTCGGGCACCACGTCATCGGCGTGCTGTTCGCCGCGGACCGCCGCGCCCGCGTCTTCGAACGGGAGCAGATCGCCCTGCTCGGCTCGTTCGCCGCCCTCGCCGCTGCCGCCATCGACACCGCCAACCTGCTCGCCGAGACCCGCTCCGCCCTCGCCGGCCTGGAGCGGGCCAACGAGATCATCCGGGACCGCAGCGGCGTCATCGAACGTGCCTCCTCGGTGCACGACCGGCTCGCCGAACTCGTCCTGCGCGGCGGCGGCGTGCACGACGTGGCCGCCGCGGTCTCCGAGATCCTCGACGGCACCGTCGAGTTCGCCGAGGCCTGGGCCGCACCGGCCGAGCCCCTGCGGAAGTCCGGCGCCGAAGGGCACGCCGTGCTGCACGAGCAGGACTGGATCGCCGCCGTCGCCGCGGGCGGCGAACTGCTCGGCGCACTGGTGCTGCGCGGGCATCCGGGGCTCGACCCGGTCGACCAGCGCACCCTGGAGCGGGCCGCCATGGTCACCTCCCTGCTGCTCCTGGCCCGCAGATCCGCCGCCGAGGCCGAACAGCGGGTGCGCGGTGAGCTGCTGGACGACCTGCTCGACGCCCGCGACCGCGACCCGCGCCTGCTGCGGGAGCGCGCGGCCCGGCTGCACGCCGACCTCGACGCCCTCCATGTGGTGCTGGCGGCCCGGCTGGAGGGCGGTGCGGCCGACGCCGAGCAGGAGGCGGACGCCCGCAGACGCCTGGCAGCGGCGGCGTCCCACCTGGCGGCCACCCGGCACGGCCTGGCGGCCGCGCGCGACGGGGGCACCGTCCTGCTGCTCCCCCTCGCCCCCGGCGACACCGCGACCGGCCTCGCCCGCCGCGCCGCCCGGCAGCTGGGCACAGCCGTCCACGCACCGGTCACGGTCGGCGCCTCCGCACCCGCCGATGACCTCGTCACCCGTCCCGAGACCGTGGCCACGGCCTACGCGGAGGCCCGGCGCTGCCTGGAAGCCCTGCGCGTCCTCGGCCGTCGCGGAGACGGGGCCGCCGCCGAGGACTTCGGCTTCCTGGGACTGCTCCTGGCCGGCGACCGCGACATCCCCGGTTTCGTCGACCGCACCATCGGCCAGGTCATCGCCTACGACCGGCGACGCGGCACCGAACTGCTGCGCACCCTCGACGCGTACTTCGCGTGCGGGATGAGCCCCGCGCGCACCAAGGACGACCTGCACGTCCATGTGAACACGGTCGCCCAGCGCCTGGAGCGCGTCGGCCGTCTCCTCGGTGACGACTGGCAGCGACCGGACCGCGCCCTGGAGATCCAACTCGCCCTGCGACTGCACCGGTTGTCGGAGGCCGCACCGCACTGACCCCCGTACGCACGGGGCGTACGGGGGCCGGTGAGGACGGTTGCCGGGGTCAGACCGTGCGGGCGTCCTCCACAGGGCTGTCCGTCCGTTCGGTCCCCGACGCGGCGGGATCAGTCACATCGGCCAGATCCCGGTGACGGGTCTCCTCGGCCGCCGCCACCGCGACGACCGTGAGCACCGCGGCGGCGATGACGTAGAGCGCGATCGGCGTGGAGCTGCCGTAGTCGGACAGCAACGCGGTGGCGATCAGCGGCGCGGGGGCGCCCGCCGCGACCGAGGCGAACTGGGCGCCGATCGAGGCACCGGAGTAGCGCATCCGCGTCGCGAACATCTCGGAGAAGAACGCGGCCTGCGGCGCGTACATCGCCCCGTGCAGCACCAGTCCGACGGTGACGGCGAGGAGCAGACTGCCGAAGCCGCCGGTGTCGATCAGCGAGAAGAACGGGAACATCCACAGCCCGACCCCGACCGCACCGATCAGGTACACGGGCCGGCGCCCGATGCGGTCGGACAGCGCGCCCCACGCCGGGATGACCACGAAGTGCACGGCCGAGGCGATCAGCACGGCGTTGAGCGCGGTCTGCTTCGAGACACCGGCCGAGGTGGTGGCATAGACGAGGATGAACGCCGTGATGACGTAGTAGCTGATGTTCTCCGCCATGCGCGCGCCCATCGCGACCAGGACGTCACGCCAGTGGTGCCGCAGCACGGAGACGAGCGGCAGCTTCTCGGCCTCGGCGGCGTGGTCCGCCTTGCGGGCCTCGGCCTGCGCCAACGCCTCCTGGAAGACCGGCGATTCATCGACAGACAGACGAATCCACAAACCGATGATCACCAGCACCCCGGACAGCAGGAACGGCACCCGCCAGCCCCAGCTGCCGAACGCGGCGTCCGACAGCAGCGCCGTGAGCAGGGACAGCACCCCGGTGGCCAGCAGCTGCCCCGCCGGCGCGCCGGTCTGCGGCCACGACGCCCAGAACCCCCGCCGCCGGGCGTCCCCGTGTTCCGACACCAGCAGGACGGCACCGCCCCACTCCCCGCCGAGCGCGAAGCCCTGGACCAGCCGGAGCACGGTGAGCAGCACCGGCGCGGCCGTGCCGATGGAGGCGTGCGTCGGCAGCAGCCCGATCGCGAAGGTCGCCCCGCCCATCAGCAGCAGACTCAGCACCAGCAGCTTCTTGCGCCCGAGCCGGTCACCGTAGTGCCCGAACACCAGCGCGCCCAGCGGCCGGGCGGCGAATCCGACCGCGTACGTCAGGAAGGACAGCAGGGTCCCGACGAGCGGGTCCGAGTCCGGGAAGAACAGCTTGTTGAACACGAGCGCGGCGGCGGAGCCGTAGAGGAAGAAGTCGTACCACTCGATGGTGGTGCCGATGAGGCTGGCGGCGACGATGCGCTTGAGATTGCCCGGGGGCGGGGGAGCGGTGGTTGCGGAGGCCATGTGCGCCACTTCCTCGTGTGCGGTGGGGACGGGTATGTGCGCACACCGTAGGAACGCGCAGGTCAGGGGCACATGTGGTGGGGCAACATAGTTCGGGGCGCGGCTATGCGTCGGACCACCATGCCCGCTCGTGAAGGGTGATGTGGTGGTGGCCTGCCGACTCCCGTGGTGGGGCGGATCGGGGATAGCAAGGCGGAACCCTTCAAGACATCCGATGTATGACGCTTCACTCGACGGGTGAGTGAACCTCCGGGTTCAACACTTCTTCAAGTGCCCCTGTTTCTTGGCTCTTTGCGTCAATTTCGCCTCAACTATAGACGCAGCCGCCGTCGTTCTCCTATAAATCCATCCGATGTCTCGGCTTCCAGCGCCCTGCCATCCCTCCCCCTGACCCATGGAGCCGCACCATGTCCTCTGCCTCTCTCAGCAGACGTTCACTGATAAAGGCCGCCGCCCTTGCCGGGGGAGTGGCGGCCTTCGGGCTGCCGCAGGTCCTGTGGCCTTCCACCGCCGAGGCGTACGCCGTCCCCTCGAAGATGGACTGGTGGTACCAGGCCAGGTTCGGGATGTTCATCCACTTCGGCTCCTACTCGCAGCTCCGGCAGGGTGAGTGGGCGTTCGACGGTCAGCAGTGGAGCAAGGAGAACTACCAGAACCAGGTCACCAAGAACTTCAATCCGACCCGGTTCAACGCCGCCACCATCGCCGAACTGGCCAAGAACGCCGGCATGAAGTACCTCGTGATCACCGCCAAGCATCATGAGGGCTACGCGATGTGGGACTCCGACGTCGCGGGCTTCACCGACACCACCGGCACCAAGCAGTACAACCTGCGCGACTACAACGGCATCCAGACCGACCTGCTCATGGACCTCAAGCGGGAGTGCGAGAGCCGCGGGGTCAAGTTCTGCCTGTACTACTCGATCCTCGACTGGAACCACCCTTCCCAGACCGACCGCCACCAGGGCGGTCTCACCACGATGTCCTCGCAGGCCGCCCGCACCGCCTACATCGCCGACATGAAGGCCCAGCTGCAGGAGCTGCTGGACCGCTACGACCCGGCGCTGCTGTGGTTCGACGGCGACTGGTTCGGCGACCCTTCCAGCCCCACCCTGGAGGACTGGTGGCTGGAATCCGACGGCGTCGACCTCTACAACTGGCTGATCGCCCGCAAGCCCGGCCTCATCGTCAACGAGAGGGTCAAGCGGGACCACGGTCTCGGCGACTACGCGGTCGCGGAGTTCGGGATCCCGTCCGCGCCGATGAGCCGGCCGTGGGAGCGGTGCACCACCATGAACGGCGCCTGGGGTTACAACGCGGGGAGTGAGAACTCCTACAGATCCGTGAAGGACGTCGTCCAGGAACTCGTCACGGTGGTCTCCCGGGACGGCAACCTCCTGTTGAACATCGGCCCCAAGGGTGATGGCTCGGTCACCGCCGGATCCCAGACCGTCCTCAACGGGCTGGCCGCATGGATGTCGACGCACAGCGACAGCATTCACGGCACCAGCGGCAGCCCGTTCGCCACCGAACCCTCCTGGGGCAAGGTCACCAAGAAGAACGGCAAGCTGTTCGCCCACGTCTTCGCCTGGCCCACGAACGGCCAGCTGCGGATCCCGGCGATCGACAACACGATCAGCCGCGTCTACCTGCTGAACAACCCCTCGGTCTCGCTCCCGTACACCGTCACCGACCAGATCAACGTCACCGTGCCGACCACCGCGCCGAACGCCGACGTCTCCGTGGTGTGCGTCGAGGTCCAGGGCATGCCCGTACGCGTTTCCGCGACGGTGAGCGCGAACGTCACCTACGAAGGCGCCCGCGCCGTCCTTCCCTTGGGCAGCTACACCTCCTCGCAGCTCACCGCCGCCGGCCTGGGCCCCGGCATGGCCTCCTCCATCCTGGTTCCGGACGGTTACCAGGTGACGGGCTACTCCGGCGACAACTTCACCGGCACCGCCTGGACGTTCACCTCGAACACCCCCGACCTTCGGGTGACCGGCAACAATGACGCGATCAGATCACTGAAGGTGACGTTCAGGCCCGACAAGTACTACCGCCTGACCAACGTCACGAACCACTTGGCGCTGGACAGCGGCGGCAATTTCACCAGCGGCTCGAGCTTGAAGCAGTGGGAGCCGATAGACCACAACAACCTCCAGTGGCAGGCGATCGAACTCGGCAACGGGTACTACAGACTCGTCAACCGAACCAACGGCCTGGTCGCCGACGGCTGGGGAACCACCAGCAACGGCGACCCGGTCCGGCAGAGGGCCTGGGACGGCAGTAACAACCAGCAGTGGCAGATCATCCACCGCGGCCAGGGCCAGTACTCGATCGCCAACCGCGCCACGGGACTGGTCCTCGACGGCGGCGGCTTGGTCGCCGCAGGAGCCGTGGCCAAGCAGTGGACGTGGGTGCAGAGCACCAACCTGCTGTGGACGTTCAGCCCGGTCGGCTGACCGGCGCCACGCCGCACCGTCCGGATCCGCCGCCGCGCCGACCGCCGGAACCGTCGCGCTGCCCGGTGCCTGCGTCGGCAGGGCGGCTACCGCCGTGCCGCCCCAGGTCACGCTGCCCGACCGGGGCATCTACGACACCGCCACCGCGTCGGCGGGGACCGACGGGTTCGTGACCCGGCAACGGTGAGTACGGAGCCGACTACTACGGTGCGCCGACGCTGGAGAAGGGGTCCTGATGGAACTGGCCCTGTTCTATCGGGGATCTCTATATCGGCTACGGTGTTGCTGTTACGGTGCTGCTCAAGGAGGTCGGACGTTCCGTGGCAGAAACTGGTCCTGCGCGAGCAGACACGAAGGCATCGGCTCGGCGGTCTCCAGGGCGGCCGCCGGTGCCGTTGGAGCGCATCGTCGCGACCGCACTGCAGATCGTGGACGAGGAGGGCGCCGACGCTCTGTCGATGCGGACGCTCGCCCAGCGTCTGGGCTCGGGCACGGCGACGCTGTACCGGCACTTCGACAACCGGGCGGCATTGGTCGCCCATGTCGTGGACCGCATGTTCGGCATCGTGGAGCCGAACGGCGAGGAACTCCTCACGATGGGCTGGGAGCAGGCGTTGCGGACGGTCGCGCACACCATGTTCGACGCCTTGGCCCGGCACCGTAACGCGGCGCGCCTGCTGGTCGAACAGTTCCCCCTGGGACCGAACGCCATGGCATTGCGGGAGCGCTGTGTCGCGGTGCTGCTCGACAGTGGTTTCCCGCCGCGCGTGGCCGCGTACGCGTACGCGACTCTGGCCCGCTACGTCCTCGGATTCGCCGTGCAGGTCAACAGGCAGGGCGGCGCAGGACAAGCCGACGACGCACAGTCGATGGCCGTCTTTCAGAGCCTGGACCCGGACCTGTTCCCGGCCACCGTGACCGTGGCCGGGGTGATGCCGGTTCCGATCGAGGACGAGTTCTCCTTCGGCCTCGAACTTCTTCTCAGCGGGCTTGCCCGCCTGCGCGACGAGGCCTGACCGAGCGACGTGATCACTGGGGCGAGCTCTGGACACGGACCGCTCCTTCGGGCAGATCCCGCTCCCGGCCCTCCGACACCGTCCTCGACCTGGTCCACTTCGGCTTGGCAGGCAGCACGGACTCGGGGAGCCGCACTGCTACCGGGTGCTGGCTTCGATGCCATCGAGGATCGACTGCAGTCCGAAGGACTCGCACGGGCCAGGGGTGGCCGCGAGGGCGGCGCCGATCGCGAATGTGACCAGGCTCCCGGCGGCTTGCTCGGCATCCCGCCTGCTGAGGCCGGCCGTCTCGCAGACCGCGCGGAGGTGTTCTTCATGACGGTCCCTGGCCGGGCCGTCGAGAGGCTGGATGGTCATGGCGGCCAGGAGCCAGGGATGCCGGAGAAGCATCGAACGCAGGTCGTCGACCATGCCCCGGAGGGTCGGACGCCATTCGATGTCGTCGAGAACGGGGAGCGGTGGCTGTCCCCATACGGTGTCAGCGGCCAGTAGGAGCAGATCGTGTCTGCTCCTGACGTGCCAGTAAAGTGCCGCCGCGGTGATGCCGAGGCGACTGCCGAGCCTACGCATGCTCAGGCTCTCGATGCCGCCCTCGTCCAAGAGGGCGATGGCGGCCTGGATGATCTGCTCCTGGTGCAGAGCGTCGCGGGGCGTTCCTGGGGCGGCCGACATGGGACTGCTGACGTCACCTTCTGCTGTGGAAGTGGGGCTGCGGTGCGCGGATGTGAGGATGGGCGGCCGTCGCGCCGACGAGCACGGGGTGTTGTGCTCGTCGGCGCGTGGTTCATGGCTTCGAGGCCGCCTCGCTTTGGGTCAGGCGGGGGAGCCCGCGGCCCCGTGCATGGTGCGCAGCAGCCGCTCTCCGGACTCTCGGAGCTGGTCCTTGACCTCGTCGAGCCGGGATGCGAGCAGGGCGTGATCGCGTTTGCGCCAGGTGCCGGCGACCATTACGGCTTCGATGTTCGCGATGTCGGCGTGCAGGACCGTGGCGACCGGGTCGTGCGCCGGCCACAGGTTCAGTGCCCGGGCGTCGACGGCGACCAGGTCGGCCTGCATGCCCACCTCGATCCGGCCCACCTGGTCGGCCAGGCCCAGTGCCTTCGCCCCCTCGACCGTGGCCCAGGCCAGTGCCTGTTTGGCAGTGACCGAGGGTGTGTCGGCGTGCATTCCGGTCGTCTGCAGGTGACGGGCATGGTCCAGGCTGCGCTGGTGGGCCAGGGCGATCCGGGCGGCGGTGAGGAGCTTGCCGGGTACGGCGGTGTCGATGTCGGTGCCCAGCGAGGGCGCGGCGCCCAGGTGCAGCAGTGACCCGGTGACGGGTGTGCCGTGCCCCTGGCCCAGTTCGTTCTCGGGGGTGGAGGTGAAGGTGACACCCGCCTCGACGAGCGTCTTGAGCCAGTCGTCGGGCAGGCCGACTCCGTGCACGATGTTGGTCAGAGGGCTGAACAGCCCGGCGGCGCGCACGGCCTCCCAGCCGGGTGCGGGTTCCCCGCCGCTCTGGTGCATCGAGACGACGAGACCGCGTTCCGCGCCGGCTTGGAAATCGGCCACCGCGGCCTCGGGGGAGGAGTACTGCGGGCCCTGGACTGCCATGCCCAGGGTGAGGAGGGCGTGGTCGCGGACGGGCCCGTCGAGCAGCCGGTCGATCTCGGCGAGCGGGTGGGGGATGTCCGGCGACCGGTAGGGAGTGCCGTGCAGGAACACGGCGCGGATCCCGGTGTGGGCCAGGCCCTCGACGGCCGCGTCGGCGTGTTCGGGCGACAGGACGTTGTGGCACCAGTCGCCGAGGGTGGTCGTACCGCAGTTGAGCTGGTTCAGTGCGCCGGCGAGATTGCTGATGTGCATGTCGGCCGGGGTGTAGTGCCCGACGCACTCGCCGTGGAGATGGGTGAGGTACTGCATCAGCGTCCAGTCGGCGCCCACCGAGCGCAGCGCGGTCTGCCAGGTGTGCAGGTGGGCGTTGACCAGACCCGGGATGACGATGCGGCCGGAGAAGTCGACGACTTCGGCGTCGGGCGCCTCGATGTTCTCGTCGACGGCGGCGATGCGCTCGCCGTCGACGAGGATGTCGGCGTGCTCGGCGTCGGGCCGGTCCGGAGTCATCGTGATGACTCGCGCTCCGCGCAGCAGTACGCGGCTCATGCCGTGCCCCCAGAACCGGAGGAGGTGTGGCTCTGCTGGGACATGGGGCGGCTCCCTGCCTGCGGCGTCATCGCCCGTACGGCGGTTTGTGTGGTGGTGAGGAAGTCGGAAGTGGCGATGTGCCCGATGTAGCCGTCGGGACGGATCAGCAGCAGCGTGTCGCCGGTCAGGCCGTAGGCACGCCGCAGTGTGTGCTTCAAGTCGGTGAGGGTTTGGCCGTCGGCGGCGGCCGGTTGGACGGTGAGCCGCTTCAGCTGGGCGCCCGTCGTCGGCCACGCGAGCTCTTCGAGGTCGCGGGCGGCACCCGGGCCGTAGGCGATGGCGGTGAATTCCGGCCCGCGGAAGGCGTCGAACAGCCGGGTCCAGGTCCCGTCGGCGCTGAGCAGCTCGGCGTCCGGGGCGCGGTCACCCACGCGCAGTGTCGTGGTACGCATGCCGTCGGCGGGGGCGAGCGGGCCGCCGTAGTAGGTCAGGGCCAGCTGCTGCTCGTCCGTGCCCCGCTTCATGCTCGACGGGTCGAGCTTGGCGATGCCGCCCCACTTCTCCGTGGACAGGCCCAGGACTCCGGCGGCGATCGGCTGCCGCTCGGCCTCGTAGCTGTCCAGCAGCGTCTCGTCCGCCCCGGCGAGGACCTGCGCGAGCTTCCAGCCGAGGTTGTAGCCGTCCTGTATGCCGGTGTTCAGGCCCTGGGCGCCGGCCGGGGTGTGGACGTGCGCGGCGTCACCGACGAGGAAGACACGCCCGCGGCCATAACTCTGGGCCAGG
This sequence comes from Streptomyces sp. NPDC050674, assembly GCF_040654575.1. Lineage (NCBI taxonomy): Bacteria > Bacillati > Actinomycetota > Actinomycetes > Kitasatosporales > Streptomycetaceae > Streptomyces > Streptomyces sp. NPDC050674. Next base: position 216,001 of record NZ_JBFAIG010000003.1, read on the forward strand.
CGGATGTTGGGCCGGAACACCGACGTCCAGTGGATGTCGTGCAGCTGAATGCGCCGGTCGCGGGTGTGGGAGTGGATCCGCCGGACGATGTCGTCCTTCTGCGAAGGCGGTTCCTCTTCCGGTGTGAGGCGGATCATCCACTGGAACATGTCGCTGTGCGGGAGCGGGCAGGCACCGATGAACCTGCCGCCCCGGCCGGGCCACATGTGCCACCGGTCACGGGCCAGACCGGTCACCGAGGCATCGACGATGAGCATCCGATCGCTCTCGTCCGTCGTCCCGACGAAACCGATGCCGAGTTGCTTGCGCACCGCACTGGAACCGCCGTCAGCGCCCACGACGTACCGGGCGACGATCTCCTCAACGCCGCCCGCGCCCGCCACCTTGGCGACCACCGTGTCCTCGTCCTGCGTCAGTTCGGTCAGTTCCCTGCCGAACCCGATCTCAGGGCCGAGCTGGTTGATCCGGGCGTGCAGTGCGCGGTCCGTGCGGAACTGAGGGATCAGCCAGGTGTTCGGGTACGGGACGTCTGGCGTCGCCTCCCTGTGGGTGAACATCTTCCAGGGCACGGTGAGGGGGCCCGCATGGATCCCGAGCTTGGGGTAGGTGCTGCCACCGGCCAGCACGTCGTTCAGGACACCGAGGTCTTCGAGGACTTCCAGGCTGCGGGGCTGGACCCCCTTGGCGCGGGAGCCGTCGAAGGCATGGGGAGACCTGTCGACGATCCGTACGTCGAGTCCCCGGCGTACGAGGTCGATCGCCACGGCGGAACCCGAAGGGCCCGCACCGACGACCAGTACGTCGATGACGTGCGGGTTGCTCACGACTCGAGCCTTTCGGTGCGTGCGGCCACGAACGGGACGATCTGGTCTGCGACGTGACGAGGGCATTCGAACGGGGCCATATGGCCACATTCAGGAACGACGTGGTGGTGCTGGGGCTTCAGCAGGGTGCGCGCCGCGTCGAAGTGGGTCAGTGGCGTGACGTTGTCCTCGTCGCCCCACAGGAGCAGCGTGGGAATGCCCAGCCCACCCGTCTGCCGGAAGAGGTCGTCGCGACCGGAGAGCGGCAGATGCTGCAGCGTGTCGAAGACCGCGTAGAGCGAACCCTCGAAGCGGAAGGCGTCGAGGACCATGTCCGTCAGCTTCGCGCCGAGCTCGGGGTCTCGGACGTTGTGCCCGAGGTGCCCCTGGAGGATCCGGTGGCCGCGCCGCCGGGCGACGACGCCCGCCAGCAGATCGCTGCGCAGCAGCCGGTGGGGGGAGGTCGCCCGCGGGTTCGCGAGACCGGCGGGTCCGACGATGGTGAGGGTGGACACCAGCGAGCGGTACTGGGCGGCGTAGGTCATGGCGACGAGCGCGCCCATGGAGGTGCCGACGAGGTGCAGTGGCCGCGTCGTCAGGCCGAGCCGGTCCGTCAGCTCGGCCAACTGCCGCGCGAACAGCCTCTCGTCGTACCGCGCCCGCACCCGGTCCGAGTAGCCGCGGCCGTACGCGCTGAAGGTCAGAGTCCGCAGCCCGCGGGCGTGCAGCTCGCCGACGAGGCCGTCCCAGTAGAACAGCGGGATGGTCAGTCCGCCCACCATCACGACCACATCCCCGTCCTCGGGGCCCTTCAGTTCGTAGTGCGTGACACCGTCGGACAGCTCGATAAAGCTGCCGCGCAGGGCCGGCCGCGAGTCGGCGGTGAGCCGGCGGTCCTCGCCGGAGGCGACGAAGTACTTCATGGAACGGGCCTCCTCGGCCTCAGAGCGTGGGGGTGTCGGCGCAGGAGCGGAGGAACTTCGCGATCGCGTCGGCGACCCACTGCGGTTCCTCTTCCGGCAGCAGGTGTCCGCCGTCGGGGTGCACCAGCTCCACGGCGCCGGGGATGTCGCGGGTGAAGTGCTGGCCCTCGATGCCGGCGCTGCGCAGCACGAGCGTGGGCGCCGCGATGTGGGGGATCTGCGCGCTGCGGTCGGGCTGGTCGGTGTTGCAGAAGTCGACGAAGGCAGAGCGGTTCCCGGGCCGGTTCATGAGCTGGTGGGCGCGGTCCACCATGGCGTCGTCCACGACGGTGGATTGGGGGCCGACGTTCGCGCGCAGGTTGCGCTCGATGGCGCCGCGCGGCATCACCCGCCGCAACACAGGGCGCAGCAGCGGGTTGCGCGTCAGGCGCATGCCTGCCGGTATCTCCTTCTCCGGGTACCCGGTGGCGTTGACCAGCACCAGGCCGGTCAGCCGCTCCGGGTGGTCAAGAGCGAGGTTCCAGGCGATGTTGCCGCCCAGTGAGTTGCCGGCGACCGCGTAGTGCGGCACTCCCAGTGCCTCCAGGAAGCCCGCCACGGTCGCGGCGTAGGCCGGGATGCGGTAGTCGCGGTCCTCGCGGGGGCCGGTCAGGCCGAACCCCGGCAGGTCGGGGCGGATGACGTCGAACGACTCGGACAGCAGGCCCGCCGCACGGTCGAAGTGCTGAAGAGACGAAGCGCTGCCGTGCAGCAGGACGAGTGCCGGGCCCTGCCCGGCGCGTTTGTAGTGGATCCGCAGACCGCCCACCGTGATGAACCGCGAATCGGGTTGTGGGTCAGACCAGGTACTCATAATGGCTACACTGTTACCGATAAGGGGGTCGTGTCAAGCGAAGCAAGTCGGACCATGTGCCGGATGCCGGGTGAGCGGTTGGCAGCCCCGTCGGCCACACCGCGCGGCGCGCGGCGACGCATCCGGCCGCTGCCGGGACATGTACGAGAAGCCTCGGCCGGTACGAGGTGCCCACCGGCTGGCCTTCGGATTCCACTGGTGGGGGGTGGCACCTCCGCCGACGCCGCGTCCGGGGCTCGCGGCAGCCGTACGGATGGGTGCGGCCGCCGTGCGGGAGGCCGCGAGCGGGAGTCGCCGTGTCGTGTCGTCCCCGCGGCCCGGGCGACCGGATACCCCGGCGAGAGGAGGGAGGCATCGGCGCTCGCACGACGGGCCCGCGGCCTGAGGTGCCAGAGTGGCGGGGGCAGCCCCTGGCGCTCGGCCGTGGTGAGGACGTGTCGCAGCTCGGACTACAGCAGCTCGGACGTCACGGTCGGCGCAGTACCACGCAGCTGCCGGGCGGGATCTCGTGCGCGAGGGCACCGGTGAGCAGGTCGTGGGCGGGGTCCGGCAGGGGAACCGCGTCGGCGCGGTGGTTGATCAGGAAGTGCCAGCGGCGGCCGTCGGCGGCGTGCCGGGTGACGGCCTCGACGCCGGGCGGCTGACCTGGCATTTCCGGCTCGATGCCGGTCTCCTTCAGCAGCCGGCCGATCAGGGAGCCGTAGTCGGCGTCATCCAGGCGGGTGGAGAGGTACCAGCCCTGTCCGGTGCCGAAGAGGTGCCGGGTCAGTGCCGGGCTGCCCGTGAGCATGCCGTGGGTGTAGGCGGCGAGCGTCTGCGCTCCCTGGCAAGCCAGGGACTCGCTCCAGACGGTGCCGTGCGAGCCGTCGGACAGGGTGATCCGTTGGTCCGTCCGCAACGGCCGGTACTCGTCGACGCGGATGCCCAGTGCCTCGCGCAGCGGGGCGGCGGGATAGCCGCCGAGCCGGGCGTGCATGCGGTCGTCGACGTATCCGCTCGCGTGCTGGACGAGGAGCGTCCCCCCGCCGGCGACATAACGGCGCAGGTTCTCCGCGCCCGCGTCGGACAGCAGGAACAGGGCCGGGGCGATGACCAGCCGATAGCGGCTCAACTCCTGTCCGGAGTGCGCGAAGTCGACGGTGGCATGCGCGTCCCACAGCGCGCGGTGCGCCCGGCCGAGTGCCGCGTGGTAGTCGAGGCGGGAGGAGGGCAGACCGTCCACGCCGAGCGCCCACCAGGCGTCCGGGTCGTCGAGCACGGCCACGGACGCGGTGACCGTCGATCCCGCCAGCTCGCCCAGCCGGGCGACTGCTTCCCCGGTCTGCGTCACCTCGCGGAAGATACGGCTGTCGGGGCCCGCGTGCGGGACCATCGCCGAGTGCCAGGTCTCGGCGCCGGCCCGGGACTGCCGCCACTGGAAGAACAGGGCGCCCTCGGAACCGCGGGCGATGTGGGCGAGGGTGTGGCGCAGGATCTCGCCGGGCTCCTTGGCGAGGATCTGGTCGCCGTCGTAGACGGTGCTGGTGCCCTGTTCCATCAGCAGCCAGGGGCGTTTGCCGGCCAGGGAGCGGGTGCGGTCGGCATGGAAGGCGGCGTCGGCGGCGGCGTCCAGGCCGGGGGCGCTCGGATACTGGTCCGAGGCGACGACGTCGAGTTCGCGGGCGAAGGCCCATAGGTCCACGTTCTGGTAGGCGGGGAGCATCAGGTTGGTCGTCACGGGCCGGTCGCTGTGGGCGCGGATCGCGTCGCGCTGTTCGCGGTAGGCGGCGATGATCTGGTCGGACCAGAAGCGGTGGAAGTCCAGTGCCTGGCCGGGGTTCTTGTGCCATTGCGTGGCACGCGGCGGCAGCACCTGCTCCCAGGAGGTGTAGCGCTGGCTCCAGAAGGCCGTGCCCCAGGCCTCGTTGAGGGCGTCGAGTGAGCCGTGGCGGGCGCGTAGCCACACCCGGAAGGCCGCGGCCGTGTGGTCGCACCAGCAGAGCGTGCCGTACTCGTTGTGGACGTGCCACAGCGCGAGGGCGGGGTGGTCGCCGTACCGTTCGGCCAGCGCGGAGGCGATGCGGCGGGCCGCGCTGCGGTAGGCGGGAGCGGCGAGGCAGTACGTGTCGCGACTGCCGTGGATGAGACGGGTGCCGTCCGGGGCGACCGGCAGCGCGTCGGGGTGGGCCAGGGTGAACCACGGCGGCGGGGAGGCAGTCGGGGTGGCCAGGTCGACGGCCACGCCGCCTGCGTGCAGGCGTTCGATGTGGGCGTCGAGCCGGGTGAAGTCGTAGTGACCCTCCTCCGGTTCGAGCAGGGCCCAGGAGAAGACGCCGAGCGTGGCCAGGTTGACCCTGGCCCGGCGCATGAGCGCGCAGTCCTCCTTCCAGACCGGCTCGTCCCACTGTTCGGGGTTGTAGTCGCCGCCGAAGGCGAGACCGCCCAGGCGGTCGGTGATACCGCGTGCCGTCATGTCGCTTCCTCGGAGAAGGAGAGTCGGACGGTGATGCGCTGACGTTCTGTCAGGCATGGTTCCCGGACGGGACTCGCTGGTCCTCAGAGCGCCGTGAAGGTCCACAGCAGGTTGGTGCTGCTGCCGTACGTCCACTGCTTCGTGACGGAGCCCGAGGGGACGTTGCCGCCGCCGTCGAGGACCAGGCCGGTGGTGCGGTTGGCGATCGAGTAACGCCCGTCGCCGCGGTGGGTGATCGTCCAGTGCTGATTGTTGTTGTTGCTCCACGGGGCCTGTCTGGCGGCGGAGCCGTTGTCGGTGGCGCCCCAGCCGTCGGCGACCATGCCGTTCGTCCGGTTGACCAGCCGGTAGTAGCCGCCTCCTACCGGCTCCGCGCGCCATTGCAGGTTGGCGCTGGTGTCCCATGTCCACTGCTTGAGGTTGGACCCGGAGGTGACGTTGCCACCGCTGTCCAGGGCGAGGCCGTCGGTGACGTTGGTGATCCGGAAGTACGTCGCAGGGTCGAACTGGACCTTCAGCGAGGTGATCTGGTCGTTGTTGCCGGTGTTCCTGAGGTCGGGGTTGTCGGCGGTGAAGATCCAGGAGGTGCCGGTGAAGTTGTCTCCGGAGTAGCCGATCACCTGGTAGCCGGGGGCCGGCCGGAGAGAGGAGAGCGTGCGTGCGCCCAGTCCGGCCGCGGTCAGGTCGGCGGCGGTGTAGTCGCCGAGGGTGAACGTGGCGTGGTCACCGGTGTAGTCGACGTCCTTGAAGGCGATGGCGCCGGCCTGCGGCCTCAGCCCCGGAACGCTGCCGGAGAAGGTGAGCTTCAGGACGTAGGCGCCCGCACTGTACGGCGCCGAAGAGGGCAGGGTGACCGTGAGGCCGGAGGAGCTCTGCGTCGGCATGGGCAGGTCGATGTAGGTGCCGGCGGTGGAGCCGAGGAGGTTCACCGAGGTCAGCGACGAGAGGTTGATCCGGTCCGAGCCGAGGGTTTTGATCGTCAGGGAGCTGCCGGGCCAGCCCAGGACGGTGGCGTACAGGATGTTGTTCGCCTTGTTGCGGGTGAAGCGGATGTCCTGCGCCGTGCCGGCGTGCGGGGTGGTGAACGAGCCGCCGCCCATCTTCGTCGGGCCCTCGCCGTACGCCGTCCAGGCGCGGGTCGCGTAGATCGACTCGCCGAAGCGCTTCAGGTGGTCACCGATGCCGAGCAGGATGTCCTTCTGGGCCTGGGGGATGGTGCCGTCGGCCATCGGCGCGATGTTCAGCAGCATGTTGCCGTTCTTGCTGACCCGGTCGATGAACGAGTGCAGCATCTGCTGGAACGTGTAGTAGCCGATGCCCTGCGTGTAGCACCAGCTGCTGCTGGAGATGCTGTCGTCGGTCAGCCAGTACGGGGTGGTGAGGTCGGCAGGGCCGCCGCGCTCGTAGTCGAAAACCTCGCCCTTGCCGTGCATGCCGTCCTTGTACGTGGCGACGACCTCGCGGCCCCAGCTGTCGGCCTGGTTGTAGTAGTACGCCAGGAAGTTCAGGCGCTGTTGCTCGTCGACGGCGTCAAGGTTGAAGTCCTGCCACAGGATGTCGGGCTGGGCGCGGTCGATGACCTCCTTGAGCTTGTCGTACCAGAGCTGGTTCTCCGCGGACGAGCCCAGCTGGCCGTAGAGCTTCTTGAGGCCGGGGTCGGTCTGGGCGGGGGCGTATTCGTAGAAGCCGGTGAAGTTGTACGCGTGGTGCATGGCCACCAGCAGCTTGAGGCCCTTGGCGCGGATGGCCGTGGTGAAGAGCTTCAGCAGGTCAAGGCCTGGGCCCTTCTTGACCGAGTTCCACTCGTTGACCTGGCTGTCCCACATGGAGAAGCCGTCATGGTGCTCGGCGACCGGGCCGGCGAACCTGGCACCGGCATCGACGAAGAGCTGCGCCCACTCGTCGGGGTCGAACTTCCCGCCGGCCGACTTCAGCCCAGGCGCGAACTTCACTAAGTTGCCCGCCAGGTCCTGAGCGCCGTTGATGAAGTTGTGGTACGGCCACGCCGACGGCTGGCCGTAGGTCGCGATGTGGTGCTGGTTGACGCTGTCGCCGGCCCGGTACATGGTGCGCGGGTACCACTCGTTGCCGTAGGCCGGGACGCTGAAGACGCCCCAGTGGAAGTAGATCCCGAACTTCGCGTCCTGGAACCACTCCGGAGCCGGCGGGTGCTGGTCGACCGAGTTCCAGTCGGGCGTGTACGTGCTGGGTGCCGCGTGGGCGACACCGGCGCCGAACACACCGCCGGCAACGGCCGCCGCGGCCACACAGGTGGCCCCGGCCAGGAAGTGGCGTCTGTTGATCGGACTCGACATGGGCACATCCCGGGTGCGGAAGGGGGACAGAGGAATGCGAGCGACCACGAGTCGGCGTGGCTGCTGTGCATGGGGCGCCGCGTGTTACGCATGAAGGTCCGCCATGTCTCCCTGGGATGTCAACCAGTGTGCAGGGATGAAAAGCGCCTTGCGCTCATGTGATCTGCCCCAATTTGCCAAGTTATGTACATCTTTGATGCCTGCCAGACATGCCATGTCTTACCGACGTCCGTGGCGAGTTCGACCTACCGGATAGCCGAGATTGATGGGATGCTTCCTGAAGAGGGTCCGTAGCCTGCTTGCCGGAGAACGATTTGACCTGGGTCTTTCTTTGCGGTCTGGACGACGAGCCGTACAGGGCTCTATAAATACATCCTATCTTTAGTGGGTGGTGTGCCCCCGGCCATCTTGCGCATCGCGGCGGGCCGACCGGCCTCCTCCGCCGCCCACATCTCGTCATCAGGGGTCGTATCGCCCCTGCCCGCACAGGAGTTGCCGCCATGCCGACCACTGCCCGTATCACCGCCCTGGACGTGCTGGACGTGCGGTTCCCGACGTCCGAGCACCTGGACGGGTCGGACGCGATGAACCCCGAACCCGACTACTCCGCCGCCTACGTCGTCCTGCGCACCGACGCCGGCGACGGACTCGAGGGCCATGCCCTGGCCTTCACCACCGGCCGCGGCAACGACGTTCAGGCCGCCGCCATCGCCGCCCTCGCCCCGCACGTGGTCGGCCTCTCGGTCGACGCGGTCTGCGCCGACCTCGGCGCGTTCTCCCGCTCCCTGGTCCACGACCCCCAACTGCGCTGGCTGGGACCGGAGAAGGGCGCCATTCACATGGCCACCGGAGCGGTCGTCAACGCCGCCTGGGACCTGGCCGCCAAGCGTGCCGGCAAGCCCGTGTGGCGCTTCCTCGGTGACATGTCGCCCGAAGACCTGGTCGCCCAGATCGACTTCCGCTGGCTCAGCGATGCCCTCACCCCCGAGGAGGCGCTGGACCTCCTCAAGCGCGCCGAACCGGGCCGTGAGGAACGCATCAACCGTCTGCTGGAGGGCGGTTACCCCGCCTACACCACCACCCCCGGATGGCTCGGCTACTCCGACGAGAAACTGGCCCGCCTGGCCCGCGAGGCCGTCGCCGACGGCTTCACCCAGATCAAGCTGAAGGTCGGAGCATCCCTGAAGGACGACGTACGGCGCATGCGCACCGCCCGCGAGACGGTCGGCGACGGCATCCGCATCGCGGTGGACGCCAACCAGAGATGGGACGTGCAGCCCGCGATCGACTGGATGAGCGCCCTGGCCCCTTACGAGCCCTATTGGATCGAGGAGCCCACATCCCCCGACGACATCCTCGGCCACGCCGCCGTCCGCAGGGCCGTGGCCCCCATCAAAGTCGCCACCGGAGAGCACATCGCCAACCGGGTCGTCTTCAAGCAGCTGTTGCAGGCCGGGGCGGTGGACATCGTGCAGATCGACTCCGCCCGGGTCGGCGGCGTCAACGAGAACATCGCGATCCTGCTGCTCGCCGCCAAGTTCGGCGTGCCGGTGTGCCCGCACGCGGGCGGCGTGGGCCTGTGCGAGATGGTCCAGCACCTGTCGATGTTCGACTACGTCGCCGTGTCCGGCACCACCGAGGACCGGGTCATCGAGTACGTCGACCACCTGCACGAGCACTTCGTCGACCCTGTCCGCATCGCCGACGGCCACTACCTTGCGCCGACCCTGCCCGGACTGAGCGCGCAGATGCACCCCGAGTCCCTCAAGGAGTACGCCTACCCCGACGGCCCCGTCTGGGCCACCCGTGTCTGACGCCCCTGGCCGACGCCCCTCACGCGGGGGACCTGGGCCGTCGCACCACCGGCGGGGCGAGTCCTGTCACGCGCCCGGCCGGCGCACCTGCGGCGTCGACGCCCTCCGGCGGTCGCGCGCTTGCTCCTCGCATGGCGGAGGCCGGCGAGTACCGGCCTCGTCCGGCCTGACCCCCGGCTGCGCACCGCAGGTAGGTCCCGGAGACGGGCCGCACGCCCGCGAGGTGCCGGCCGGCTGTTCGTCGGCGAGCGCCAGGCAGCGCTCTCCGCTACGGCGACCGCCTTTCACAGACCGCCCCGACAAGAAGGACGAGGACACCTCGTGCTCCTGACCGAACTTCTGCACCCCGGCATCCTCGAATCCCTGGCCGGAGCCGGCCACGGCGCACGCGTGCTGCTCGCCGACGGCCACTACCCGGCGAGCACCGCCACCGGCGAGCGCGCCAGGACCGTCCACCTCAACCTGGCGCCCGGCCTGCTGGACGTCACCACCGTGCTCGACGTCCTGCTGCGCGCCCTGCCCGTGGAGGCGGCCCACGTCATGGTGCCGCCCGAGGGCGAACCGGAGCCACCCGCCATCGCCGAGTACCGCTCGATGCTGGCGCCCGTCCCGGTCGGCACGCTCGGCCGTTTCGAGTTCTACGACGCCGCCCGCTCGCCCGACCTGGCGCTGGCGATCGTCACCGCCGACACCCGTACCTACGCCAACCTGCTGCTGACCATCGGCGTCCGCGCTGAAGGGACCCTGACGACACGATGACACTCGCCGTCCGTTACATCTCCGCCCGCACCCTCGACACGGCTGCCGCGGAGCCTTCCTCTCCCGGACCGGGTGAGGTGGAGCTGGCTCCCGCGTACGTCGGCATCTGCGGCACCGACCTGCACATCTTCCACGGCGACATGGACGCCCGGGTGGCCGCGCCCGCCGTTCTGGGACACGAGATGGCCGGCCGGATCGTGCGGGTCGGCCCGGGCGTGGAGGGCTGGCATCAGGGTGACGCGGTCACCGTGATGCCGCTGCGCTGGGACGACACCTGCCCGGCCTGCCGCAACGGCCACCAGCACATCTGCCAGCACCTCGACTTCATCGGCATCGACTCGCCGGGCGCGATGCAGCAGCGCTGGACCGTGCCCGCCTCGACGCTCCTCCGCCTGCCCGACTCCCTTCCCCTCGACCGTGCCGCGCTCGTCGAGCCGACGGCGGTCGCCGTGCACGACGTGGGCCGGGCCCAGGTCGCCGAGGGCGAGAAGGTGGTCGTGGTCGGTGGCGGCCCCGTGGGCGTCCTCATCGCGCTGGTCGCGCGAGCCGCGGGCGCCGAGGTCCGGGTGGTGGAGCCGAGCGCCCACCGCCGGCTGCTCGCCGAGGAGTTGGGGCTCACGGCGTGGAACCCGGCCGACGTCGACGTGCCGCGGCTCGTGGAGCAGTGGACCGCGCACGCGGGGGCGGACGTCGCCTTCGAGGTGTCCGGCGCCGCGGGCGGCGTGGACACGGCGGTCGACGTGCTGGGCGTGCGGGGCCGCCTGTGTCTCGTGGCCATCCACTCCCGGCCCCGCGAGGTGAACCTGCATCGCTTCTTCTGGCGCGAACTCACGCTCGTGGGCGCCCGTTTGTACGACCGCTCCGACTTCGAGAAGGCGGTGACCCTGGTCGCCGACGGCACCATCCCGGCTGAGCGGCTGATCAGCAAGGTCGTGCCGCTCACGCAGGCACCCGCCGCCTTCGAGGCCCTGGAGGGCGGCGGCGACGTGATGAAGATCCTCGTGGACTGCACCGACGACGCTCAGGGAGCCGCCGTATGACCTCCTTCGACCTCACCGGAAAGCTCGCTGTCGTCACCGGCGCCCGGCGCGGGATCGGCCGGGCCATGGCCCGCGCGCTCGCCGAGGCCGGGGCCGACGTCATCGGCGTGAGCGCCTCGCTGGAGGAGTCCGGCAGTGCGGTGGAGAAGGACGTCCTCGCCGCCGGCCGCACCTTCGAAGCGATCCGCACCGACTTCGCCGAACCGGAGGCTGTCCGGGCACTGGGCGCGGACCTCGCCGGGCGGGAGCGTCCGGTGGACATCCTGGTCAACAACGCGGGCACCATCCGCCGCGCACCGGCGGCCGAACATGCCGACACGGACTGGGAGTTGGTCCTCCAGGTCAACCTCAACGCTCAGTTCGCGCTGACCCGGGCCGTCGGCGCGTCGATGGTGGCCCGCGGCCGGGGGAAGGTCATCTTCACAGCCTCCCTCCTCAGCTTCCAGGGCGGTATCACCGTCCCCGGCTACACCGCCGCCAAACACGGCATCGCCGGTCTCACCAAGGCGCTGGCCAACGAGTGGGCGCCGCACGGCGTCAACGTCAACGCCATCGCCCCGGGCTACATCGCCACCGACAACACCCAGGCCCTCCAGGACGACCCGGTGCGCAGCAAGGCGATCCTGGACCGCATCCCGGCCGCGCGGTGGGGCAGCGCCGACGACCTCGCGGGCGCCACCGTGTTCCTCGCCTCTGACGCGGCCGCCTACGTCCACGGCACGATCCTTCCGGTCGACGGCGGATGGCTGGGCCGGTGAGCGGCGCCGACCTGGCCTCCGTGCTGGCCGGCGCCCGGATCATGCCGGTGCTGACCGTGCCCGACCCGGCCACCGCCGGCCCGCTGGCCGACGCGCTCACCGCGGGCGGCGCCCGGTGCGCGGAGGTCACCTTCCGCACACCGGACGCCGAGCTGGTGCTCAAGGAGATGGCCGCCCACGGGGGCCTGGCCGTCGGCGCCGGTACCGTCCTCACTCCGCGGCAGGCGGAGCGTGCGGTGCGGGCCGGGGCCCGGTTCGTCGTGTCACCCGGCTTCGACGCGAAGGTAGTCCGGAGATGCCGTGAGTTGAACGTCGCCGTCGTACCGGGCGTGGCGACCGCCACCGAGCTGATGCGTGCTCTGAAGGCAGGCCTCGACACGGTGAAACTGTTCCCCGCCGAACCGCTCGGCGGAACCAGCACGCTCAAGGCCCTGGCGGCTCCTTTCCCCCAGGTGCGCTTCATCCCGACCGGCGGCATCGGGCCTGCCCAGCTGCCCGGTTACCTCGCCCACCCGGCGGTGCTCGCCGTCGGCGGCAGTTGGATGGCCGCCGCCGGCCACCTGGAACGCGGGAGGTACGACGAGGTCCGACGACTGACCGCCGAGGCCGTCGAAAGGAGTACGGCATGACCGGCCCAGAGGTGATCGCCCTCGGCGAGGTGATGCTGCGCTTCGACCCGGGCGAGGGGCGCATCCGCACCGCCCGGACCTTCCAGGTGTGGGAGGGGGGCGGCGAGTACAACGTCGTCCGCGGACTGCGGCGATGCTTCGGCCGACGCACGGCGGTCGTGACCGCGCTCGCCGACAACGCGGTGGGCCGGCTGGTGGAGGACCTGATCCTCCAGGGCGGCGTCGACACCTCCCTGATCCGCTGGGTACCTGACGACGGCATCGGCCGCATCGCCCGCAACGGCCTGAACTTCGTCGAACGTGGCTACGGCATCCGCGGCGCGCTGGGAGTCAGCGACCGCGCGCACACCGCCGTGTCCCAGCTGCGCGAGGGGGATGTCGACTGGGATGCGGTGTTCTCGGCCGGGGTGCGCTGGTTCCACACCGGCGGCATCTTCGCCGGCCTGTCCGACACCACTGTGGACGTCGCGGACGAGGCCATGGCCGCGGCCCGCCGCCACGGCGTCACCGTCTCCTACGACCCCAACTACCGCCCCAGCCTGTGGGCCGGCCGGGGCGGCGCCGAGGCGGCCCGCGAGGTCGACCTGCGGCTCGCCCGGCACGCCGACGTCGTGGTGGTCGCCCTCGGCCTGGCCGGGACGTACCCGGGACAGACGCGCATCGGGGACGCAGAGGTGGCGGACGCGCTCGCCGGGGTGGCCGGCCTGCTGCCGGAGGCGAAGGTACTGGCGACGACCCTGCGCCACGTACCGTCGGCCGGCGTCAACGACTGGTCCTCGGCCGCCTGGTCCGCCGAGACCGGCTTCGTCACCGGCCCACGGATGCCCGGCCTGCAGGTGCTGGACCGCATCGGCTCCGGCGACGGATTCGCCGCCGGCCTGATCCACGGACTGCTCACCGGCGCCGGCCTGGAGCAGGCCCTGGCCTACGGCACCGCCCACGGCGCGCTCACCATGACCACCCCCGGAGACGTCTCCATGGCCTCGCTCGCCGAGGTCGAGGCCCTCGTCGCGGGCGCCTCGGCCCACGTCAGACGCTGACCGGCGCCCCCTCGCCCGTATCCCAGGAGCACGTCTTGCACCAGCGGAAGATCTGGAACACGTCCGGCTCCCTCACCGAGCCCGGCTTCGGGGCATCGGTGATCGGCAACCTCTACCGCGTCACCCCGGCCGACGACGCGACAGCCGCCGTCGACGCGGCCTGGGACGCCGGCCTTCGGTACTTCGACACCGCACCGCACTACGGCCGCGGCCTGTCCTCGCATCCCAGTATCATCAACGTCACCCTCGGCATGCGGACCCCGGACAGGTCGTACGGAACGTGACACTCCATGATCAACACGTCCCCGACGGGCTCTGGCAAGATCTGAGCGCTCAGGGGCTGATCGGGTCGGACGTGCTCGAGGGTGCGAGGTGGGGGAGGGGTGCGCGGTGTCTCTGACGGACAAGGCCATCGAGCAGATCCGTGAGCTGATCCGGACCGGTGTGCTGCCGCCGGGGTCGAAGCTGCCGCCGGAGCCGGATCTGGCCACCCAGCTGGGACTGTCCCGCAACCTCGCGCGCGAAGCGGTCAAGGCCCTGGCCGTCGCGCGGGTCCTGGAAGTCCGGCGCGGCGACGGCACCTATGTGACCAGCCTGCAGCCGAGCCTGCTGCTGGAGGGTCTCGGCGGTGCGGTGGAGCTGTTGCAGGGCGACTCGGTGGCGCTGCGGGACTTGATGGAAGTGCGGCGGCTCCTTGAACCGATGGCCACGGCGCTTGCCGCCACCCGGATCTCCGTTGAGCAGCTGGCCGAGGTGAAGCGGCACCTGGACGCGATGCGCGAGGCCCGCGACGACGTGGAACAGCTCAACGCCCATGACGCCGCCTTCCACCGGGCCGTCGTCTTGGCCACGGGCAACGAGACCCTCCTCGCCCTCCTGGAGGGGATCTCCGGCCGCACCTTGCGTGCCCGTATCTGGCGGGGTCTGGTCGACGACAAGGCCGCGGGCCGCACCCTCGCCGAGCACGAGGCGATCTTCAACGCCCTGTCCGCCCGTGACGCCGCCCTCAGCCAGGCCGCCGCGCTGCTGCATGTGAGCAGCACCGAGCAGTGGCTGAGGGAACACCTGCGCTCCGGTGAACCCTTCACCTCCGGGGCGACCGCGCGGACGTGACGGACGGGCGTCGCCCGCCTGGCAACAACCACCCAGCGCACACACGTGGGATGTATTTACACAGCAGCGACGCACAGTCAGCCGAGCCTCTGAAGATCCGGTCGTGGCGGTCACTGTCCGCATCGGATCGCACGACCTCCAACCGGAGAGACCATGACCAGGATCGACGCACATCACCACACCTGGCGGCCGGTGTCCGCCTCCCGCACGGTGGCGGACACCGGCCCACGCCGCCGCGCGCACCACTGGCTCGACAAGCCGGACATGGCCCCGCTACGGCGGGACTTCACCCTGGTGGACCTGGCACGGGAGGCCGCGGCGGTGGGGATCGACCGAACGATCCTGGTCCAGGTTCTGCCGGAGACCGACGAGACCGCGGAGTTCCTGACCCTGGCCGCGAGGACCGATCTGGTGGCAGGTGTCGTCGGCTGGGCGGACCTGACCTCCAGCCGCCTCTCCGACACGCTGTCCGCGCTTCGGGCAGCGCCCGGCGGCGAACTCCTGGTGGGAATACGCCACCTGGTCCAGAGCGAACCTGATCCCGACTGGCTGACCCGGCCCGACGTACACCGGGGCCTGCGCACGGTCGCGACCGCGGGCCTCACCTACGACCTGCTCACCCTCCCGCACCAACTGCCCGCCGCCATCGCCACCGCACGAGCGCTGCCAGAGCTGACGTTCGTCCTCGATCACCTGTCCAAACCCCCCATCGCCCGGGGCGAACTCCAGCCGTGGGCGTCACTGATCCGTCAACTGGCGGCGCAGCCCAACGTCTTCTGCAAGCTGTCCGGCATGGTCACCGAGGCCGAGTGGGACCACTGGAACGCCTCCACCCTGCGTCCCTACGCCGACGTGGTGCTGGACGCCTTCGGCCCGGAGCGGGTGATGTTCGGCTCGGACTGGCCGGTGTGCCTCCTGGCCGCCTCGTACGAGGAGGTCGTTGCCGCCACCGAGGAGCTGACCGGTGGCCTCGCCGAAGCCGAGCGCTCCGAAATCTTCGGCGGTACGGCGACTCGCGCCTACCGACTGAGGAGGGAAGACCTGTGAAAGTGCGTCTTGCCTAGGGTCCTGCCGCTCCACCATGAGGCACCCGCGGACCAGACGGCCGTACTGCGCTCGGCCCTGCACAACCCCGTCGCCGGGCCACCCTTGCGTGAACGAGTACGCGGGGACCTGGTCATCCTGGTCGCCACAGGCACCCACCGCGGCAACAGCGAGGCCGAACTGCGCAGATGTTCGGCGACGAGACCGTGGACCGCGTGCGGATCATCAATCACGACGCCCGCGACCCGGGACAGCTGACCTGGATGGGCAGATACGGCGACCGGGCCGGTGTGCACAACACCGGCCCGGTCCTCGTCACCCGCGTCGCGCTGTAGGCCTGGACACCGGCCTGAGCTAAGCCGTACGCAGCCTCAGTCGGCACTGGTCGCCGCCGACGTGGAACGAACCCGCCACACCGTGCCGGCCAGCCGTATCCGCTACGGCATCGAGGTCACCCCGCATCGCCTGGCCCGCGTCGATCGCGCCGAGTTCGCGCTGCGCGCGCTTCTGGCCGCGCACGGGATCACGGTGGGCGATCTCAGGGCCCGCGACCTGGGCGACACCGTCCGCGTCGAGCTGGACGCTCCGCTTGCCGACCGCGTGTCCGCGCTGCCCGGCCTCCGGCGGACACTGACGGAAGCCGGATTCGGTGAAGGTGTGGATACCGGCGCGCATACCCCGCTCCTTGACGCTGTGCCCCGGTCGTGGGCGTCCAGGACGGCCATGGACCTGCCCGCCGCGACGACTTCCCGCGCCGCCGTCGGACCGGCAGGCCCGGCACCGATCACGACGACATTTCGCGCTGGGCTCGGCCTGAGGCATCGACGTCCTTCTTCCGGGCGCCGGTCATGAATCGCTCCGTTGGGCGGTGAGCGGGCGAGGCGAATCATGTGATGCAAGCGACTTGTGCAGTCGACTTGAGCGAGTGATAAAGTCGAGCGCACGGATCGATCCGAGTCGACGTGCGGCGCTGCACCGCCCTCCATTCCCCCAACCGTCGCTCGGCTACTAGAGCCGCCCACTGCTCGTCCGGCGTCCGTGTCGAGGCGTCCTGGAATCCCGTCACCGACTTTGGGAGTTCGTCATGGCTGTCCTGCTCCACCGGCTGGGCCGGAGTGCCTACCGTCACCGCAAGCTGGTGCTCGGCATATGGCTCGTGGTCCTGGCCGCGCTCATCACCTGCGTCGGTGTCTTCGGCGGCAAGCTCGACGACCGCTTCATCGTGCCGGGGACCGAATCGCAGCGGGCCCTGGACACACTCGGCAGGACGCTGCCCGAGGCCTCCGGAGCGGCCGCCCAGATCGTCTTCACCGCCCCCGAGGGCCACCGCGTCACCGAGGCCCCCTATACGGCGGCCATCACCGGAGCCGAGGCGGCGGCCGCGAAGGTGCCCCAGGTCAGCGCCGTCATAGGCCCGACCACTTCCGGCGCCGTCTCGGTCGACCGGACCACCGCGATCGTGCAGGTGCAGTACTCGGTGCAGCAGCCCGAGGTGCGCGCCTCATCCCTGGACGCCATCGAGCAGGTGGCCGAGGCGGCCGAGAAGGACGGACTCAAGACCTTCGTGGGCGGCAGCGTCTACGGCAGCAACGGTGTCCACATCGGCCCGTCCGAGATCATCGGTGTCGCGGTCGCCCTGCTCGTCCTCGTTGTCACGTTCGGCTCACTGCTCGCCGCGGGCATGTCGCTGCTGCCCGCCCTGCTGGGTGTGGCGGTGGGGCTGACCGGACTGCTGGCCCTCGCCCCGGCGGTCAGTATCTCCTCGACGGCCGTCACGCTCGCGCTGATGCTCGGTCTGGCAGTGGGCATCGACTACGTCCTGTTCATCCTCTCCCGCCACCGCCAGCAGCTTGCCCGTGGAACCGACCCGCAAGAGTCCATCGCGCTGGCCAACGGCACGGCCGGCAGCGCGGTCGTCTTCGCCGGCAGCACCGTGATCATCGCCCTCGCCGCCCTCAGTGTCATCGGCATCCCGTTCCTGACGACGATGGGCCTCGGTGCCGCCGGCGCCGTCCTCATCGCCGTCCTGGCCGCGATCACGCTGCTTCCGGCTCTCGCCGGATTCCTCGGCGCCCGGCTGACCCCCAAGGCCGGCAGCAAGGCGGCCCGGCGGGCCGTCGACTCCGGCGAATTGGCAGGAAGGGCCGCTTTGGGCACCCGCTGGGTGAAGTCGGTCGTCGCCAAGCCCCTGCTGACCGTTCTGGCCGTCGCGGGCATCCTGGTCGCGCTCACCCTCCCGGCGGCGGACCTGCGTCTTGCCCTGCCGGACAACGGCTCGGCCCCGGTGAGTTCCACCGAGCGCAAGGCGTATGACGTGGTCGGCGACAAGTTCGGCCCCGGCTTCAACGGCCCGCTCCTGGTGCTGACCGAGACCCACACCGGGCCCGGTGCGCAGGCGGGCACTCAGGCCGCGCGGAAGCTGCGGGACCTCAAGGGTGTCAAGGCGGTGCTGCCCCCCGTGCCGACACGTGATCCCGCGCAGACCGTCATCCAGGTCATCCCCGAGACCGGTCCCGACAGCGCCCGCACCGGCCGCCTCGTCCGCGACATACGGGCCGCGGCCCCGGACATCCGCGAGACGACCGGAGCGAGGGTCGCGGTCACCGGAACCACCGCTGTCAACATCGACGTCTCCAACCGGCTCAGCGACTCCCTGCTGCCGTTCATGGCGATCGTCGTCGGGCTGAGCCTGATCCTGCTGACCATGGTGTTCCGCTCGCTGCTGATCCCGCTCAAGGCCGCCGTCGGATTCCTGCTGTCGGTCGGCGCCGCGCTCGGCATGGTCGTCGCTCTGTTCCAGTGGGGCTGGCTGGCGGACGCCTTCGGCCTGGACCACACCGGTCCGGTCGTCAGCTTCCTGCCGATCATCCTGGTCGGCGTGCTGTTCGGACTCGCCATGGACTACGAGGTGTTCCTCGTCTCCGGGATGCGGGAGGAGTGGGTCCACACCGGTGTGGCCCGCGGGTCGGTGATCGACGGCGCGCGGCACAGCGTACGGGTCGTCACCGCGGCCGCCCTGATCATGTTCACCGTCTTCGCCGGGTTCTTCCCCCTCGACGATTCCCTGATCAAGCCCATCGCCTTCGCGCTGGCCGTCGGCGTGGCCATCGACGCCTTCGCCGTCCGCATGACCCTGGTCCCTGCCGTACTCGCCCTCGCCGGACGACACGCCTGGTGGCTGCCCGCCTGGCTCGACCGTGTCCTGCCCGACCTCGACGTCGAGGGCACACGTCTGCGGAAGTCCGTGTCAAAGCACAGCGAGCCCGCCTCGGAACCGAAGCCTGCCTCGGAACCCGAGCCGGTGTCCTGAGCCGGGACGCATCCCAGTCACGCGGGCGGCTGCACAGTGACGCTGTGCAGCCGCCCCATGCGCCGTGCGGCGCGTGCGTCGTCACGGGGCCGCAACGGCCGGCCGCTGGTGCGCGGCCGTCGCCCATGCCATCAGGACGTCGAGGGAAACCGTCGGTGGCTTCGGAGGGGCGGTGGGCTCAGTGCCGGGCGAACTGGACCCGGGTGGGCTGGACGACGTCCGCCCGCACCGGGAGCCCGGTGATGGTCAGCCGTTCGCCGTAGACATCGGTGATTCTGATCCCACCGCCGCACCCGCTGCCGTCGGCGGAGATGAAGTAGTTGTAGGCGGTGCGGGGCAGTCGCCGCCAGCCGCCCGCGGTGCGGACCTCCAGCCCGGCGACCGGGTTCCTGTGGTTGATCGCCTGGATGGCGCACCAGTGCTGGCTGGACCCGGTCTTGTACCTGATGGAGATCGGGCCGATCGTGCTCGGGCTGACCAGGCTCCAGGTGATGGGGAGTCGGCCGAGCTTGAGGTCGGCGAGTTTGGCGAAGGCCTGTTCACTGAGGTCGATCTGCCCGGGTGCGCAGGGCAGGGGGCATTCGTTGGTGATCCGTACCGTGACGGACTTGCCGTTGGCCGCCCGGACGAGCACGTACGCGCCGCATGCCTTGGACGTCTCGTAGTCGGTGGTGTTCATGGCCGCGATCATGAGGTCGGGGCTCGGGCCGAACAGGCAGGCGCCGTCTCCGACACCGGCCTTGTAGGCGGTGGCGACGCCCTGGTAGGTCGAGCCGGGCTTGATCCGTCCTGCCGACGGAGTGGTGGTCGACGCCTCTCGCGGGGGCTGACGGGTGCCTTTGGGTGACGGCGCTGCTGTCGTCGTGGTCGCGGAAGCCTTGGGGCTGGGGGAACCGGTCGGGCTCGCCGTCGCGCTCGGGGTGCTTGTCTTGGTGGCCGTGGCGGTGGCGGCCTTCTTGTGGGGGGTGGCGAAGGGGGTGGCCGCGGCAGGTTTCGCATCCGCGGTGCGGTCGGGTGAGGACCACATCAGCAGGTAGGCGAGAACGCTCACGGTGGTCAACGCCACCGTGGTGCCCAGGATGAGCCTGCGTCTTTGTCTGCGCTGCCGCGCGGCCTGCCTTGGAGTGTTCATTTACTGTCCGTTTCGGAAGATCGAGCCGGTGGTGCACTACTCAGTGACCGCGGGAAGCGAAAAGGTTGCCGACGATTTCCGGGGCCCTGGCGCCGTCTGAACCCATGGACAATGACCCGCTCGACGCCCGCGACCTCGGGTCTCTGGAGGACCGACCGCGCTCCTCGCGCGTGCATGGCAGCGGGCTGGCCGGTCATCCCGTCCCGACGGTTACGGGTGAGGGCTGGAGTGCTGTTGGGCAGAGGCCAGTGGTGTGCCACTCCGGTATCGCCCCTGGTACGTACGACGTCCCCATGCGCCGCCGCCCGGACGCATCACCCGCTCGGGCGCTCCCGCGGTGCCGTGCCGCGGCATGAGTGACCCGCCGCCGCCCGACCGGCATGGGAGGGGGCATCGGGCGGAGGGAGCACGGGAGACGGGCGCGGCCAGTCGGCGAGGGGTTCCTCCGGCGCCTCGTTCAGGCTGGCCGCCAGCCACTGTTCGACGGCGGTGATGTGCACCGTCGCGGCCGAGGCGGCCAGCAGCGCGTCGCGTGCCCGCAGGGCGCCGAGGATCTGCTGGTGGTCACGATGCGCGTTGTCCACGGTGCGCCGGGCCTGGGTGCCCCGGACGATGCGTACCCGCTGGGTGCGGGTGGACAGCACGCGCAGCAGCATGGACAGCACCGGGTTGCCGACGGCTTCGACGATCCTCACGTGGAAGGCGATGTCGTGGGCGATGAACTCCTCGACCGTGGCGGCCGATTTGGACCGCTCCAGGATGTCGCCGAGTTCTCGCAGGTCCTTGGGGGTCAGCAGCGCGGCGGCCAGCCCGGTCGCCTGTGGCTCCAGGAGCCTGCGCACCTGGAGCAGTTGCAGGGCGGTCCGTCCCTGGGAGACGTCCGAGGCGAAGGAGAGCGACTCCAGGAGGAGATGGGGCTCCAGGCTGGACACATAGGTGCCGTCCCCCTGCCGCACGGTGAGGATGCGCATCGCGGTGAGCGCGCGGACGGCCTCCCGCAGCGAGTTGCGGGACAGGCCCAGTTGCGAGGCGAGCAGCTCCTCCTTCGGCAGGCGGGAGCCGGGGGCGAGTTCACCTGCGACGATCATCGCCTTGATCTTGTTCATCGCCTCGTCGGTGAGTGCCACGTGCGTGCCTTCCTGTGCCGGGGACGTACGAGCGCCGCACCGCCACTCGGCACCGGGCCGGGGCGGAGCGGGCGACCGCTACTCCTGCTTCTCGCCGGAGGCGAATCGGGAGATGATCAGGGCGACGATGATGATGGCGCCGTTCAGGAACTGGTTCCACAGCGCCGGTACGCCCGCGAGCGTCATGACGTTGACGACCAGCTGGAGGGTCAGGACACCCGTGAGGGCGCCGAACACGGACCCCTTGCCGCCGTTCAGGCTCACGCCTCCGATGACGGTCGCGGCGAAGACCTGGAAGATCCAGCCGCTGCCCTGGGTGGCGGAGATGGAGCCGTAGTGGCCGCTGTAGAGGATCCCGGCGAACGCGGCGAGCAGGCTGCCGAGGATGAGGACGGCCCACACGATCCGGTCGACGCGGATGCCGGCGGTGCGGGCCGCCTCCGCGTTGCCGCCGATGGCGTACAGCGCACGGCCGTGCCGCAGCCAGGCCAGCGCGCTGCCCCCCGCCGCGAACAGCACCGCGCAGATCCAGATCGCCGCGGGTACGCCGAGCCAGGACGCCTTGCCCAGGTAGGTGAACGAGGACGGCAGGTCCACGATCGACTGGCCCTCGGAGAGGGCGACCTGGAGGCCGCGCAGCATGGTCAGACCGCCGAGAGTGACGATGAACCCGTTGAGCCGCAGCTTGAGGATGAGGAAGCCGTTCAGAACGCCGATCGCCACGCCGACCAGGAGGCACAACGGGACCGCCGTCCACTCGGGGAAGAGCCCGAGCCCGTTGAACCGTCCACCGGTCGTCGGCAGGACTAGCCATACGGCGATGACCGGGGCAACGCCGATGGTCGATTCCAGCGACAGGTCCATGCGCCCGCAGATGAGGATGAGTGCGGTGGCCAGGACGAGCAGGCTCAGTTCGGTGGACTGCTGCGCCACACCGATGAGGTTGTCGGCGGTGAGGAAGGCCGGCGAGACGATGAACCCGATGAGGCCCAGCACCAGGATGGCCGGGACCAGGGACAGTTCACGGAAACGGCCGAGGTCGAGCCGGCGCCGGGCGGTGTCCGCCGCGGCCTGCTCCGTTGTGCTCGGTGCGGGCTCCGTGACTTCTGTGGTGGCGGACATGTCTACCTTCCGTGCTGGTGAGTGCCGGACGCCGCGGACGCGGCGGATGCGGTGGTGGTGTCGGCGACGCCCTCGATGGCGGCGACGACGTGCTCGTCCTTCCAGCCGCGGTCGAACTCGGCGACCACCCGTCCGTGGAACATGACCACGACGCGGTCGCAGGTTCTGAGGTCGTCCAGTTCGTCGGAGACGATCAGGGCGGCCTTGCCCTCGTCGGCGGCCCGCCGGATCCTGCCGAGCAGGAACTCCTTGGATTTGACGTCGACGCCGTTGGTGGGGCGGATGGCCACCAGGACGTGGGGGTCGGTGACCAGGGCGCGGGCGACGACGACCTTCTGCTGGTTGCCGCCGGAGAGCGCGGAGACCGGGGTGTTGGCCGCCGGGGTCTTGATGTCGAGGTCACGGATCATGCGCCGGGCGAAGGCCCTGGTCCGGGCGGGCAGGACGGTGCCGAACGGGCCGAGCTGATCGGTGACGGTGAGCGTCGCGTTCTCCGCCACGCTCCGGTTGTTGACCAGACCCTGCAGATGGCGGTCCTCGGGGACGAAACCCACTCCGGCGGCCAGAGCGGACGGCACGCTGCCGGTGCGCACGACTGTGCCGCCGACGGTGATCCGGCCGGCCTTGGCGCGGTGCAGACCGGCGACGGTCTCGCCCACCCGCACATTGCCGCTGGCCGTCGCTCCGGCGAGCCCGATGACCTCGCCGGAGCGCACCGCCAGGGAGAGGTCCTCGCAGGCGCCGGGCAGGGTGAGGCCGTCGATGCGCAGCAGCTCCGCCCCGTCGACCGGTGCGACCGGGGACGCGCTCGCGGGGCCTGCGGCCACGGAGGCGGCGTCGCCGGTCATGGCCTCCACGAGGGAGTTGTGCCCCAGTTCGGCCACGGGCGCGGTCAGGATGTGGCGGGCGTCGCGGTAGACCGTGACGGTGGTGCAGAGGTCGTAGACCTCTTGCAGGTGGTGGGAGATGAAGAGGAAGGCGACGCCCTGCTCCTGCAGGTCCCGGAGCTTGTCGAAGAGGCGGCCGATGCCGCGGGCGTCGAGCTTGGCGGTGGGCTCGTCCAGGATGATGAAACGGGCACCGAAGGACAGCGCGCGGGCGATCTCCACGAACTGCCGCTGCTCGACGGTCAGGTCCCTGGCCCGTGCGGCGGGGTCGACGGCCACGCCGTACTCGCCGAGGAGTTCCTCCGCACGCTGCCTGAGCTGCTTCCAGCGGATGGGGCGCACCGCGCCGGGACTCTGCCGGTTCAGGAAGAGGTTCTCGGCGACGGTCAGATCACCGATGATCGTGGACCGCTGGTAGACGCAGGCGACCTTCGAGCGCCAGGCGTCGATGTCGCCGTAGGCGGGCGCCGGCACACCGGAGAAGCGCAGCGAACCGGTGTCGGGCTGCTGGAGGCCGGTGAGGATCGACACGAGCGTCGACTTGCCGGCGCCGTTGCGTCCCACCAGGGCGTGCGCTTCACCCGCGGCGATGCTGATGCGGGCGTCGCGCAGGGCGACGGTGGCGCCGAATCGTTTGCTGATGCCGGTCGCCTCGGCGACCGGTGCCCGGGTTCCGGGGCCGCTCGCCGGGCTGGTGGCGGTGTCCGCCATGGTGGATACCGTCCTTCGCGTACGGATGGTGGGGGCCGGGGATCGGGAACCGGGAGCAAGGAGCCGACCGGATCCGGGTCGCGGGTACCGCCGCCGGGGGAGGGGAACGAGGTCCCCCGGCGCTGACGCGGTCGGTGGCTGCCGGTCGTCAGCCGACGTTGTTGCCCCACAGAGACTTGTCGTCCACGTTGTCCTTGGTCACCAACGGGGCGGGCAGCTGGTCCTCCAGCCCGTTCGGGATCTTGATGATGGTGGAGTCGTGGTCGGTCGCACCCGGCTTGAAGGTCTTGCCCTCGGCCGCGGCCTGGGCGTAGTACAGCGCGTACTTCGCGTAGAGGTCGGCGGGCTGGGACACCGTGGCGTCGATCTGGCCCTTGCGGATGGCGTCGAACTCCTGCGGGATGCCGTCGTTGGACACGATGCTGATGTGGCCCTTCTCGCCGGCGGGCTTGAGCAGGCCCTTCTGCTCCAGCAGCGCCAGGGTCGGCTGGAGGAACGCGCCGCCGGCCTGCATGTAGATACCGTTCAGATCCGGGTGCTGGGCCAGCAGCGACTGCAACTTGGCGGAGGCGACGTCACCCTTCCACTCCGTGGGCAGCTCGAAGACCTTGATCTTGGGGAACTTGGTCTTCATGCACTCGGCGAACGCCTCCGAGCGGTCGCGGCCGTTGATGGAGTCCAAAGAGCCCTGGAACTCGGCCACCTTGCCCTTGCCGCCGAGCTGCTTGCCGAGGAACTCACAGGCCTTGGTGCCGTACGCCCGGTTGTCGGCGCGGACCACCATGTAGACCTCACCCTTGTCAGGCCTGGTGTCGACACTGACCACGGGGATCTTCTTGGACGCGAGGGTGTCGAGGGTGGAGGCGATGGCGCCGGTGTCCTGGGGTGCCATGACGACGGCCTTCGCTCCGGTGTTCTCGAAGACCTGGACGTTGGCGACGAGCTTGGTGACGTCGTTCTGCGAGTTGCTGACCGGCAGGGCGTTGATGCCGTCCGCCTTGATGCCCTTCTTCAGGTACTGCGCGTAGGAGTTCCAGAAGTCGGAGTCGGAACGCGGCAGGTCGATGCCGATGGCCGGCTTGTCACCGCCCGCGCCGACCGACTCCGAGCCGTTCCGGTTGCACGCGGTGGCGAGGGCGAGGACCGCGAGCACGGCGGTGGCGGCTGCGGCAGTGGAACGGGTGCGAGTGAGCTTCATGGCCGTGTTGTCTCCTTTTACGGGGCGGAGGACCGCGAGACAGCGATGAGAGGGAGGCGTACTCGCCTGCCGGAGGAGACCGGCGAGGCCGCGGGCCGGGCAGAGGGTGGCCCGGCACAAGGCAGTGCGGGACCGCGCCCGAGGGGGACGGAAAGGAGGGAGAGCCTGCCCGAGAGACGCAGGTCAGGGGCTGTATCCGACCGTTCGGAAGGGCTCCAGGCGCCCCCGGGCCATTCCTCCGATGTCTCTCGGACGTCGAGGACGTTACGACGGGGTGCCGAAGTTGACAAGACTCCGCGGCCGTTGAATCGCACAGCATGGCGAAACCATGCCGATCGGCCCCCCGTGAACGCGTGAGACGGTCTGGTGCGCCACCCTGGGACCTGCACCTATGCCCAATCGGTCGATCGCGTCGCACCGAGCGGACGAGCCTCACGATTCGGCAACGACCGCTGCGTCAGCTGGGCTGTCACGTCCACGGAACGGTGCTGCCGGGCTGCTGTCACCCATTCCGGTCCGGGTCGGCGGAGGAGGTCACGGCTCCCACCAGCGGTGTCTCCCGCAGATGGCTCGCCCGGAGTCATCGGACGAAAGCCCGGTCGTCACCCCACATCAGCAGCGACCGGGGCGCAACTTCCCTTCATGTCCGGATGAACGCTCACGGCAGAAGAAATACATCCGAGGAATCCGTTGCCAGCGGGTGGTCTTGCGTCTACAGTCTCGATGCCGCCATTCATCCGATGACTGAGGGAGCGGGCCATTGAGGCCCTCCACACGGTCCGGTCGGGGCGCTACCGGCGGCAATGGCCCGTACGACCGACCGTCACTCCCCCCTCCCTGAACCCGCCTATGGCAAGGGAAACGCCAGTGAAACTGCTACGAGTCGGCGCTCCCGGCGAAGAGCGGCCCGCTGTCCGCACCGACGACGGCCGGCTGTTGGACCTGTCCTCCGTGACCTCCGACGTCGACGGCGCGTTCCTCGCCTCGGACGGCATCGACCGTGCCCGTGCCGCGGTCGCGGCAGGAGCCCTCCCCGTTCTGGACGCTGACGGCCTGCGGATCGGTCCGCCCGTCGCCCGCCCCGGAAAGATCGTCTGTGTTGGTCTGAACTACCGGGACCACGCCGCCGAGACCGGTGCCGCGATCCCGGAGCGGCCGGTGGTGTTCATGAAGGACCCGGGAACCGTGGTCGGGCCCTACGACGAGGTGCTCGTCCCTCGGGGCTCGGTGAAGACGGACTGGGAGGTCGAACTCGCGGTCGTCATCGGCCGCCGGGCTCGGTACCTGGACGGCCCCGAGGCCGCGCACGCCGTCATCGCCGGGTACGCGATCAGTCATGACGTCTCGGAGCGTGAGTTCCAGCTGGAGTACTCCCCGCAGTGGGACCTCGGCAAGTCCTGCGAGACCTTCAATCCCCTCGGGCCCTGGCTGGTCACCGCCGACGAGGTCGGCGATCCGCAGGACCTCGGGCTGCACCTGAGCGTCAACGGCGTCAAGCGGCAGAACGGGCACACCCGGGACATGATCTTTCCGGTCGACCACATCGTGGCGTACCTGAGCCGGTACATGGTCCTGGAGCCGGGCGACGTGATCAACACGGGTACGCCCGCGGGCGTGGCTCTCGGTCTGCCCGGCACTCCTTACCTCCGCCCCGGCGACACCGTCGAACTCTCCGTCGACAGGCTCGGCAGCCAGCGCCAGACCTTCGGCCAAGCGTGAAAGGCACTCCCTTGACTGCCAACTCAGCCCGGATCACCGCGGTCGACACCTATGACGTCCGCTTCCCCACCTCGCGGGAGCTGGACGGTTCCGACGCGATGAACCCGGACCCCGACTACTCCGCCGCCTATGTCGTGCTGTGCACCGACGCCGGTGACGGGCTCGAAGGCCACGGTTTCACCTTCACCATCGGACGCGGCAACGATGTGCAGGTCGCCGCGATCGCAGCCCTGCGCCACCACGTCGTGGGCCGTTCCGTCGAGGAGCTGTGCGCCGACCCGGGCTCGCTGAGCCGCGACCTGATCGGTGACAGTCAGCTGCGCTGGCTCGGCCCCGAGAAGGGCGTGATGCACATGGCGATCGGCGCGGTCGTGAACGCCGTGTGGGACCTGGCCGCCAAGCGCGCCGGTCAGCCGCTGTGGCGCCTGCTCGCCCACGCCGAACCCGAGTGGCTGGTTTCCCAGGTCGACTTCCGCTACATCGCCGACGTTCTCACCCCCGAGGACGCACTCGCCCTCCTGCGCGAGGGCCGCACGGGGCTCGACGAGCGCGAGGCCGTGCTGGTGAACCGCGGATACCCGGGTTACACGACCTCGCCCGGCTGGCTCGGTTACTCCGACGACAAGCTGACCCGGCTGGCCAAGCAGGCGGTCGCCGACGGGTTCACCCAGATCAAGCTGAAGGTGGGCGCGGACCTGGAGGACGACGTCCGGCGTCTGCGCACCGCCCGTGCCGCCGTCGGTGACGGCATTCGCATCGCCATCGATGCCAACCAGCGGTGGAACGTGGACGAGGCGATCCGGTGGACCGACGCGCTCGCTGCCTTCGACCCGTACTGGATCGAGGAGCCCACCAGTCCCGACGACATCCTCGGACACGCCGCCGTGCGTGAAGCGGTCGCGCCGGTGAAGGTGGCCACCGGCGAACACGTGCAGAACCGCGTCATCTTCAAGCAGCTTCTCCAGGCCGGCGCCCTCGACGTGCTCCAGATCGACGCCGCCCGGGTCGGCGGGGTCAACGAGAACCTGGCCATCCTGCTGCTCGCCGCGAAGTTCGGGGTGCCGGTGTGTCCGCACGCCGGCGGGGTGGGTCTGTGCGAGCTGGTGCAGCACCTGTCGATGTTCGACTACCTGGCTCTGTCCGGTACCACCGAGAACCGGGTCATCGAGTACGTCGACCACCTCCACCAGCACTTCACCGTGCCCGTGGTGATGCGCGACGGGCACTACACCGCGCCTCTCGCACCGGGTTTCTCCGCCACGATGAAGGAGGAGTCCATCGCCGAGTACCGCTACCCGGACGGGACGTTCTGGGTCGCCGACCGCGCCGGGCAGGAGGAGGTGGCATGACCGGGATGTCAGGCCTCAGAGCCATGGTCACCGGCGGAGGGTCCGGCATCGGACTGGCCACGGCCCGGACGCTGGCCGCGCAGGGCGCAAAGGTCGCCGTGCTCGACCTGGAACCGTCCGGAGTGCCGGAGCCGCTGTACGCCCTCAAGGCCGACGTCGGCGACGACACCTCGGTCCGCCGCGCCGTGGAGGAAGCGGCCGCGCGGCTCGGCGGCCTGGACATCCTCGTCAACAACGCGGGCATCGGCGCCGTCGGCACCGTCGAGGACAACCCCGACGAACAGTGGCACCGCGTCCTGGACGTCAACGTCCTCGGCATGGTGCGCACCACCCGCGCCGCCCTGCCGTACCTGCGGCGCGCTGCCACCGCCCGTCCGGGCACCGCGGCCATCGTCAACATCTGCTCGATCGCGGCCACGGCCGGGCTCCCGCAGCGCGCCCTGTACTCCGCCAGCAAGGGCGCCGTGCTGTCCCTCACCCTGGCCATGGCCGCCGACCACGTCCGCGAGGGCATCCGCGTCAACTGCGTCAACCCGGGCACCGCCGACACCCCCTGGGTGGCCCGGCTCCTGGCCGCCGCCGACGACCCCGAGGCGGAACGTGCCGCCCTGAACGCACGCCAGCCGATGGGCCGCCTGGTCACCGCGGACGAAATCGCGGCGGCCGTGGCCTATCTGGCGTCCCCGGCCGCCGCCTCCGTGACCGGTACCGCCCTCGCCGTCGACGGCGGCACGCAGGGGCTCAGGCTCCGCCCGGCGGCCGGCTCATGAGGACAACGCCTCTGGGCGGCACCGGTGTCCGGGTCACCGAACTGTCGTTCGGAGCCGCGGGGATCGGCAACCTCTACCGCCCGGTCACCGCCGAGGCGGCCTTCGCCGCCGTGGACGCCGCCTGGGACGCGGGCATCCGCACCTTCGACACCGCGCCCCACTACGGGCTCGGCCTGTCCGAGCGCCGCCTGGGCACCGCGCTGTGCGAGCGCCCCCGGGACACGTACACCGTGTCCACGAAGGTCGGACGGCTGCTGGAGCCGAATCCGCGGGGCGGCGCGGGCGACGACCGCGCGCACGGCTTCGCCGTCTCCGACACCCATCGGCGTGTCTGGGACTTCAGCGCCGACGGCGTACTGCGCTCCCTGGAAGCGAGCCTGGACCGCCTCGGTCTCGACCGCGTCGACGTCGCACTCCTGCACGACCCCGACGACCACGCCGAGCAGGCCCTCACCGAGGCGTATCCGGCGCTGGAGCGGCTGCGGGACGAAGGCGTCGTCAAGGCGATCGGCATCGGGACCAACCACTGCGCGCTGCCCGCCCGCTTCCTGCGGGAGACCGACATCGACGTGGTCCTGCTCGCCGGCCGCTACACCCTGCTGGAACAGGAGGGGCTCGCCGAGGTGCTGCCCGAGGCCGCCGCCCGCGGAAGGAGCGTCATCATCGGCGGGGTGTTCAACTCCGGGCTGCTGACCGATCCGAGGCCCGGTGCGACGTACGACTACGCGCCCGCCCCGCGCTCCGTCCTGGACCGTGCCCTGCGGCTCAAGGCGATCGCCGCACGCCACGGTGTGCCGCTGCGCGCGGCCGCCCTGCACTTCCCGTTCGGCCACCGGGCGGTCGCGAGCGTCCTGAGCGGAGCCCGCTCCGCCGAGGAAGTGCGCGACACCGTGGACCGGCTGCGGCACCCCGTCCCCGCCGCCCTGTGGGACGAACTGCACGCCGAGGGGCTGCTGGCCCCGGACACGCCGGTCCCCGCCGCCACACCGTCGAAGGAGGCGCCATGAGAGTCGCCCTGCACACCAAGGTCCGCGCCGACCGCATCGCGGAGTACGAGGCGGCGCACCGCGAGGTCCCCGAGGAACTGACCGCGGCCATCCGCGCCGCGGGGGTCGGTGAGTGGACGATCTGGCGCAGCGGTACCGACCTGTTCCACCTCCTGGAGGTGGAGGACTACCCGGCGATGATCGCCGCACTCGAGAAGCTGCCGGTCAACATCGCGTGGCAGGCGCGGATGGCCGAACTGCTGGACGTCGTCCACGACTACTCCGCCGACGGAGCCGACGCCTCACTGCCCGTGGTGTGGCAGCTGTGACCGGGAACCACCCATGCGCATGGCCCTCTTCATCACCTGCTTCAACGACACGATGTTCCCGGACACCGGCCGGGCGGTCACTCGACTGCTGGAACGTCTGGGCCACACCGTGGAGTTCCCGCAGGACCAGGCGTGCTGCGGCCAGATGCACTTCAACACCGGCTACCGCCCCGAGACCCTGCCGATGGTGCGCCGCTTCGCGGAGGTCTTCGCGGGCTACGACGCCATGGAGGACTCCCCGCCGCTGACGCCAGGGCAGCTCGACGCGGCGGACGCGGTGCTCACCACCGCTGCGACCGCCATCGCCGTGACCGGGACCGGGATACCCGACCATGGCTCCGGCCAGGGGCGCCGGGCCCTGACCCTTCTCCCGGACCAGCACATCTGCGTGGTCCGCGCGGACCAGATCGTCTTCGATGTGCCCGAGGCTCTTGGCCGCGTCGATCCGTACCGGCCCTGACGCTCGTGTCCGGTCCCTCCGCCACCAGTGACATCGAGCTGGACCGCGTCGAGGGCGTGCACGGACCGCGGACGCTGGACATCATCGTCATCGGGGACACGTAGCGGCCGGATCCGGGTGGCAGAAGGCGCCTGGCGGGCGGTGTATCCGAGCGGTGGACCGTCGCCACGGCACAGGGATTGGGAGCGCTCCCGAAACCTGTGGTTGGAAGACTCCGGCTCGGGACACCCGGCGGGCGACGACGCTCGTCACGCCGATTCACGGACCTGCAGCCGCGTGCGGAGGATGACGTGGCGGTAGGCCACCGACGGCTCGTCCATGTCCTCCAGGAGCAGCCGGATCATGGCCCGGCCCATCTCCTCCAGCGGCTGACGCACGGTGGTCAGCGGCGGATCGGTGCGCTGAGCCAGCGGAAAGTCGTCGAAACCGATCACGGCGACATCCTCCGGTACGCGCCGTCCCGCCGCACGCAGTGCTTGCAGAGCCCCCGCCGCCGTGGTGTCCGACGCGGCGAGGACGCCGTCGATCTCCGGGTGCCGTGCGAGCAGTTCCGCCATCGCGCGGCGCCCGCTGTCCTCCGAGAAGTCGCTTTCGGCGACCAAGGACTCCTCGTACCTGGAGCCGGCAAGCGTCAGAGCATCCCGGTAGCCGCGCAGCCGGCACTGGGCGACGTACATGTCCAACGGCCCCGTGATGGTGGCGATCGTTCCGCGGCCCCGTGCCAGCAGGTGGGAGACGGCGCTGCGGGCACCGCCCACGTTGTCCGCGTCCACGTAGCTGACGTACTCGTCGCCCGAGCGGCGCCCCAGCATCACGGTCGGCAGCCGCGCCTCGGCGAGCATGTCCGGCAGCCGGTCGCCCGCATGCACCGACAACAGCAGAACCCCGTCGACCCGACCGCCGCGGGCATACTCCAGGAAGCGCTTGCGCTCGGTGTCCGAGCGGACCAGGGTCAGCATCAGCTGCATCCCGGTGTCCGTCAGCGCGTCCCCGAGCGAGCGGACGATCTCCGAGAAGAACGGCTCGGCGAACACGCGCCAGTCGGGCTCCGTCAGAACAAGAGCGACAGCATCGGTGCCGTGCCCGGCCAGGGAGCGCGCCGCGAGATTGGGAACGTACCCGAGCTCCTCGATGGCTCGCTGCACGGCTTCGCGCGTCGACTTCTTCACGCCGGCCGCGTTGTTGATGACGCGTGAGACCGTGCCACGCCCCACCCCGGCGTGAGCGGCCACCTCTTCCAGCGTCGGCGTACCGGGGCGTCGCCTGCCCATGACCACCTCCCCCACGAGATCATCCGATCTTACGGGGCGAAGGAGCGGGGCACACGGCTTCCAGGCGTGACCCGTGCTCCGTCGGCCAGGTGACGACGTCGTGTTCGCGTCATTCATGAGTGAATGCGCAGTGCACATCACCGGGTTCGTTCCGCGCACAGGGGAGCAGCGTCGAAACGGCGGGGGCCGTCGTCTGGGACGATGGTGGCATGGATGAGGAAGTCCTGCGGTTCCCCGATTCTCCGGCTCATGAGCCTGACTTCGAGGACGATTTCGCCGTTCCGCAGCTCAGGAAGGATCGCTGGGTCGATCACTATCTGCCTCATTGGACGTCACCCGAGCGCTCTCAGGCACGCTACGACATCGACGGTTCGGGGCTGCGGCTGCGGATCGACGCCGACCAGCCGGACTGGCGAGAGGAGGACGCTCCGCTTCGTGTGTCCAACGTGCAGACCGGGGTCTTCTCCGGCCCGGTGGGCTCCCACCGGGGAACACACCGACACCGTTCCGACGGACTCGTCGTCCGCACGGTGACCCCCCAGCGGCTGCTCTGGGCGCCCACGGCCGGACGGGTGGAAGTGACGGTGAGCGCGAGCGTGGACGAGGGATGCATGCTCGCGGCGTGGCTCGTGGGCACGGAACATCTGTCGGAGGGGGAGAGCGGTGAGGTCTGTGTCTTCGAGATCGACGCCGACGCCGTCGGCGAGAGGCGGAGTCACGCCCGGTGCGGGGTGAAAGCGCATTCGGACAGGCGGTTGACAACGGACATGACGGAAGTCGTCCTTCCCCTGGACGCCTCGAAACCCCACACCTGGACGGCTGTGTGGGGGCCATCGGGAACGGTCATCGGCTGTGAGGGCGTCATAGTGAAGCGGACGCGTCAGTCTCCCACCTACCCGCTCTTCTTGATGATCGACCTGTTTGAGATCGGCCCACGCTCGGACGCGGAGACCTCCTACCCCAAGACCGCTCATGTCCACCGTGTGCGTGGGTGGAACGCACTCGAACAGTCGGAGACGGGTGCCTCGTGAGAAGGACGGGGCCCGCCCGTCAGGCACGAGCCTGGCGGGCGGACCCCGGGTGAGCGGACGCGACTCGGGTCCGGTGTGTGCTCGGCAGTGGGGCGGCCGGCCGACCGGCGGCTCGGGTCAGGTGAGTCATTCCTGAAGACATCACGCGGTGGTGCAGGGCGTTCCGTTCAGGCTGAAGGCGGCCGGTTTGGCGAAGCTGCCGCTGTAAGAGGCCTGGAGGCCGAAGGAGACCTGGCCGCCAGGCGCAAGAGATGCGTTGTACGCCAGGTTGCGGGCCGTGACCGCTCCCGACGACGGAGAGATCCCGGCGTTCCACGCGCTGGTGATCGTCTGCCCCGCGGGCAGGGTGAACGCGAGATTCCAGCCGTTGACCGGCGAGGAACCCGTATTGGTCAAGGTGACATCGGCGGTGTAGCCGCCCTGCCACACGCTGGTGCTGTAGGCCACCTTGCATGCCGCGGGTCCGCCGGGAGTGCCGGGGCCGGGTGTGCCGCCGCCGAGGTTGACAGTGGACGAGAAGGAGTTCACCGCCAGTCCCGCGCCGTTCCGCCAAGGCTCGAAGCCCGCCTGAACGCTCGTCAGGTACCAGTCGGGCTGCGCGAGTCCGCGGGAGACGGCCTGCCGGACGAAGTCCATCGCGTCGAAGCTCCAGCTGTCGATCGCCGACGGCGCGACGAAGGAGAGCACGTCGTTGGAGCCGTTGCTGCCCGACCACACCTGCCAGGTGCGTCCGGCCACGCTCGCCGTACCGACCTGGGAGCCGATGGGCTGGATCGGGCCCACCTTGTTGAGCCAGATCATGATCTCGGTCCGGTTCACGCCGTCGGTGCGGGGCGTCGGGTCCAGCCAGATGTCGTACGAGGCGTTGTACGCGGCATCGCCGCCGACGTAGCTGTAGGAGATGCTCGTGGGTGCGTCGGCGATGGAGCTCAGTCGAGCGGGGAGCTTCGTGCCGGGGGAGCAGTTGGTGTAGTGGCAGCCGTTGTACACGGACGGGTAGGACTTCGGGGCGCCGTTCGTCGGGACCGAACCGTCGGCCTGGGTGACCCTGAAGCCCGAGTCCGTGACGGCGATGCACTGGGGCTGACTGGTCCCCCAGCGGTTGTTCTGCACGACGTAACGGCCCTGGATGGTGGTGGAGCCGAACGGCTCGCAGATCGTTGTGTCGGCGTGCGACGTCGAAGCGCTTGTGAGAAGCGCTGCCAGCGCGACGAGTGAGGTGAGCAGCGCACCGGACAGGGCTCGCACCCTGCGGGCGTAATGAAGTGATGGTTGCATGCGGCTCCTCCGCAGTGGATGTGGGGGAGAGGAGCACCCAGATTGGGAGCGCTCCCAATTCCTTCTTGCGAGGGGACTCTAGGAGACGGCCATGTACCTGACAAGGTGGCGGACGCAGTACTCTCGCGCGGATCCCGAAACCGCAGGTCGTTCCCGCGGAGGCCAACTCGATGCCAGGCCGACAGGCTCATGGGGCGGTGGAGAAACGGGCGGTCACCGGGCGGCCCCCGTGTGGCTGGGAGCCGCCCGGCGGGTGACCCCGTCTCCTTGTGACGGGGTCGCGCACGCGGGCCTCAGCGGGGGGTTATTCGAGGAGTTCCGCGTACGAGCTCATGGCCAGGGCGATGTCCGCCTGGGCCCAGAACCGGTGGTACGTGAAGGAGGGGGCGGCCCCGCCCTTCAGATAGGCCTCGATCTTCGACCAGGCCGGGTCGCTCTTGTAGAAGGACCGGATCGACTCGAACGTCGACGACGAGTTGATCGCGTCACCGTTCGGCATGGTGCCCGTCCAGCCGCTCGGGATGTAGACACCGTCGTCGAAGCGGTTGTAGTCGGTGCGGGTCTCCGGGACGGCGATGCCCAGGGCGTCCTGGTAGTTGGTCCACATCCCGTCCAGCAGTTTCTTCGCCGCGGACGCGGCCTCGGTGTCGCCGGACCGGTCGGCGTAGTACATCAGGGTCTTGGCGTACGCGGCCGCCACACCGACATCGTTGGTGTAGTCGGCGACGGTGACGTGAAGTCCGCTGTTGGCACCGGGACTTGAGGCGTTCCAGGTGTCGGGCTGGCCCGACCACTGGAGCGTCGACGGGATCCGGTAGGTGCCGTCCGGGTTGAACGTGGTCTTGGACAGCGCCCACTTGACCCACTTGTCCAGGACGGTCTTCGCGGTCGCGTTCCCCGTCTGCTGGTACAGCTCGGCGACCCGCTCCATCGACCACGCCTGGAAGCCGAACCACTGGTTGGACGGTGGGTCGTGGTAGACGGGCTTCTCGTCGTAGTACATGCCGTAGAACGTCGACTTGCCCGAAGGCGGGGTCGCGTAGCGGCCCTCCCAGCTGTTGGTCGCACCGCCGGCGATGGCACCCTCGCTGGACTGGAGCCAGCGGTAGAACTCCATCTGCCGCTCGAGCGACTTGGCCCAGTCGGCCTGCCCCGTCGCCGACTTCGGCTTCAGCGGTGCGTAGTTGGCGAGTGCGTAGGCCGCGAGGGGGTTCTGGTAGCCGCTGTGGGAGTGGCTGGAGCCGATGCGCCAGGCCCAGCCCGCCGAGGTGTCGGTGGCGCCGCCCCAGGCGTAGTACCAGGACATCAGGTAGTGCGAGGCGTCCTTGCCGGTGCCCGCCGGGCAGGTGGACGGGCCGACGCAGTTGCCGATCTTCTTGAAGTACTTGTCGTACATCGCGTAGCGCAGGTAGTCGCCCATCTTCGCGGCCTTGCTCACGGTCGTGGAGACGTCCGACCCCTTGCCCTGCTGCTTGGCCCAGATGTCGGCCCAGTAAGCGGCCTGCACCGCACGCGCGTCGGCGTCCGGGGCGTTGGTGAACTTCCACTGCTTGGCGTAGGAGGCGTCACCGGTGAACAGGTCCAGGTAACCGTTCTTGCCGCCGTACTTGAAGGCGTCGCAGGTCGGCTGCGGCACCGTCTCCCACACCGACTCCTGCGCACCGCGCTGGAAGGTGTTGATGTACGACGGACCGGTGTCCGACGGACCCGCCTCGCACTTGCCCGGCGAGTTGCCGAAACCGTAGACGTTGTCGACGTCCTGGAGCCAGTGCATAGCGTAGACGTCGTCCGTGCCGTACGCGCTCTTCAGCTCCGCCGCGATCGGGTCCCGGCCAGCCGCAACGGACGGGTCGAGCTTGGCCGGGTACTCGTTCGGGGTGTCCAGCTCGGGCGCGTACGTCGCAGGCTTGGAGGCGTTGTAGAAGGAGTTGGTCGGCTGGTCGGCATGGGTCGGGATCATGTACTTCTCCATGATCTCCCAGGCCCCGTTGAACTTGGACCAGTCACCCGTGACCTTGCCGTACATCGCCTGCAGCCACAGCAGGTAGCCGTAGGCCTCCGACGTGGTCTCGTGGCCGTGGTCCGGTGCCTCGACGATCAGCGTCTCCACCGAGTGGTAGGGGATGCCCTCGGGGGAGAAGTAGCCGTTCGCCGGGTTGGTGATCTTGCCGTACAGCTCCAGGAAACGGGCGTCGTACGCCTTCGTCGCTCCGAGCTGGGTGACGGTGACCGACGCCTTCGCGTGCCCGGGGGCCGCCGACTCGAAGGTCGCCGCGCCGGTACCGGAACCGTCGGCGGTGATGGTCACCTTCTGCGCCGTGTTCCAGTTCTGCGGCGTGAAGGTGAGCGAGGCGCCGCCGGTCACCGACAGACCTGAATTACCGCCCGTCCGAGCCGTGTCGACGGTGACATTCGAGGACGGCTGCTTCGACAGCTTCACCTCGTACGTGCCCGTCTTGCCCTGCTGGATGCCCAGTTGGGTGGGTGTTGCGACCACGGTGGGCCCTGAGGCGACCGTGATGCCCACGGGCGTGGACTCCGCTGACGCGCCCAGGCTGTCGTAGGCCTTGGCGAGCAGCGAATGACTGCCCACGGTCAAGCTGGAGACCGACAGCGAGTACGGCGCCGTCGTATCGGTGCCCAGCAGCTTGGTGTCGTCGTAGAACTCGACCTTGCTGATGGTGGCGTCGTCCGCGGCCGCGGCGGTGGCCGCGAGCGGGACCGCGTCGCCCTGCGTGTAGACCGCGCCGGCCGCCGGGCTGGTGAGCACGGTGATGGGGGGTTGGTGGGCACCGGTGCAGCTGGTGCCGTTGACCGCGAAGTTGCTGGGCGCGGCGTTGGTGCCGCTGTAGCTGAACTGCGCGCCGGTCGACACGGCCGCGCCGGCGGCGATCTTGCCGTTGTAGCCGGCGTCCTTCACGGTGATCGACTGTCCGGACTGGGACCAGGTGCCGTTCCAGCCGTTGCTCAGCTTCTGATTGCCCGTGTAGCTGTACGTCAGGGTCCAGCCGTCGATGACGTCCGTACCGCGGTTGGTGATCGTCAGATCCGCGGTGAAGCCGGAGCCCCAGTCATTGGTCTTGTAGTCGACACTGCACCGAAGTGCGGCGGCCTGGGCGGGAGTCGAACCCGTCGCCAGCAACGACATTGGCAGGGCTAAAGCGGTCGCCACGGCGGTCCACACCCGCCGAACGGCTCTGCGTTTGCGTCCGGGATCCATGAACTGGTTCCTCCTAGCGGCTTGCAGCTCGGGGAAGGACAAGTCTTGGCCAGTGGGAGCGCTCCCATCATGGGGATGCGGGCAGTGACGGTCAAGACGCTTGAAGAGTCGAAGGCGCAAAACCGTTGGATTCTCGAAAAGTTTCGCAGCACCTCTGGGCAACCGCGCCACTCGGCGCTACCTTCCTTCGCACCAGTGGGAGCGGTTCCAATCAGGCGACGCGTCGGTCACGGCGCGCTCAACTGCAAGGAGTCGCTCATGCGACACCCCCCACCTTCGTTACCTTCAGCCGTTGCGGGCGCCGGCACACTCGTCGCCACCACGGTCGTCCCGATGGTCTCGGCCCAGGGAGTGATGCCTTCCCTGTCGAGGGAGCACACCGTCGACGGCCAGTGGGGCAACGGCTTCCACGGATCAGCGCAAAGCACCGACGCATCCGCCGCGTCGAACAGTCGCACACCGCCGTTCGACTTTGGCGGACGGTCGCAAGCTCACCCAGGACCGGAACACTGCTTGGTCCCGGTCCGGAACGACGGTGCCCGCCACGACCGAGGGCTCCGAGCCGACCGGCAGCCAGGAGCGTCGACTCGGCCTGGCCGGCATCAACCCGGATCACGCGAGACCGTGGTCCTTGCCGACCCGTTCGGTGGGTCGTGCCCGGACCGCACGACCTGCGGTGTCGCGGACGTGCGGAAGTACCGGCGGCACGGTGACACGGCGGTGTCCGCCCAGGGGTCTCGTGCGAGGTCGCCGGCTCGGACCTGGTGGACGCTCATGTGCGCTCCACCAGAGCGAAGAACGTGATCCTGGCGGGTGGACCGGCATACCCCGGCAACCTCGATCTGTGGCTACTGCACGAGCCCACCGACCCGGCGGGCAATCCGGTCGCCCCCTGCGTGTCCACAACAGCAACAGCTGCTCCGACATCTGCACCGGGGAGAGCCGGCGGCCGGCCACGCTCGCTCCCAGCGCCGCGTACGTGCCTTTGGTGGCGCGAGAGACCGGTGCGGGCGCCTCCTCGCACGGCTTCACCGACAAGGTCATGAGTGGTCCGGCGACCGCACACCGCCCCACCTGGGATGGAGCGGGCACCCGGCACCGCTCCTCCGCCCCGTCCCCGGTCTCGAACCACGACGCCAGCCCGCACGCCATCGGACCGCGCAGCCGTCTGCGCGGCCGTGATCAGTAGAAGAATGTCGAAGGAGAAGGAACCCACACTCATGAGTCGCACCAGGACCTCACTGCTCGCCGCCCTCGCGCTGCTCACCGGAAGCTCAGGGGCTGCGCTTCTCACGGCACCGGCCGGTGCCGCCACCGCCTCCGCACCCTGCACGGTGGACTACAAGGTGCAGAACCAGTGGGACACCGGCTTCACCGCTGCCGTCACCATCACCAACAACGCGGCTGCCAAGTCGGGTTGGTCGGTGAAGTGGTCGTACGCGGGCAACCAGAAGATCACCAACTTCTGGAACTCGAAGATCAGCCAGAGCGGCGCCGCCGTCACCGCGGCCAACGAGAGCTACAACGCCGCGCTCGCCACCGGCGGCTCGGTCAGCTTCGGCTTCCAGGGCACCTACAGCGGCACCAACGCCATCCCGGCCACGTTCACCCTCGACGGCGTGACCTGCAACGTCGACGGCGGCCCGACGGACCCCGGCCCGACCGACCCGGGCCCGACCGACCCCGGCCCGACCGGGCCGAAGGCAGGCAACCCGTACTCCGGCGCCAAGGTCTATGTGAACCCGGAGTGGTCCGCGAAGGCCGCCGCAGAACCGGGCGGCAGCCGTATCGCCAACCAGCCCACCGCGGTCTGGCTGGACCGGATCGCCGCGATCAACGGTGTGAACGGCGGCATGGGTCTGCGCGCCCACCTCGACGAGGCCCTGAAGCAGAAGGGCAGTGGCGAACTCGTCGTCCAGCTGGTCATCTACGACCTGCCCGGCCGTGACTGCGCCGCTCTCGCCTCCAACGGCGAACTCGGACCGAACGACCTCGACAAGTACAAGAGCCAGTACATCGACCCGATCGCCTCGATCCTCGCCGACCCCAAGTACGCGGGCCTGCGGATCGCCACGGTCATCGAGCCCGACTCATTGCCCAACCTGGTCACCAACGCCGGCGGCACCCCCACCACCACCGACGCGTGCGTGACCATGAAGAGCAACGGCAACTATGAGAAGGGCGTTTCCTATGCCCTCGACAAGCTCGGCGCCCTCGCGAACGTCTACAACTACGTCGACGCCGGGCACCACGGCTGGCTCGGCTGGGACAGCAACCTCGGCCCGTCGGTGCAGGAGTTCCACAAGGTCGCCACGACCAACGGCGCGAGCGTGAAGGACGTCGCCGGCTTCATCGTCAACACCGCCAACTACAGCCCGGTCAAGGAGCCGAACTTCAAGGTCACCGACACCGTCAACGGCCAGACCGTGCGCCAGTCGAAGTGGGTCGACTGGAACCAGTACGTGGACGAGCAGTCCTTCGCCCAGGCGCTGCGTGACAAGCTCGTCGCGGCCGGCTTCGAGTCCGGCCTCGGCATGCTCATCGACACCTCCCGCAACGGCTGGGGCGGCACCGCCCGGCCCACGGGCCCCGGACCGATGACCTCTGTGGACGATTACGTCAACGGCAGCCGCATCGACCGGCGTATCCACGCCGGCAACTGGTGCAACCAGAGCGGCGCCGGCCTCGGCGAACGGCCCACCGCGGCACCGGCCGCCGGCATCGACGCCTACGTGTGGGTCAAGCCGCCGGGGGAGTCCGACGGCTCCAGCAGCGCCATCCCCAACGACGAGGGCAAGGGCTTCGACCGCATGTGCGACCCGACCTACGGCGGCAACCCCCGCAACGGCAACAACCCCACGGGGTCACTGCCGAACGCGCCCGTGGCGGGACACTGGTTCTCCGCCCAGTTCAAGCAGCTGATGCAGAACGCCTACCCGCCGCTTCCGTAACTCCTTGACGCGGTGAGCGTCCGCCGGTACCCAGCTCTCCCTGAGGGCCGGGCACCGGCGGATCGCGTCTGTATCGGCAGTGCGGCTCGTCCGGACCGCCCGGCACGCGCCGCGCCGCCGGTGGCTCAGCCGGCAGCTCGACGCGCCGTGCGGACTGCATGGTGCCGACTGAGATGCCGAGTCCGGCAGCGATCCGGCGGTCACCCGACCCGAACACGCGCTCATGCGCACCCGCCGTGACACTTCACGCGCTCCAGCGACCCGCCGAAGCGGATCAACCGCTCGGCAGAGCTCCTTGGATGAGGTCACGAGGTACGGCGACCATCTCCACGCGACCGCTGGCGAGGGCCAGCGTGGAGGAGATCAAGGCCTGGAGACAGGACAGTTCCGCCTCGTCGTCGGGGTGTGTCAGGTGTTGCAGCACGAGTCCGTCGAATCCGGCGAGGAAAAACCGCGCGACCGTGCTCGCCGGCTGTGCGAGCTGCCGGCCGGCGCGCTCGGCGGCGTCTGTCACAAGCTCCGATGTCACGCTGAGGACACCGAGGTTGTGCGTTTCGAGAGCCTCCCGGAGGTGGGGCGACCGGAGCGCGAACATGGTCAGTTCGGTGAGCAGTTGATAGCTCTTCGGCTGGTCGCGCACCGTGCGCCACAAGGCGGAGGCAAGCACTCCCAGGGTTTCCTCGAAGCCGGCGTCGACCGGTGCGGCCTGCCGCACCTGGCTCTCCATCTCCCGGGTCAGGTGCTGGATGACGGCACGGTACAGATCCTCCTTCGTGCCGAACGTGTAGTGCACCGTGGCCTGCGCGACACCGAGCTCGGCGGCGATCGCACGGGTACTGCCGGCAGCGACTCCCTCTCTCGCCATGAGCTCGATGGCTGCTTTGATCAACTGAGGGCGGCGCTCGGCCGCTGAGACATGAGCCATACGCCTACCATACCGACTTGATTGACCGAAGGAGTCACTCGAACAACTCGGATTTTCGCAGGTCGCGGCCTGGCGATCGGCTTCGCCCGGTCAATTCAGCCAGGGCGGCCTGGGCCGGGTGTGAGTGGTAGGTGACCTTCGCG
This sequence comes from Streptomyces sp. NPDC050674, assembly GCF_040654575.1. NCBI lineage: Bacteria > Bacillati > Actinomycetota > Actinomycetes > Kitasatosporales > Streptomycetaceae > Streptomyces > Streptomyces sp. NPDC050674. The sequence goes on from NZ_JBFAIG010000003.1 coordinate 257,463, forward strand.
CCGCTCCAGAAGTGAAAGGTGAGGGTTGCCGTCTCGCCGTCCTTGAGCGCGGACAGGTAGTCGGAGGTGAGGGTGCCGGCCGTGTAGTCGGGCTCGAACTGTGGTCCGAAAATCTGGAACGCGCTCCAGCCGAGAATCTGGCACCGCGAACGGTTCGGTCGCCATGGCCTCCACGTCCGGGGAAACCCGCGAATTCCCAAGCCGACCGCATGTCCGGGAGCACGGCTGCTTCACACCGGCCGCCCTCCTCCAGGCCCGGCGCGGGGGACCGGCACGGCAACCTGATCATGGTCCAACGGTCATGCGCCCGCCCCGTGCTCCAGCGCGACGGCGACCGCGCCCTCGCTGTGCAGGCGCGCGAACCCCGACGGCCTCGACGCTGCGTCCCCCTGACTCCGTCCCTCTGAGTGTGAACCGATCCAGGCTCTCATCCGTGCTCATGATAGATCGGATGTCTGGTGCGGTTCATGGAGTGAGAGGAGGGCTTCTGTCCGGCGGTCTCACGCGGGTGGCCACACGGAGTGGGCCAGCCGCCACCTGCTCTGCCGGAAGCGGTGACGCCGAACAGAATCGCCCATACCTTCGGCGCCCGAGCTCTGACGTTGTCTGGAGGTCGGACGAGCCATCCGCGAGAAACAGGCAGTTGTGCAGTTCAGATGTCGGTTGCGCTGAAGCTCATCGCTCATCCATCGACCGTCTCTCTTCAACGAAATCCGTCATGAACAAACAACCCCAGGAGAACGGATGCTGATCCACGGACACCCGCCCACTGGGCGCTGCCTACGCCGCCGCCTGCCGCGGACACTCGCCATGGTGTGCGCGCTCGTCATCGCAATGATCGGATCCATGCTCACCGCCGCCCCGGCTCAGGCCGCGACGTCGATCACCCTCGACGGCACCTCGGGCGGGCGTACCTTCGACGGCATCGGTGCCATCAGCGGTGGCGGGGGAAACAGCAGACTGCTGATCGACTACCCGGAGCCGCAGCGCAGTCAGATCCTGGACTACCTCTTCAAGCCGAACTACGGCGCCAACCTGCAGATCCTCAAGACGGAGATCGGCGGCGACACCAACTCGACCAGCGGCGCCGAGCCGAGCATCGAGCACACCAGGGGTGCGATCAACTGCAATGCCGGGTATGAGTTCTGGCTGATGGAGCAGGCGGTCGCCCGCAACCCCGGCATCAAGCTGGCCGGCCTCGCCTGGGGTGCGCCGGGCTGGATCGGCGGCGGCAACTTCTGGACCGCCGACATGATCGACTATCTGATCTCCTGGCTGGGCTGCGCCAAGTCGCACGGTCTGAACATCAGCTACCTGGGCGGCTGGAACGAGCGCGGCTACAACATCGGCTGGTACAAGAACCTGCGCTCGGCCCTCAACTCGAACGGCTACTCGTCGGTCAAGATCGTGGGCTCGGACGACCACAGCTGGGACATAGCCAACGACATACTCGCGGACTCCACGTTCGCCTCCGCCGTGGACATCATCGGCGCCCACTACCCGTGCGGCTGGCTCACCCCCCAGACCTCCTGCCCGAGCTCCGCCAACGCCAAGGCCACCGGCAAGCAGCTGTGGGCAAGTGAGAACGGCTCGCACGACTACAACAGCGGCGCCGCACCCATGGCTCGCGCGAACAACCGGGACTACATCGACGGCAGGATGACCGCGACCATCAACTGGCCGCTCATCGGCGCCATGACGCCCAACCTGCCCTATGCGACGACGGGCCTGATGGTCGCCAACCAGCCCTGGTCCGGCTGGTACTCCACGGGCCAGAGCCTGTGGGTCACCGCTCAGACCACGCAGTTCACCTCGCCGGGCTGGAAGTACCTCGACAGCTCCACCGGCTACATCGGTGGCAGCGCCTCCAACGGCAGTTATGTGACCCTCAAGTCCACCAACAACCGCGACTACAGCACCATCATCGAGACCACCCAGGCCTCCGCGGCGCAGACGCTCGACTTCACGGTGACGGGCGGTCTGTCCACCGGGACCGTCCACGTCTGGTCCACCAACGTCAACTCCACCGACTCCTCGACCGCCATGGTGCGCCGCAGCGACATCACCCCCTCCGGGGGCGCCTTCTCGCTCACCGTCCAGCCGGGGTACGTCTACACCATCACCACCACGACAGGGCAGGGCAAGGGCACCGCCGCCGGTCCGGCGAAGGGGTCTCTGGCACTGCCGTACGCCGACTCCTACGACAGCTACCCGACCGGCACCCAGGCGAAGTACGTCCAGGACCAGCAGGGCGCCTACGAGGTCGTCGGCTGCGGGGGCGGACGCTCCGGAAAGTGCGTCCGCCAGATGTCGGCCCAGGCGCCGATCACCTGGGCGCCCCTGTCACACCCTTACGCGCTCTTCGGTGACCTCGGCTGGAAGGACTACCAGGTCTCCAGCGACGTGCTGCTGGAGAGCGCGGGCTTCACCGAGCTGATCGGCCGTGCCACCTGGCAGCACTCCTTCGGTCCGGAGGGCCTGAACGGCTACTACCTGAGGGTCAGCAATACCGGTGCCTGGTCCATCCTGCGCAACGACACCGACAACAACTTCGTGACGCTGGCCGGCGGTACGGTCGCCGCGCTGGGCACCAACTCCTGGCACAACCTGAGGCTGGGCTTCTACGGCAACAGGATCACCGCCTGGATCGACGGCGTGAAGGTCGGTGCGGTCAACGACAACACCTACACCGAGGGGCAGGCCGGCTACGGCAACAGCCAGGGACAGACGGGCCAGTTCGACAACCTGTCGATCGGGTCGACCACGAAGGTCGTCGGCGCCGGGTCCGGCCGCTGCCTGGACGTGCCGGGCTACAACGACACCAACGGCACCCTGATGCACCTGTGGGACTGCCAAGCCGGTGACAACCAGCAGTGGACCTTGACCTCCGCCAAGGAGCTGCGGGTCTTCGGCGACAAGTGCCTGGACGCGAAGGACCATGGCACCAACAACGGCACACCCGTGGAGATCTGGTCCTGCAACGGCGGCGGCAACCAGCAGTGGACCGTCAGTGCGAACGGCACCGTGGTCGGGGTCGAGTCCGGGCTCTGTCTCGATGCCGTCGAGGGGCGCACCGCGAACGGCACAGGGATCCAGCTCTGGTCGTGCCACGCCGACACCAACCAGCGGTGGACGCGGAGCTGATCCGAGCCACGCACTGGCTGCTGCCACATCCGGCAAGACCGAGGTTCCGCCCGAGCCGGCCCTTCCGGCGGCTCGGGCGGTTCCCCCGGCGTGCCGACTCCTCTGACGAGACGGAGCCGGACGGCTCCGGACGGGGGCGTCGGCTTCACCGTCACCCGTGTGACCGATGAGGAGAAGCACGATATGAAAGCAGGGCTCATGAGAAGGTCCCGGCACAGGATGGCTGCCATGGGAGCCGCGGCTCTCGCGGTTCTGGGGCTGTTGCTCGTCCCGGCCGACGCGGCCACCGCCGCCACCGGGCCGCAGGACGGCCATGTATACGCGCTGACCGCGGCGCACAGCGGCAAGAACGCACAGGTCCAGTCGGCCTCGTCCGCCGACGCGGTGAACGTGGTGCAGAACACTCCCTCCGGCGGCCCGAGCCAACTGTGGCAGGCCGTCGCCGGCGGAGACGGCTCGTTCTCGCTGGTGAACATCAACAGCGGCAAGTGCATGGACGTGAACGGTGCGTCCACCGCGGCGGAAGCACAGGTCATTCAGTGGCCGTGTACCGGAAACGACAACCAGCGCTGGAGATTCAGCGGCTCCGCGATCGTTTCCGTCCACAGCCAAATGTGCCTCGACATCCCCGGCAACTCCACGGCCGACGGCACGGCGCTCATCCAGTGGCCGTGCACAGGCAACCCCAACCAGCAGTGGAACCTCACCGAACGCCCCCGGGTCGCGGCCTTCGGCCCTGGCATGACCGCCGGCGGTGAGACCTTCTCCGAGCAGACTCTGCGGATGGTCGTCCACACCGGTGTCGCCGGTTCCGGCGTGCGGATCCGGCTGTCCAACCTGCGCAGCACCACGCCGCTGTCCGTCGGCGCCGTCGACGTGGCCGTGCGCTCCGGCGGCGCGGCCGCGGTTGCCGGTACCCACCGCACCGTGACCTTCGGCAGATCCGGCAACCCGACCATCCCCGCCGGGGCGGAACTCACCAGCGACGTCATCCCGATGACGGTCACCGCGGGGCAGGACCTCCTGGTGAGCGTGTACCTGCGGGGCGCCACCGGCGCCTCGACCTTCCACCGTGACGCCTACCAGACCTCGTACCGATCGGCGGCCGGCTCCGGCAACCATGCCGGTGACGACGCCGCCACCGACTTCACCACCTCCATGTGGAGCTGGCACTACCTGTCGGGCGTGGACGTCGTGCCGACCGCCGTGACCACCGGAACCGTGGTGGCCTTCGGGGACTCCATCACCGACGGCGCCAGCACCACCTTCGACGCCAACCGGCGCTGGCCGGACCGCCTGGCCGCCCGGTTGCAGGCGGAGAGCGGCGGCCAGCGGTTCGCTGTCGCCAACGCGGGCATCGGCGGCAACATGGTGCGCGCCGATGCCGGCTGGGCTCCCCAGGGCCTGGCCGGCAGGGTCCGGTTCGCGCACGACGCCCTCGGTCAGCCCGGAGTACGCAGCGTGATCTTCATGGAGGGCATCAACGACATCAACAACAATCCCTCCCTCACCGCCGACCAGCTGATCGCCGGGTACCAGGACATCATCGCGCAGGCACACGCCGCTGGCGTGAGGATCATCGGCGGCACCATGCTGCCCTACTCCTCGCAGAGCAGTGCACAGGCCGGCATCCGGACAACAGTGAACAACTGGATCCGCACCAGTGGCGCGTTCGACGCGGTCGTCGACTTCGACGCCGTCATCCGGGACCCGGACAACCACGCCCGGATGCTTCCCGCGTACGACAGCGGTGACCATCTGCACCCCAACGACGCCGGAATGGCCGCCATGGCGAACGCCATCGATCTGGCCGTGCTGCGCTAGTGACCTGAGTCAGAGATGCGTCGGCAGGCCGCGGCCGCGGCGGTGAGGTCGTGGTGAAGGACCAGCACCGCCGCCCGTTTCGGGATGGCCTGCTACTTGATGCGGATCTCGGCGAGTTGGAGGCGGTACCTGTTGGCCTCGTCCGAGGCGGCCTTGCCGAGCTTCGAGGCCTTCAGCCGTACGTACCGGCCGGCGGCGGACGTGAGGGCGTACGTCTGAGCGGCTCCGCCCGGGTTGGGTTCGGCGGTGACCGTGCGGGCGGTGGTGTAGGTGGTCGACCCGTCGGGGCGGGTCTGGATGGTGAAGTCGACGGGGAATCCCGCCGTGCCGCCGCCGACTGCGCCGGCGTCGGTGCGGGGGTGGAGCGTGACGGAGCCGATGGCCCGGTCGGCGCCGAGGTCGATCTCGATCCACACGGGGGTGGCGCTGACGTCGGCGGAGGGGAAGTCGATGCTGGTGAAGCCCTTGGCGCCGGTCACGCTGGTGAGCTTGCCGTCGAGGACGCGTGTCTTGCCCCAGTCGCCGTTCTCCAGCGTGTAGTTGGCGGTGACGGTGGTCGCGGCTGTGGGCACGGTGAGTTCGGCGAGCTGGAGGCGGTACTTGGTGGTCTCGTCGACCGGAGGGGTACCGAGCTTGGTGGCTCGCAGCCGTACGTAGCGGGCGGTCGTGGTTTTGAAACCGTACGTCTGCACGAGCCCGCCCGGGTTGGGCTCGGCGGTGACCGTGCGGACGGTGGTGTAGGTGGTCGACCCGTCGGGACGGGCCTGGATGGTGAAGTCGACGGGGAAGCCCGCCGTGCCGCCGCCGGCCGCCGATGTGTCGGTGCGCGGGAAGAGCCGTACGGCGTCGAGGTCGGTGTCGGCGCCGAGGTCGATCTCCACCCAGACGGGGTTCGCGCTGACGTCGGCGGAGGGGAAGTCGACGCTCGTGTAGCCCTTGGCGCCGGTCACGCTGGTGAGCTTGCCGTCGGTGAGCCGGTTCTTGCCCCAGTCGCTGTTCTCCAGGCTGCTGTTGCTGGTGACGGGCCGGCCGAGGGCGAGGTTGTCGAGGCGGCCGGCGCCGGTGACGGTGAACGTCCAGCTGCCCGGCTGGAGGGTGAAGTAGACGTATGAGGAGTCCTTGCTCGCATAGCTGAGACCGGAGACGCCGCCGGTGGCGGAGCCGCCCGTGAAGACCGTGGTTCCGTTGGCCTTGATGGCCGGTGAGGATCCACGGTACGTCGGGACACCCACTCGCGCGGTCGTGCCGTTCGGGGAGGTGAGGGTCAGAGTGACCTGGTCGCCGTCGCGGGTGACGCCGAAGCGGATGTCGCCCTTGACGGTCGGCGTGACCGTGTTGATCTTCGTGAGGGTGCCGGTCTGCGGGACGACGTCGTACGTCTCCCAGCCGGGCTTGGTGGGACGGACGCCGGCGGCGTAGGCGGACAGGGTGTACAAGGGTCCGCCGTTCCAAGCGTGATTGTCGGTTCCGCCCGACTTGTCCCAAATCTCCCACAGTGTGTAGCAGGTGGGGTCGGCGACCTGGGCGGCGTAGCGGTTGCGCATCCGCTCCTCGGCGACGGTGGCCGCGCCCATCAGATACAGCGCCTCCAGGACGTAGAACTCCATGTAGGGGCTGGCGTTGAGGTGGGTGCGCAGCACCTCGGTGATCGCGCGGTAGCGGGAGGCGGGCGCGAGGCCGGCGACGACGGCGAGGCCGTTGGCGCGGTCATCGGTGTCGCCGTTGTAACCGGGTGAGCGGTATTCGTTCCTGGAGGCGTCCCACAGAACGCGGTCGAAGTTCGCCTTGATGCTGTCGCGCTTGGCCTGCCAGGCGGCGACGTCGCCACTGTTGCCGCTGAGGCCGGCGAGAGTGATGGCTGTGTCGAGGGCCAGGTAGTACCAGCAGTTGTCCAGGACGCGGGCGTCGATGTTGCTGCCCCAGTCCTCCCAGTCCCAGTCCCCGGCGCGGTGGTTGACCAGTCCGGCCGAGTCCAGGCTCCACAGGTTCAGGTATGCCTTCACCGCCGGATAAGTGCCGGAGACAGCACCGGAGTTGCCGGTGTAGAGGTGGTATGTGCCGAATCCCCACACCGAGGCGAGCATCTGGACGGGCAGTTCAGCGGTCCAGATGGTGGACGGGATCGGCGAGTAGAGCACGCCGCCGGGCTTCTGCCAGGCGGTCAGCTGGGCGATGGCCTTGGCGCCGAGGGCATGGGAGCGGGTGTCGAAGGTGTAGAAGCCTTCCTTGAGCTGGTTGACCACATCGCCCCACCACTGGGCGCGCTCGCGGGTGGGACAGTCCATGTAGTTGTCGCGCATGTTGACGTACATGGTGCGCGCCGCCTTGCCCCACAGGGTGTCGAAGAAGGCGTCATTGCTGCTGAACGATCCGGCGAAGTCGGTGTCGTAGCCGGACTCCCGGTACTTGAGGTCCAGGATGGTGACGCCCGTGGGAATCGTGTACTTCACCGCCGTGCCGCTCATCCAGGCCAGCGCCTCGAACTCCTGGACCCCGCCCGCGCAGACGTAGGTGGCGCGTATGTTGTTTTCCGCCCCGGGCGTGAGGCCGGTCAGGCCGTCGCCGTCAGCGTAGTGGTCGGTCTGCACGCCGATCACCGCGCCGGCTGGAGCGTCCACCTTCAGATATGGCGTGACCTGGAGGTTCGAGGGCAGGGTGGCTGTGATGGCGGTGGCGCCCTGCCCCGTGGACGGCAGCGACGACGCGTTGCCGTAGGACTTCAGGCTCGAGTACCGGAACTGTGGGACCGGCCGCCGGACGAGATCGATCCAGGGTGCGGCACCGGCCGCTCCGAAGTCGGTGGGGGCACTCCACGTGCTGTCGTCGAAGCCGGCCGACTCCCAGGCGGTCATGGCGGTGGCGTCGCGGGCGTCGTAGTAGACGTTCGACTCGGGCAGGCGGAAGTTGACCTGGGTGCCGCTGGTGTTGTTGGAGTAGCCCGGGTGGACGATGTGCTTCCAACTGGTGTCGCTGACGATCCGGGTGGTGGTGGAACCGGTGGTGATGTCGGACTGGAACAGCAGACCGCCCTTGCCGCTGCTGCTGTGCGAGAACCCCTGCTTGCCGAAGTACCACACCAGCAACGCCACCGTGTTGCGGCCGCTCGTGAGGTAGGGGGCGAGGTCGATCTCGTCGTAGTAGGTGCCCGTGCGGTTGGGGCCGCGCTTGAGCTGCCCGTCGAAGACCACGAGCGTGCCGTTGACCCACAGCCAGTACTTGGAATCCGCCGCGATCTGCGTCACCGCCTTGGCCGGCGCGGAGCCCAGGGTGAACGATCTGCGGAACGCCACCCACTGGTTCGCCGAGCTGGACGGAGCCCAGATCCACTTCGCGGTCCAGGAGACGGCGGCCGACGCCGCGGGAGTGAGCCCCGGCAGGAGTGCCGAGCCGAGGGTGGGCGCGAGCGCTACGGCTATGGCCGAGCGCAGGACGGACCGGCGCGATACAGAGGGCATGCGGGCTCCTGCTGTCTGTGGGCGGTGATGGGCGGGGCGGGGAGAGGCGTCCTGGAGATCGGGAAAGGGGGAGTCACAGGACGTCTGTCTTGAATCGTTTCATTAGCGTGTTTGCAGCGGGAATTCTTTGCCGCCGAGCGAGAGGGTGTCAAGGCTTGTGCAGGCGGCATAGGGAGACGCCTCCTCGAAGACGGGACCTCCGAGCCCCGGATCAAGTGACTTCGGCCGCCGGGCTCGTCAGGGGCACTCGGTGACGACGGGGAGGTCTCGTAGTCGCGAATCAGGCTCAAGGGTGAGCTCGTTGCGACGGGCGCAGCGCGGCGCGTGTCCGTCACACCACACGACACGACCCGCCATACCTCCTACGTATAAGGGCATCTAACCATCTGTGTGCGGGCGTCCGAGCATCGAACGTTACGTAAATGCAGGGTCATCAGACTGAGTCGGCAAGAACTCTGGACAAGTGGGGCGGCGATGCCCGTTAATACATCCGATGTCCAACGAGGTCAGCTTGAGCTCGGCCGGGCACGAGCCGCCGTAGTCCGTTGTCGGTGTCGCGTGCAGACAAGCGGCCGGCATCCCCTCGCTTCACCAGGAGCCGCACCATGCCTTCCGCACCCCTCAGCCGACGCTCGCTGATCAAGGCCGCCGCGCTCGCCGGCGGTACCGCCGCATTCGGTCTGCCGCAGGCCCTGTGGCCCGCCACCGCCGAGGCCTACTCCGTCTCCTCCAAGCTGGACTGGTGGTACCAGGCCCGCTTTGGAATGTTCATCCACTTCGGGTCCTACTCGCACCTCGGTAAGGGCGAGTGGGCGTTCAGCGAGGGCTGGACCAAGTCCGCCTGGCAGACGCAGGTCACCCAGGGGTTCAACCCGGTCAGCTTCAACGCCACCCAGATCGCCGATCTGGCCAAGAACGCCGGCATGAAGTACATCGTGATCACCGCCAAGCACCACGAGGGCTTCGGCATGTGGGACTCCAACGTTCCCAGCTTCACCGACGTCACCGGCACCAAGCTGTACAACCTGCACGACTACATCGGCTTCCAGCGCGACCTGCTGGGCGAGCTGAAGGCCGCGTGCGACGCCCGGGGCATCAAGTTCTGTCTCTACTACTCGATCCTCGACTGGAACCACCCCTCGCAGACCATCGACAGCCACTTCTCCACCATGTCGTCGATGACCGCCCGCACCAACTACATCAACGACATGAAGGCGCAGTTGACGGAGCTGATGAACGCCTACAACCCGGCTCTGCTGTGGTTCGACGGCGACTGGTGCGGCAACCCCTCCACGCCCACCCTCACCGACTGGTGGACCCAGGCCGACGGCCAGAGCCTGTACGACTGGCTGACCCGGACCTGGCCGAACGTCATCGTCAACGAACGCGTCAAGCGCGACCACGGCATGGGCGACTACGCGGTCGCGGAGTTCGGTTTTCCCAGCGAGCCGATGGACCGGCAGTGGGAGTACTGCGCCACCATGAACAACGCATGGGGCTACAACAAGGACAAGGAAACCCTGTACAAATCGACCCAGTACTTCATCCAGGAGATGGTCACCTGCGTCTCCCGGGACGGCAACTACCTTCTGAACATCGGCCCCGACGGCGGCTTCAACGCCGACGGCACCGCTGACGACGGCCACGTCACACAGGGATCGCTGAACATCCTGAACGGCCTGGCCTCCTGGATGGCGACCTACTCCGACAGCGTCCACGGCACCAGCGGCAGCCCCTTCGCCACCGAGCCGTCCTGGGGCAGGATCACCAAGAAGAGCGGCAAGCTGTTCGCCCACGTCTTCACCTGGCCCACGAACGGCACTCTGCAGATCCCCGCGGTGTACAACACGATCAACCGCGTCTATCTGATGAACAACCCCTCCGTCTCGCTCAACTACTCGGTCACCGGCGGCCAGATCAACGTCCAGGTCCCGGCCACCGCGCCCAACGCGAACGACTCCGTGGTCTGCGTGGAGGTCACCGGCATGCCGGCCGTACTCGCGGGCGGCGTCTACACGTTCGTCTGCGCCCAGAGCGGCAAGGCCCTCGACAACGCCAACACCACCGCCGAGGGCAACCAGTGCGTCCAGTGGACCCTCAACAGCGGCCCCACCCAGCAGTGGAGGGTCACTGACCTGGGCCACGGCTACTACAAGCTTGTCTCCGTCCAGAGCGGCAAGGCACTTGACAACAACAACAGCACCTCCGACGCCTCGACGGTGGTGCAGCGGACCGACAACAGCAGTTGGCAGCGGCAGCAGCAGTGGGCCATCGCCTCGCTCGGCAACGGCGGGTACCAGCTTGTCAACCGGGCCAGCGGCAAGGCGCTGGACAACGCCAACACCGCCCAGGAAGGCAACCCGGTCATCCAGTACACCAAGAACACCGGCCCCACCCAACGGTGGACCGCGACCAAGGTCGGCTGAGCACCCTGTGAGCGGATGAAGGAGCCGGTCGGGGCCGCGAGAGGCCGCGACCGGCTCTAGTGGTGCGCGCCCCCCGGCTGAGCGGGCGCGGCGCCACCGCCTACGAGGGATCCACGCGAGAGCGACTTGTCGAGGCGCTTCGACATTCGGTCGGCTGCGACCACCCCGGGCAACGAAATCCCCGGCGGCGGTGGCTCGTCGCTGCCGATACGGCTGTACCTCACCCCCACGCCCACCAGGAGGACGACGCGTGTGGGACACCGAGGAGCACACGACAACGCACTACTCAAGCTCAGGTGCTCCCCGCCCGGGCAGGCGGACGTGGCGAGGCAGAGGACCGGAAGCCCGCCGTCCCCGCCCTACAGGGGGAATGGTCGGGCGGGCAGCCCCGCCGCTCACTTCGCTGAAGCCGCTGCCGGACAAGGGAGACAAGGCGGGCAAGGCCATCGCGGGCCCCCTCCTGCTGCGGAACGTGCCCGAGGGGCTGCGCCTGTGCGCGGTCAACCCCCGGCCGGGGGCGCGATCGGCGCCTGCTTCACCGGCCGCTCGGTCACCCTCCGGCCGAGCTCGTCGTTCCCCGCGGAGGAGTGGCCGGTGAGGCGAGGTCGGGGAGGGGGCGCCGGGCGACTTCGTGGGCGTCGTCCGGTGGGACGCCCAGCATGCGCAGGACCATCTCGGCCAGGTCGACCGCGGCCTGGTCACCGTCCACGTCGGGGCGGGCGAACCTCAGCTCCACCAGGGCGAGCAGGGTGCCGCCCAGGGCGGTCAGGGCGACCGCCGGGTCGACGGGGGTGAAGCGGCCTGAGGTGAGGCCGGCCTCGAGGTCGCGCAGTGCCCGCCGGGCCAGGCCGTTGTCGGAGTGGATGTGACCGAGGCCGCGGCGGCGCAGGACCTGCATCAGCTCGGGGTGGGAGTCGGCCATGCGGGCGCTGAGCCGGAAGCCCGCCGCGACGAGTTCGGCCGGATCGTCGATCCCCGCAAGGCGCTCGTCGAAGTTCTGGCCGAACTCCTCCAGGGCGTCCACCACGGCTGCCTCGAACAGCTCCGCCTTCGACTCGAAGTGGTTGTAGAAGGAGCCGAAACCGACGTCCGCGCGCTCCGCGATCGCCTGGATGCTGGCGCTGGTGTCCCCGGTCTCGGCGAGGATCTGCCGCGCGGCGTGGATGAGCGCGCGACGGGTCTCGGCGCGGCGCCGCTCGAACCGGTTGCTGGGTGGGGCTGACGTAGGCATACCGAGAGTTTAACCGCGGGACCGATGATGGCAGCAGCTCTGATGAATGCATCATTTCCCGTTGGCGAATCCCTTGACGGCGATGTTGTCATAGTTGATGATTTCCTCATTACGGCAATGTCGCTCGGAGGGCACCATGTCTGAAACCCGCGTCGACGGGACCGCTGTCAAGACTGCCCACCAGGACCTGCACAGCGAACAGGGCGCCCTGCGCGGCGAACACCCCGGCCGCTCCCGGAACCCGGTGATCAAGGTGGCCGACCTGGCCTGGCTGGAGTTCGAGAAGCCGGACCTGGAGCGGGCGGAAGTTTTCGCCCGCGACTTCGGCTTCGGCATCGCCGCACGCACGGAGAGTGAGCTCTGGCTGCGGGGCACCTTCGCGGGCTCACCCTGCATGGTGATCCGGCGCGGGCGTACGTCCCGTTTCATCGGCCCGGCGTTCCGTGCGGCGGAGCGGGCCGACCTGGACCGGCTGGCGCGGGCCACCGGATCGTCCGTACGGGATGCCAACGTTCCCGGCGGCGGCAAGGTGGTCGACCTGCTCGACCCGTCGGGCTTCCCGGTGCGGGTGGTGCACTGCGGCGAACAGCTCCCCGCGTTGCCGGAGCAGCGGCCGCTGCTCCTCAACTTCGGCACGGACCACCGTCGTACGAACACCACTCAGCGTCCGCCGCGCGAGCCCTCCCGCATCCAGCGGCTGGGGCATCTGGTGCTGGAGACGCGGGTGTTCCGCCGGGCCCTGGACTGGTACCTGGACACCCTCGGGATGATCGTGTCCGATTTCCTGTTCCTGGACGGGCAGCGCGACCGCGGCCCGACGATGGCGTTCATCCGCTGCGACCTGGGCAGTGTGCCGGCCGACCATCACACGCTGGCCATGCACCTGGGACCGGGCACGGGGTACGTCCACTCCGCCTATCAGGTCACCGACCTGGACTCCATCGCCGTCGGCGGCGAATACCTCAAGGAGCGCGGATACATGCGCAGTTGGGGCATCGGTCGGCACATCCAGGGCAGCCAGCTGTTCGACTACTGGCGCGACCCCGACCGCTTCATGCTGGAGCACTTCGCCGACGGCGACCTGTTCTCCAGCGACGTCGAGCCCGGCTGGGCACCCATGTCGACCAGCGGCCTGGCTCAGTGGGGCCCGCCCGCCACCCGTGACTTCCTCGGCGCGAGCCCCTCCCCGCAGCGGGTCCGCGACGTCATCGAGGCCCTGCGTGGCGACAACGAGATGGACCCCGCACGATTCCTGGGCCTGCTCAAGGCCGCCAAGTCCTGACTCCCCGACCCCAGCACGAAGGTACTGTCATGAGCACCAATGTCCTGCGCACCACCGACGGATGGTGGGCGGTCCTCCCCCAAGCTCTCGACTCCGCTCGAGCAGGAGGGACCCCCATCGAGCGGGCCGTCCCCGTGGACACCAAGGCCGTCACCACCGCTGAGCTGATCGCCGACCGTGACGCCGTACGGGAGGCAGCGCTGTCGGCCGACGCGGGCACGCCCGTCGCGGACCTGGCCGCCCTCTCGCCGGTCACCACGCCCTGCCGGGTGGTCGCCCAGATGGTCAACTACCGCAGTCACGCCCGCGATTCGGGATTCACCGGAGACATTCCGCCCGCCTTCTTCCGGAAGGCGTCCGGCTCGGTCAACGGACCAGGCGAGGCCGTCGTCCGCCCCCCACACGTGAAGTTGCTCGACTACGAGATCGAGTTGGGCCTGGTCATGGGCGCGCCCCTGCCCGTCGGCACGGTGGTCGAGGAGCGGGACCTGCCGTCGTATGTCGCCGGGCTGGTGATCACCAACGACGTCAGCGCCCGTGAGGTGCAGCTGACCAAGACGCAGTTCTACGAGAGCAAGTCGTACCCGACCTTCACACCGACCGGACCGTACCTGGCGCTGCTGGAGCCGGAGGACTTCCCCCATCTTCTGGACCTGCGGCTGAAGTTGAGCGTCAACGGTGAGCTGCGTCAGGACCGCACCCTCGCCGACATGATCGTCCGCCCGGCGCAGGCCCTGACCCTGCTGGCCCGGTTCCAGACCCTCGACCCCGGCGACCTGCTGCTGACCGGCACGCCCGGCGGTACGGCGCTGAAGGCCCCGCCGAAGCCGGTGGAGAAGATCGGCGCCCTGCTGCCGCCCGCCGTGAAGTGGAAGGCGTTCTTCAAGAGCCAGGCCAAGAACCCGCACTACCTGGACCCGGGAGACGTGATCACGGCCACGATCGCGACCCCGGACGGCCGGATCGACCTCGGCGAGCAGCGCACCCCCGTCACGGACGCGAAATGAGACCCGAAGCATATGATCTTCGACCGTAACGGGGCAGACGTACCCGTGGTGATCGTCGGCGCCGGGCCGGTGGGCGTGACCGCCGCCCTCCTCCTGGCCCGGCGCGGAGTCCGCACCGTCGTCCTGGAACGCCACCAGGACGTCTACTCGCTCCCGCGGGCCGTCGCCGCCGACGACGAGGTCCGCCGGATCCTCCAGGCCGCGGGCGTGGGGGAGGAGTTCACCGCGATCGCCCGCCCGGCGAACGGGCTGCGGCTGCTGGACGCCCGGCACCGGGTGATGGCCGAGTTCCGGCGCACCGAGCACGGTCATCACGGCTACCCGCAGACCAGCATGTTCGACCAGCCCGGGCTGGAGCGGGTGCTGCGCGACGCACTGGCCCGGCACCCGGAATGCGAACTGCGGGGCGGAGTGGAGGTCACCGGCATCGGCCCCGACACCGTAGGCCCCGTGCGCGTTACCTACCGCGACGACGACGGTGAGCACGAGCTGTGGGCCGAGGCGGTGCTCGGCTGCGACGGTGCGAACAGCCTCACCCGCGAAGCCATCGGCGGCGTATGGGAAGACCTGCGCTTCGAGGAACGTTGGACCGTCATCGACGTCCGTACCAAAGCCGACGTCCGCTGCTGGGAAGGCGTCGACCAGGTCTGCGACCCCCACCGGCCCGCGACTTTCATGCGGGTCGGCGAGGACCGCTACCGCTGGGAGTTCCGGCTGCGGGACGGGCAGGAACCGGTCCGCGAGCTGATCGCGCCGTGGCTGCCGGCGTCGTACGACGGGGACTTCGAGGTCGTCCGTGAGACCCAGTACACCTTCCGGGCCCGCGTCGCCGACCGTTGGCGCAGCGGACGGGTCTTCCTGCTCGGTGATGCCGCCCACCTCACCCCGCCGTTCATCGGACAGGGGCTGTGCGCGGGCCTGCGGGACGCCTACAACCTCACCTGGAAGCTCGCCCGAGTCCTCCGACAGGGCGGTATCGAGCGGATGTTGGACACCTACGAGAGTGAACGCAAGCCGCACGCCCGGCATATGATCCGGCTCGCGGTCGCCACGGGCTGGGCCATGACCGGCGGCCAGGACAGTGCCGCCGCGATCCGCCGCAGGGCCCTGGCCGCGGCCTGCCGCATACCCGGCCTGACCGAACTGGCGGGCCGCGACCTCAGCCCGCCCCTGACCACGGGGCCTCTCGTACGCCGCCGCCTCCGCAAGGGCCTTGCGGGAACGCACTGCCCCCAACCATGGATCACCGCCGAAGGACGGCGCACCCGCCTCGACGAGGTGCTCGGCGACTCCTTCACCGTCCTGACCACCGCCGATCCCTGGCCCTCGCTGAACGCCCTCGCTCACGCGCTCGGTATCCGGGCCATCCCCGTCACCGGCCTCGGCGACGACGGCACCCTTGCCGCCTGGCTGCGCGCCGGCCGCGCGGACGCCGTCCTGCTGCGCCCCGACCGCGTCGTCATGGACGTCATCCCCGCCGGGGGCCGGGACTTCACCGGCACCGCCGCCTGGGCGCCCCTTCTGCACAGCACCCGCAGTCCCCACCCGCCGCGACGAACCGTCGACAACAGCCTGCTGAGGAGCGTCACCTGATGAGTGTGCCCGACCCTTTCATGACGCCCGATCCGCAGGCCGCCGCGGACAGCAACCTCATGGACTTCGCCCGCCATGTCGGGATGTCCGGCGCCGATTACGCCGACCTGTACCGCTGGTCGGTCACGGACCTGGAGGGCTTCTGGGGGGCGGTGTGGGAGTACTTCGACATCGACGTGGACACGCCGTACGAGCAGGTGCTGGCCGAGGAGCGGATGCCCGGCGCCCGCTGGTTCCCCGGCGCCACCCTCAACTACGCCCACCACGCCCTGCGCAACCTCGCCGACGACGCGGTGGCGGTCATCGCCCTCGACGAGACCGGCTCCTGCTACGAGGTGACCGCGAGCCACCTGCGCGCCCAGGTCGCCGGCGTCGCCGCGACCCTGCGCGAGCTGGGCGTGGGGGAGGGCGACCGGGTGGTCGGCTATCTGCCCAACACCCCGCACGCGATCATCGCGTTCCTCGCCGCCGCGAGCCTGGGCGCCGTATGGTCGGTGTGCGGGCAGGACTACGCGCCCAAGGCCGCCGCCGACCGCTTCGCCCAGCTCGAACCCACCGTCCTGATCGCCGCCGACGGCTACCTCTTCAACGGCACCACCCACGACCGCCGCGACGCCACCCTCGAACTCGCCCACGCGCTGCCGTCGTTGAAGGCGACGCTGCTGGTGGGCCATGTGGGCCTGCCGTGGCCGTCGAGGGCGTACCCGTCGCTGGTCGTCCCGTGGGAGGACGCCTCCACCCGCATCGAGGAACTCACCTGGGCGCCGGTGCCGTTCGATCACCCTCTGTGGGTCGTGTTCTCCTCGGGCACCACGGGCCTGCCCAAGGGCATCGTCCACGGCCACGGAGGCGTCCTGCTGGAGCACCTCAAAACCCTCGGCCTGCACTCCGACCTCGGCCCCGGCGAACGGCTCCTGTGGTACACCACCACCCACTGGATGATGTGGAACCTGGTCGCCTCCACACTCCTGACCGGTGCCGCCACCTGCACCTACGACGGCAGCCCGGCGCCCCTCGCGAAGCCAGACGTCCTGTGGGAGCTGGCCGCCCGCCACCGGGTGACCGTCTTCGGTACCAGCCCCCAGTACCTGCTGGGCATGGCCAAGTTCGGCATCGACCCCTCGGTGCACGACCTGTCGTCGATCCGCGTGGTCGGCTGCACCGGATCGACCCTGCCGGCCTCCGCGTACCCCTGGGTCTGCGACCACGTCGGCGAGCGCGTGCTGCTCGCGTCGATCAGTGGCGGCACGGACGTGGTGTCCGGCTTCGCCGGCAGCGCACCCAACACCCCTGTGTGGGCAGGTGAGTTGTCCGCACCCCACCTGGGCGTCGCGCTGGCCGCCTACGACGCCGAGGGCTTCCCGGTCGTGGACCGGGTCGGTGAGCTGGTCGTCACCCGCCCCATGCCGTCGATGCCGCTGTACTTCTGGAACGACCCCGACGGCACCCGCTACCGTGACGCCTACTTCTCGTTCTACCCGGGCGTCTGGCGGCACGGTGACTGGATCACGGTCACCAGCCACGGCTCGGTGATCGTGCACGGCCGCTCCGACAGCACACTGAACCGCAACGGTGTCCGCCTCGGCAGCGCCGACATCCACGACGTCGTCGAGCGCCTCCCCGAGATCGCGGAAGCCCTGGTCATCGGCGCGGAGGAGGACGACGGCGGCTACTGGATGCCGCTGTTCGTGGTCCCCGCCGCCGGAGTGACCCTGGACGACACCCTCCGCGACCGCATCCGTGAGGCCATCCGCAGCGGTGCCTCACCCCGCCACGTCCCCGACGAGATCCTCGAGGCGCCGGGCATCCCGCACACCCGCACCGGCAAGAAACTCGAAGTCCCCGTCAAACGCCTCCTTCAGGGCGCCCCGGTCGAACAGGTCGTCGACCTGGCCACCGTGGATGCCCCAGACCTCATCGCCTACTACGCCCGCCTGGGCGCTGAACGCAGGGACAGATCGGCATGACAACCGCACACACCACCCTCGCCGTCGCACTGGCCCTGGTCTTCCTCCCCCTGGGGCTGGCGAAGATCGCCGCGGTGCCGTTCATGCGTCAGGCAGCCGCGCACCTCGGCATGTCACCGGGCCTCTACCGCGTCATCGGCACCCTGGAAGTGGCGGGAGCCGCCGGACTGCTGCTCGGTCTGGCTTCGGCCCCGCTCGGAGTGGCCGCCGCTGCCGGGCTGGCTGTGCTCATGGTGGCTGCCGCGGTGGTTCACCTGCGCCATGGCGACCCGCCCGTGCGGGCCCTGCCCGCCGCCGTAATGGCCCTGACGGCGGTGGCGTACGCCGGGGTGGCGATCGCCGCCGGCTGACGGCCCGGGTGTGCGCCGCGTCGAGCGGGAGGCTGTCGATGCCCGACGCCTCACGGGCCTTCTGTCCGGCGTACCGTCGACAGTGTGGAGTACACGGCCGCCAGCCTTGTGTCCCGTGTCGCCGGCGACCTCGGGCCGATGGCGGACGAGGTGATCGCCGACGTGGTGCGGTGCCTGCGGCGTGAGGTCCCTGAGCTGTGGAGCAACCCGGATCTCGTCCGCATGACGTCCGAGAACATCGCCGAGCATGTCGCCGGCGTGCTGGCCGGCCTGGAATACGGCATCGAGCCGAGCGAGATGGATCCGCCGGCCGCCGAGCTGGAACGAGCACGTCGGCTGGCCCGGTACGGCGCGCCCGTCACGGCGCTGTTGCGGGCCTTCCGGCTCGGTCAGGGCGTCGTCCTGGACAGACTGCTTGCTGAAATGCCGCGGCTGACGAAAGACGCGGAGTTGATCAGCGCGGCGACGCGCCTCCTGCTCGCTATGGCGAACGGATACGTGGACGACGCGTCCGAACAGGGAGTCACGGCGTTCCAGGAGGAGCGGGACCGGCGACTGCGGTGGCGGCTGTCCTTGGTGAACGAGGCCGGTCTGCGCATCGGGACCACCCTGGACATCGCCCGCACCACCCAGGAGCTGGCGGACCTCGCCCTCGACCACTTCGCGGACCTGGTCACCGTCGACCTGCTCGACTCCGTGGTCCACGGGCACGACACACCGGCGCCGGGCCCCCTCGTACTGCACCGGGTCGCCCAGGCGCCGTCGACGCAAGGCGGTCCCGAGCCGGCGGTTGGGCCGGGGGCGGTGCACGCCTGTCCGGACGGATCGGTCATGGCTCGCGCCCTGGCCACCGGCCGGCCCTCCAGGCACACGGCGACACCGACGGATACGGTCGACGACTTCGGCATCCACTCCGCCCGCTCGACGCTGGTGGTGCCGTTGAGCGCCCGCGGCGCCACACTCGGTGTCGCGCGGTTCTGCCGCCACCGCAACCCGCTTCCCTTCGACGACGAGGATCTGGTCCTCGCCCAGGAGATCGCGGCCAGGGCGGCCGTGGCCATCGACAACGCCCGTCGCTACACGCACGCCCGAGCCACGGCTCTCACTCTCCAGCGCAGTCTGCTGCCACGGCGTACGGCTGAGCAGTCGGCCGTCGACGTCGCCTGCCGCTACCTGCCCGCCGGTGGCCAGGCCGGTGTGGGCGGCGACTGGTACGACGTCATCCCGCTGTCCGGGGCCCGGGTCGCCCTGGTCGTGGGCGACGTGGTCGGCCACGGCATCCACGCCGCCGCCACGATGGGGCGCTTGCGCACCGCGGTCCGCACCCTCGCCGACATCGACCTGCCGCCCGAGGAGCTGCTGACACACCTGGACGACGTCGTCATCCGCCTGTCCGCCGAAGCCTCGGCCGACCCGGACACGGAAACGGCCGGGGACATCGGCGCCACATGTCTGTACGCCGTGTACGACCCCGTCGACGGCCGCTGCTTCCTGGCCCGCGCGGGGCACGTGCTGCCCGTCGTAGTGAGCGGCGACGGAACCGTCGATCTTCTGGATCTGCCGTCCGGCCCGCCGCTGGGCCTGGGCGGACTGCCGTTCGAGGCGGCGGAGGTCGACCTGCCCGAAGGCAGTCTCCTGGCCCTGTACACCGACGGCCTGGTCCAAGCCCGCGACCGCGATATCGAGGCAGGCCTCGCCCTGCTGCGACACGCCCTCGCGCAGCCCTCCGCATCCCTGGAGGCCGCCTGCGACACGGTGCTCGAGGCCTTGCTGCCCGCGGGCCGACCCCACGACGACGCCGCTCTGCTGCTCGCCCGCACCCGTACCCTCGGAGACCACCAAGTCGGCGCCTGGGACGTGGACGCCGACCCGGCAGCCGTCGCCCGGGCTCGTTCGAGCGCCGTCCGGCAGCTGTCGTCCTGGGGACTGGGGGACCTCGGCTTCATCACCGAACTGGTGGTCAGCGAACTGGTCACCAACGCCATCCGCTACGGCCGGCCCCCCATCCGCCTGCGCCTCATCCGTGATCAGTCCCTCCTGTGCGAGGTGTCCGACGCCGGCGGTACCACCCCTCACCTGCGCCGGGCCCGCGCGTTCGACGAGGGCGGACGCGGCCTGCTCCTCGTCGCCCAGCTCGCCGAGCGCTGGGGAACGCGCCACGCCCGGCAGGGCAAGACGGTCTGGGCCGAGCTGGGCGAGGAGAAGCACGCCGGGCCCTGGGATCCGGCCTCCGCCCTTTAGCTTGCGTCGGCGGAGGAAGGGAGAACACCCGCAGTTCTGATGAGTTCATCGTTTTCTTTGCCGTAACTCTTGACGCAGCATTCCATCAAGCTTGAGTATTTCGTCATTACGGCGTTGCTGCGCCGACGGCGTCCGCCCGTGCACGGGATGGAGCGGGAGTTCGCCGAGGCTGCGCTCTCGTCAGCTGTCCGCGGCCCGCCCGCCCCAGCCGTACCCCCCGTCATGCCCCCGCTCTCTCACCGTCCCTTCAGGAGGGCTCTTCATGCCCATGCTTGCGGAGATTCCCGTCTACCACCCCGATCTGTACTCGACGTCGGCCATCCGCGACACTCATCCGCACTACGCCGCGCTGCGTGAGCTCGGCCCCGTGGTCCGGCTGAGCAAGCACAAGGTCTACGCCCTGCCGCGATACGCCGAGTGCAAGCAGGTACTGCTGGACGACGACACCTTCGTCTCCTCGGGCGGCGTCGGTCTGAACCCCGTCGCCAACCGCGTGGGCCAGGGCACCACGCTGTTCAGCGACGGCGATGAGCACGCCCGTCGCCGCTCCCTTCTCGCCCACCGCCTCACTCCCCGGGCGCTGCGCACGATGCGGGACACGGTCGACCAGCAGGCGGCCGCGGTGGTCGAGGCAGCTGTAGCCCGCCGAACGGTGGATGCGGTGGAGGTCGCCACGGCGCTGCCGATGTCGGTCGTCCCCGACCTGGTCGGCTGGCCCCAGCAGGGCCGTGAGCACCTGCTGCGCTGGGCCGGCGCCACCTTCGACGCGCTGGGTCCGTTCAACCGCCAGGCGGTGCGCACCCTCCCCGCGTCCCTCGGCATGATGCGCTACGCCCGCGGTGTCGTCCGCGACCGGTCCGTGCTGGACGGCAGCATGGGCCACGACCTGCTGCGCGCGTCCGACGAGGGCCGGATCATGCCCGCCGAGTGCGTCACCATGATGATCGACTACCTGGCGCCGTCCCTGGACACCACGATCAGCGCCATCTCCAGCGCCCTGTACCTGTTCGCCACCCACCCCGAACAGTGGCGCCTGCTGAAGGCGGACCCGGACCTGGTCCCGAAAGCGGTCAACGAGATCGTCCGCTACGAATCCCCGATCCGCGCCTTCTCCCGCACTGCCGCCCGCGACACGGAAGTCGCGGGCGTCCCGCTCCGCAAGGGCTCCCGGGTGCTGGTCCTCTACGGCTCCGCCAATCGCGACCCGCTGGAGTGGGACGACCCGGACACCTTCGACATCCGCCGCGACGCCGCCCGCCAACTCGGCTTCGGGCAGGGCACCCACGGCTGCGCCGGCCAGGGCCTGGCCCGCCTGGAAACCTCCGCGATGCTCCGCGCCCTGATCGAACGCGTCGACCGCATCGAGCCGACCGGCACACCCGAGTGGGCCCTGAACAACGTCATCCACCGTCTCGAGCGCCTGCCGCTCGAACTCATCCCCGCCTGAACCCCGCCGCTCGCCCGTTCGAGGACAGCTGAGGACAGCACCATGAAGATCTCCGTCGACCATCCACGCTGCGAAGGCCACGGCCTGTGCGCCGACCAGGCCCCCGACGTCTTCAGCCTGGACGACGACGCCGAACTCACCTACCACTTCGAGGGCACCGACGTCCCCGACGAGCATCAGCCCGCCACCCGCGCGGCCGTCAACGCCTGCCCGGTCGCCGCCCTGCGAGTCCTGTCGTGACCGCACCGCGCTCGGTGCTCATCGTCGGCGAGTCACTCGCCGGCACCACCGCCGCCCGCCACCTGCGCACCCTCGGCCACACCGGACCCCTCACGATCATCGGCGCAGAGGAACACGGCGCCTACTCGCGCCCGCCCCTGTCCAAGGTGGTCCTGAAGGACACCGCCGCGGACCAGACCCTGGGCCTGGCCCTCGACGGCCTCGACGCCGACGTCATCCGCTCGCCCGCCGTCACCGCCGACACCCGGCACCGCACCGTCACGACCGCCGACGGCCGCCAGGTCGGGTACGACGCGTTGATCGTCGCCACCGGCGCGGACGCTCGCAGGCTCGCCGCCCCCGGGCAGCGAGGCGAACTCGTCCTGCGCACCCTGGACGACGCCCGCCTGCTCCGCGCCCGCCTGGCGGACGCCGGCTCGGCGATCGTGGTCGGCGCCGGCTTCCTCGGCATGGAGGTGGCCAGCGCCTGCGCCGCCCGCGGCATCCCGGTCACCGTCGTGGACGCCGACCGCCCGCTGGAACGCATCCTCGGCGACCACCTGTCCGCCGAGATCACCGCACGCGCCTCGGCACACGGCATCCGCTTCATCCAGGCCACCGGCTTCGCCACCCTGACCGGCGACCCCGTGAGCGGCGTGGCGCTCCCCGACGCCACCGAGCTCACCGCGGACCTGGTGGTCACCTGCGCCGGAGAAGTACCCGGCACCGGCTGGCTGGCAGAGACCGGCCTCGCCGACCGCCTCGGCGTCGGAATCGACGATGCCTGCGCCACCACCGTGCCCGGCGTGTTCGCCGCCGGCGACGTCACCTACCTCCGCGGCGACGGCACCCGGCCCGACCGGCGTGCGCCCTTCTGGTCCAACGCCGTCGCCCAGGGCAGAACCGCGGCGGCCTCCGCTCTCGGTCTCCCACCGCCGGGACCAGCGCAGGACGACTACTTCTGGACCGAGGTCGCCGGCCTCACCGTCAAGATCGTCGGCCGTCTGCCACTCCTCGGCCAACCCGCCACGGTGCAGGGCAGCGTGGCCGACGGACGCGCACTGCTGACCTGGAGCCATGCAGACGGAACGTCGACGGCGGTCGCCTACGGACTGCGCAGACCGGTCGCCGCGCTGCGGGCCTTGGCCGCCACGTCTTTGCCGCCCTCGCCGTGACGGCGGCAGATGAGCGCCCGGTGCCCAGCTCCGATGATCTGATCCCTATGCCTGCTCGGCTCTGCTACCGCATGCCGCTCGCCACACCCTGAGGCCAGAGGCACTTCCCGGGGGAGGCACCCGCCGGACGGCGGGGTCACCAATGCCGTGCTTGAGCGTCCGTATTCTTTTGAAGATCCGAGACCCTGCCACCGGATTCAGTCGTCGCCGTCATCATTCACGGGATTTTCAGCCGGTGACCGGAATGTTTCCCGAGAGGCCGCTGTCTCTCCGCACGATTCCCGGATCACCAATGCACAGTCGAGCAAGTGGGATTCCACCGAGCCGGCACTGATCGCCTCGATCAGCATGTCCACCGCCAGCGCCCCCATTCTGGTCACCGGCTGCGAAACCGTGGTCAGCGGCGGATCCAGCAGCTGAAACCAGGGCGGATCGTCGAACCCGGCCACCGCGATGTCGCTGCCGATCCGCAGGCCCCGCCGACGCGTTTCCTGAAAGACTCCCAAGGTCATCAGGTTGTCGATGGCGAACACCGCCGTGATCGGGTCGTCCAGGTCAAGCAACTCGGCAGCGGCCCGCCGGCCGCTGTCCGCCTGGAAGTTTCCGAAACGCACGAGCTCATCCGGAAGGTCCAGCGAACGTGCCCGCATCGCGGTGCGGAAGGCGGCCAGCCGTTCGCGGCCGGTGACCGACGCTTGAGGGCCGGTGATCACCGCGATCCGTTCATGCCCCAGATCCACCAGGTGATCGACCAATTGTGAGATCGCCAGGCTCCCGTCCGCACGCACGACCGGAGCCTCCATGCTGGCCAGCGCCCGGTCGACGAACACCATCGGCACGCCCTGGCGTGCCACGGCGCGCAGGGCCTCCGACTCCTCCAGCACCGGCGTCAGCAGCAGACCGTCGACACGCCGGGCCAGCAGCAGCTCCACGTACCCGTCCTGGCGGTCGGTCTCCTCGTTGGCGTTGCACAGGATGACGCTGTAGCCGTGCTCGTGTGCCGCCTCCTCGATGGCCCAGGCGAGCTCGCTGAAGAACGGGTTCACCATGTCGGGGATGATCAGTCCGATCGTCTGCGTCCGCGTGGTCCGCAGCGAACGAGCGACGGTGTTCGGCCGGTATCCCAGGGCTTGAGCTGCCGCGATGACGCGTTCCCGCACCGCCGCGCTCACGCCGTCCGCACCCGACAGTGCCCGTGACACCGAGGCCGTCGAGACCCCGGCACGCCGAGCGACGTCTGCGACGGTCACCCCCATAGCCACCTCCCACACCTGGACCAAGGCCCTTGTAATCGATTACACCCCGCAGCGTCAAGGGTCCGGAGTCACATCAGTGCGATGACATTTCACCCTTGACACCCCTTACAGGCCGTGGTTTAAATAACTCGCCATCACCAACGTAATCGATTACGTAACTCTTTACAGCCCTCTTGGCTGACTGTTCCTGGAAGGGACGTGCGTGATGCAGCCTTGCGAAATAGTCGGCTTGTCGCGCGTCGCCAGCCAATGGACGTGGGCATTGCCGCCTCGAGATGACAATCGGAGCCGGCCCGGACCCGGAACTTCGCTCACTCCGGGGGAATTCCAGTCCAATCGGCCGGGCTTACCCTCCTTTTCCTTTTGATCCACTAGGTGGCCGAGGCCGGGCGGCGAACGGAATCAGATGAACCAACGCCCCATGGCGCAGGGATGAGCAAAGCCCATCACTCCCATGTGATTTCCACAGTCCGTCAGTCTGCCCACGCCGCTCGGCGCTGAGCGCTCAGCCGATCTGGCCGCGGCGCCGCTGCGTCGCGATGGCGGCACAGCGGCTACGGCGTCGACCTGTACGCCGAACACGTCATGCCGCGCGTCGGTTCCCCCTGCCGGTAGAAGATCGACGGCAGTCGGAATCGCCGATCCCTGAACCCTTGTCATGGCAGCCCGCCTGCCCGGTCGTCCGGGACATCAGCACCGGTCGGCTGCCCCCCACCGCACCCACCGCCGACGCCGCCGAGCGGACCCGTCGGCGGGTCGCATCCGCACCTTCGGCACGTACCGGCCGGAGGCCGGATCAGCCCTCGACTCCACGCTTGTAACGGAGCATCCCCGCGGCCCACTGCCCGGGCCACCTTCTCCCGGTCGACACGGATCCGACCGGACGCAATGACGCGAAGAAAGGCACACCGCCATGACCAAGCACACCAGACGCAGACTGCCCACCGTGACCATCGCCATCACCCTGCTCGCCGCAGTGGCGGCCTGCGGCCGGGGCGGACAGAGCGACGGCAGCGGAAGCGCTCAGAGCAAGGACGCACCCCGCATCGCCATCGTCACCCGTGACTTCACCAACCCCTACTGGGCGGCCCTGCGCGACGGCGCGATGGCCGAGGGCAAGAAGCTGGGCGTCACGGTGAACGTCCAGGCCGGTCAGTCGGAGACCGACTCCACCGGGGAGAACGCCAAGTTGTCCGCCCTGGCCGGGCAGAACTACAACTGCTTCGGCGTGGTGCCGGTGAACGCCACCAACGTGATCACCCCGCTGGTCCCGGTGGCGCAGAAGAAGATACCGATCCTCAACCTGGACACCCAGATCGACCCGAGCGCCTCGAAGCAGGCCGGCGTGTCCTACGCGTCGTTCATCGGCTCCGACAACCTGACCGCGGGCAAGCAGGCCGGAGAGGCGCTGCTGAAGCGCATGGGCGGACATGGCGATGTGGCCATACTGCAGGGCATCGCCGGTGAGCAGAACGGCATCAACCGCCAGAAGGGCTTCTCCGGGGCGGTGGCCGGCAAACTGAAGATCGTCGCCACCCAGCCGGCCGACTACGACCAGGCCAAGGCGCAGACGGTCACCGAGGCCATTCTCAAGGCGCACCCGGGGATCACCGGGATCTTCGCCGCCAACGACTCCATGGGTCTGGGCGCCGCACAGGCGGTGAAGAACGCGGGGCTGACCGGGAAGGTGTCCATCATCTCCGTGGACGGCATCACCGCCGCGCTGCAAGCCGTGAAGGCCGGCACGCTGAGCGGCACCATCTCCCAATACCCCTACGCCGAGGGGCAGATGGCCGTGCAGGCGTGCATCAACCTGGTCAAGCACAAGACCGTGCCCAACCGGATCGTCTCGCCGACGGCGCTGATCGACTCCAGCAACGTGGACAAGGCGATCAGCTCCTTCCCGCAGCCGATCGAGCCGTTCACCAACCCGCTGACCACGGACGGGAAGTGAGTCGACGATGACAGACGTTCAGGCGCCCGGACACCTCACGGGGCGCCTCTCAGTCGGGGCGGCGGCGCGTCTCGCCGCCCCGATCGGGGTGGTCGCGGTGTTCGTGGTGTTCTTCATCGCCACGCCCGACTTTCTGACCGTGAGCAACATCAGCGACCTGCTGGTGTCCACCTCGATCCTGCTGGTGCTCGCCATGGGCCAGCAGCTGGTGGTCACCGTGGCCGGTATCGACCTCTCGGTGGGGTCCAACCTGCCTTGGTCGGCGGCGGTGCTGGGATACGCCTACACCCACGGCTGGGGACTGCCCGTCTCGGTGCTCCTGGCGCTGCTGGCGGGCCTGGCGGTCGGTGTGGTGAACGGCCTGATGGTGGCCCGGCTGAACATGACGGACTTCATCGTCACACTCGGTTCACTGTCCGTGGTCAGCGGCCTCACCCTGCTGCTGAGCAGCGGCAACACCGTCGCGGTGAACTCCGGCTCCCTGCGCGATCTGGCTTTGGACGGGATCGGCCCGGTGCGCTGGTTCTGGTTGGTGGCCGTCCTCGGGGCCGCGGTGATCGGCTTCCTGCTCTTCCGTACGCGCACGGGCACGTATCTGCTGTCCACCGGCGGCAACAGGGACGCCGCCCGGGAGGCCGGCATCCACGTCGACCGCATGCGGCTCATCGCCTACGCCAGCTCCGGGCTGGCGTGCGGAATCGCCGCCGTGCTGTTCGTGGCCCGCACCGGCGGCGCCGACCCGAGCCTCCAGACCGACCTCCTGCTCGGCTCCATCGCCGCCGTCGTGCTCGGCGGGTCCAGCCTGTTCGGCGGGAAGGCCTCCGTGCTGGGCTCGGTGGCCGGCGCGGTGCTGCTGCAGTCCCTGGTCAACGGCTTCACCCTGCTCGGCATCTCGCAGTACTACCAGCCCGTCGCGGTCGGTGCCGTGGTGCTCGGCGCCGCGTTCATCTCCCGGTTCCAGAAGTAGGGACAGCCATGACAGATACCGCAGCCCGCACGGCGGGCGATGCCTCCGCCGTCGACCCGCCGCTCGTCACGATCAGCGGACTGTGCAAGTCCTTCGACGCGGTACGCGCACTCCAGGGTGTGGACCTGACGCTGGCCGAAGGCGAGGTCACCGCACTGCTGGGAGACAACGGGGCCGGCAAGTCCACCCTGGTGCGCTGCCTGACCGGGGTGCATCCCCCCGACGCCGGTGAGATCCGGTTCCGGGGCGAACCGATTCGGCTCAACTCCCCGGACGACGCACGTCGGCTGGGCATCGAAACGGTGTACCAGACCCTCGGACTGATCGAGGACCTTCCGGTGTGGCAGAACCTGTATCTCAACCGGGAGTTGACCCAAGGGTTCGGGCCGTTCCAGGTGCTGGACAGGAAGTCCATGATCGGCCACAGCAAGGACATCCTGGCCCGGCTGGACGTCAACGTGCCCAACGTACGGGCCACGGTTCGCCGTATGTCCGGAGGCCAACGGCAGAGCATAGCCATCGCCCGGGCGGCCAACTGGGGCAAAACTCTGGTGATCATGGATGAGCCGACCGCCGCGCTGGGCGTGCGGGAGACGGCGGCTGTGGAGGCCCTGATCCGCCGGCTGCGCGACGCGGCGGTGACCGTGCTGCTGATCAGCCACGACATGGCACAGGTGCTGCGGGTGGCGGACACCGCGTACGTCCTGCGCCGTGGGCGGACCGCCGCGCGACGGACCGTCGCCGACACCAACGGCGACGAGTTGGTCGGCCTGATCACGGGAGCACTCGAAGGGGACGCTCGTGTCTGAGTCCCGGCCGCCACGGGTGGTGGTGATCGGCTCGGTGAACATCGACCACGTCGTGGTGTCCGACGCCTTCCCGTCCCCCGGGGAGACCATCCTCGGCCGGTCCACGCAGGTCACGCTCGGCGGCAAGGGAGCCAACCAGGCCGTGGCGTCGTCCGCCGCCGGCGCGCGTACCGCGATGATCGCCAGGGTGGGCGCCGATCCCCAGGCCGCGCTCGCACGTGCGGGGCTCCTCGACAGAGAGGTGGATGTACGCGGGGTCGTCCCGGTGCCCGACGCCGAGACCGGAACCGCGTGGATCACCGTGGCGGCCGGAGACAACACCATCATCGTGATCCCCGGGGCCAATCACCGGTGGCCGTCCCAGGGCGACCCGCTGGAAGGCGCCGGCGCGGACGCGGACGTCGTGCTGGCCCAACTGGAGATACCGCTGGACGTGGTGGAGCGTGCGGCGGCCGCCTGCACGGGCCGGTTCCTGCTCAACGCCGCCCCGGCCGTCGGACTGCCGGACCAGCTGATCTCGCGGTGCGATGTGCTGATCGTGAACGAGCACGAACAGGCGGTGGTCTCCGGACAACCCGCCCCGGACAGGGCCGCGGACCCGTCCGCCGTGCGGGAGGCACACGCCGCGCTGCGCGCTCGCGGCGCCAAGGCGGTGATCACCACGTTGGGAGGGGCGGGCGCGATCATCACCGATGCGGACGGCACCACCACCGCGATCCCGGCCATCCCCGCCCCGGTCCGGGACACCACCGGTGCCGGCGACGCGTTCGTCGGGGTGCTCGCCGCCCGGCTGGTCGCCGGTGACTCACTTCTGGAGGCCGCCCGGCTGGGGACGGCCGCCGGATCCCTAGCAGTCCGCGCCGCCGGTGCCCAGCAGTACCGCGCCGACCTGGACGCCCTGCGCGCCACCCTCGCCACCGTCACCCCCGCAGAGAAGGGCTGAACCCGTGATACGAAACGGCATCATCCACCAGGAGCTGTCCGGCCTGATCGCCGGGCTCCGGCACACCGACACCTTCGTGATCAGCGACGCGGGACTGCCTCTGGCACCGGGGACCCCCGTGGTGGATCTCGGCTACCGGTACGGCCAGCCCCCGTTCCTGGACGTCGTGGAGGCCGTACTGGCGCAGGTCGTGGTCGAGCACAGCTGGGTGACCGACCGGATCCGCGAGGTCAACCCCAGTGTCCACGCCGGGCTGCGCTCCCTGGGGCTCGACCCCGAGCCACTCGATCACGACGAGTTCAAGGCGAGAGTCAGGGCCGCACGCTTTGCCGTGCGCACGGGTGAGGACAGCTTCTTCGCCAACGTCCTCTGCCGTGCCGGAGTCCCGTTCTCCGGAGGGCGCTGAGCATCTGGGCGCACCGGCTTCCCCTGCCTGCTGGCCGGCCGCGACACTGCGCGAATTCGCCGCCGTCCTGTGGCTGGACCGCCTCCCCCCTTGTCGGGCTCAGCCCGTTGCTGGCAGTGCCGGTGGCAACAGCGGTCTTCGAGCCCTGGAGCGCCGGTCGCTGACCTGCGCGAGGTGCGCCCGCGCGACCTCAGGGTCCGAGGCGGCTGGGCATCTGGCCCGGAGAGGGGTGCCGGCGTCACCGAGCAGACCCGCCCGATGCGGCACAGACCCCGCCCATGGCGGCGGTGCTCGGCCCCCGGGCTAAAGGCCGGCTCCAGCTCTGTGACGGCTTCGGGGGTGGACGGTCATTCGGAGGGCGCGCGGCCGTATGGTGAGCCGGGCGACTTGGCGAATGGGCTTGCCCTCGGCGAGTTCCAGCCGTACCGAGCGCAGCATCGTTGCGAGGGCCGTGACCATCTCGGTGCGTGCGAATCGCTCGCCCATGCACCTGTGCTTGCCGTCCCCGAAGGGCAGGAACGCGCCCGGCGGAAGCTCCTGCGCGGGGTCGTTCCACCGGTCCGGGTCGAAGGTGAGCGGGTCGGGGAAACGCTCGGGGTCGCGGTGCAGGGCGTGCTGGCAGTAGGCCAGCTCGGTCCCGGCGGGCAGTGTCCACCGGCCGAGCCGGGTTTCCTCGGTGGTTCGGCGGGTGACCAGCCAACCGGGGTGGTGCAACCGCAGCGTCTCGGTGATCACCCGGTTCAGGTACGGCAGCTCGGTCACGTCGTCAAGGGTGACCGGCCGTCCGCCGAGGACCTCGTCCAGCTCGGCCAGGATTCGGGCCTCGATGCCGGGGTGCCGGGCGAGTTCGTACAGGGTCCAGGACAGCACCGAGGCGGTGGTCTCGGTGCCCGCCACGGCCAGGGTGAGAATCTCCGAGCTGATCTGATGCCCGGTCAGCGGCGCGCCGGTCTCCTCGTCGATGGCGCGCAGCAGCATGGAGAGCATGTCTCCGGTGGCGTGCCCGGAAGCCTTCAGCTCGTCGACGGCGGTGTTGACGGTCGCGCGTACGCCGGCCCGGGCCCGGTCGAAGCGGCGGTTGAAGGGCAACGGCAGGCGCTCGGCCCAGTCGGGCAGCATGAGGCGCACACCGACGCCGTTCATCACCACCGACAGGTCGCTGCGCAGCCGGCGGAAGACGGCGTCGTCGAGGCTGCCCGCGAAAATCGTCGCGGCCAGCATGTCGAGGCTCAGCCCGACCATCGCCTCGCGCACGTCGAGGGGCCGACCCGACTCCCAGCCGGCAACGGTGGCTGTGACCTCGTCGCGCATGAGGTCGACGTACCGCCTGATCTCGGTGTGGGCGAAAGCCGGTTGCAGCTGGCGGCGTTTGCGTACGTGAGGCCGGCCGGTGGCGGTGACGACGCTATCGCCCAGCAGCTGGCCCAACTTGTCGTAGAGCCGGCCCTTGTCGAGAGTGGGTGCCAGGGCCTTGAGCATCTGGTGGATCAGTGCCGGGTCCTGGACCACGACGGTGCGCGTTCCGGGTTGCAGGACGATCTCGACGAGCGGCTCACGTGTGTCGCGCAGCGAGTCGATGAAGCCGAGGTTGTCGCGCATTTTCAGAGCGTGGCCGATGAACGGAAGCGATCCTGCGGCCCGGGGTATGGGGAGAGGCGCAGCGGACGTCACGGGTCATCCCTTCACGGAATCCATGGGCGTCCTTATGGCTTCCCTGAACGTTCCCCGACGCAATCCTGTCATGAGCGTGTCCTGAACCACGTGGACGAGCCGGTCGGAGAGGGGACACCCAGCCGAGAGCGGTGCACGGGAAGCCCCTGCGGCGAGCGGCCGGGAGGTCGGCCGCCCCAACGGGAGTCTTCGTCCAGGTCGGCCGGCAGCACAATCCGGTCATGGACATGCTGTTAGGCTTCGCCCACTCGCGTGGGGGGCGCGGCCGGGGGCCGGGGGACATGCCAGGGCGTTGTCGTCGTCCCGCCATGCCTTCTTCTTGCCTTCCAGGAGGAACGGTGGCCCGACTCGGCCGACACAGTCACAGACCGGCGCTCGGCTCACGTCCAGCACAGCCTGGACGGCGGGCGGCACGTACGGCGGCCGTCCTGGTGACGGCGCTGACGCTGGGCCTCCCGCCGGCCGCCCTGCCGTCCCCGGCGGCAGCCGCGCCGCAACCGACGCAGACGGCCGGTGAGTTCGTGCTGCCCGCCGCTCCACGGGCCGTTCCCCGGGCCACGCAGATCCTCAATGCGGGGAACATTCGCCGCACCCTAATCCGCCGGGACCCCGAGCAGCACGGCGACAACGTGGCGGCCCAGTTCGAAGCCGCAGCCAGGGCAAGCCTGGAGGCCGGGCAACTGAGTCAAGCAGAGGACCTACTTGGTAAGGCGGTCGCCATCCGGCAACTGGTCCTCGACCTGTGCGGCCAGCCGGCCGACCGATGCGCACTGGCCAGCACTCTCGCCCAGTACGCCGGCGTGCTCTCCCGGATGGGCCATCAGCGTGAGGCCCTGCCCCACCTGTACACGGCGCTGGAGCTAACCCGCGAGGCGCAGCCGCACACCGAGCCAGACCAGCACGCGCTCGCCGTCGCCACCTGCCACTACAACCTCGCGGACACCCTCCCCTGGACCGGCGCCTTCGACGAGGCACTGCTCGAGGTAGCGGCCTCCGAGCAAAGCCTGGCCCCGCTCGCCGACGCGAACCCCGACCTGTATGCGCGTGAGATGGCCGACTGCGCCCAGTTGCGCGCCGAGATCGTCAGAGCGGCGGAACACGGTCTTCCCGAACGGCGTCATCCTTGACCCACCACTTCAGGATGCCCTTCGCGTACGGGGAGCAGCACTGATACAAGTCGCTGTCGATGCATCGAGACCGGCACCGACTCCTACCGGCTCGCGAGCACCTAGTGCTGTGACCGCGTAGGTTCGCCGGGTCGGCGGCGTCGGTGCTCGCACCGGCTGGACTCGGTGTGGGAAGAATTTGAGCGGTCGCGGAGCCGATCGAGCTAGTACTACAGCACCACTCAGCGCCTGAACAGGTACTTGCCGACCTGCGAGACGTCCTGAGCGCGGCCTCTTGGTCCGTGATCTTCCAACAGGAGCACTCAGCAGTCATCACCGCCATGCGTGAACAACTCCCTCGTCTACCAGGCTCGGGACGACAGCCGTGGACCGACATCATCAATGACGTGGAGGCTCGTGCGCCCTTCGGTCCCAGATGACGCTGTAGAGGCCAGCTCATCCGAGAGGAACTCAACTCCTTCCAGAGCGCTCCACCCAGCCTCGCCGGTTCAGAAGGGTGGTTCGTCGGTGTATCCGCCTGCCGACGGGGTGGATGAAGGCGGGGTTGTGGCCCACGGGTCATCCTGCTTCGGCTGCGAGGGGGTACGACGGGCCGGAGGGCAGCTCGGGCTGCACCTCGTCGATGTCGTCGTAGAGGAGCTGGCGCAGGTGCTGCCGGCATGTGGTCGGATCGCCGTCATCGTTCCAGTCGCCGGTCTCCTGCCATCGCCTGCGGTCCGGGTCCTGATTGGCGACCTCGCACAGGGCACGCAGGACCGCGTACGCCCGCAAGGCGGCGGGCGACGACGGGCCGGTGACCGCGAGTGCCTGGCAGCGATCACCTTCGTGTCCACATCGGGCTGCACCTGGCGGCAGCTTCCGCCGGTGTTCGGTGCAGCGTGGCCCACGGTCTACCGGCGCTTCGCGCACCGGAGCCGGACCCGTGTCTGGGCCAGGCTGCACCGCGCCATCCTCGACGAACTCGGCGCGCTCGGTGCGCTGGACTGGTCCCGTTGCGCCATCGACTCCGTAAGCATAAGGGCCGCAAAAGGGGGTTGCCGACGGGACCGAATCCGACCGATCGCGGCAAGCCAGGGTCGAAAATCCATCTGATCACCGACCGGAACGGACTGCCTCTGGCGCTAGGCATCTCCGCGGCCAACCTGCACGATAGTCAAGGTCTGATGCCGCTCGTACGAGGTATACCGCCGATCCGGTCTCGCCGGGGCCCGCGTCGCAGGCGACCTGGGAAACTCCATGGCGACAAGGGCTACGACTACGACCATCTGCGTCGATGGCTCCGCAGCCGCGGCATACGCCACCGCATTGCCCGTAAAGGCGTCGAATCCTCACAACGGCTCGGTCGCCACCGATGGGTGGTGGAGCGAACAGTGTCCTGGCTGGCGGGCTGCCACCGTCTCCACCGCCGCTACGAGCGCAAGCCCGAGCACTTCCTGGCCTTCGTGGGCATCGCTGCCCTCCTCATCGGCCATCCGCGCCTCACACGGATCCGATAACTCACTGGTCTGAGGCATTCTCCTCGGTCAGGATTCGGCCATGGACCAGCCCGCCACCATCGCCTGGAAGTACGCGGCGAGCCTCATCCGCGTGGAAGACCTGCCCATGGTGGCGGCCCACCTACTGGCTGCCGGCCACGACTCTCCTTCACTGCGTGACCTGGCCGGCCGTTCCCGGCATGAGCACCCAGCAGAGATCCGCCAACTCTTCGGGCACACCATGGAGGAGCTCGGGATCCAGATCCCGGACTACGAGACCGCTGAACGTTGCCTCCTGCATGACATAGCGACACAGTTGTCCGCCGGTGCCATGTCACCGAAGGAGGCCGCAACTCGAGTCTGGCAGGGGATCGAGGCGGTGACAGATCCTGAGCGGAAGTTCGTGGCGGCCATGGGCCTGGAGTACCACCTCGACTACATGTCACCCGAGGAGGTCCGGGCCTGGGAGAACGCTGTACGCCTCGCCGCGAAGACTCTGTCTGGAACAGCATTCCCGCATGCACGGTGACCCCGGCGAAGGCCAAGCCACCACTCCCTGGCAGCCAGCCCTCACTCGCCCCATAAGAAACGGCGTCTTAGACGTCGTTTCGCCTGGTGAGTCGGCGGTAGCTGATGAGGGCTGCGGCTATGCCGACGAAGGCAGGAAGTGCTCGGCCTTTCGCTCGTAACGGCGGTGCAGCCTTCGGCATCCAGCCAGCCAGGAGACTGTTCTCTCCACGACCCAGCGGTGTCGGCCGAGCCGCGTGGACGACTCGATGCCTTTGCGGGCGATGCCGTGGCGGATGCGGCACCCGCGAAGCCATTTCCGCAGGCGGTCGGAGTCGTATCCCTTGTCGGCGCGGAGCTTGGCCGGGCGACGGCGGCGCGGGCCGCGGCGGGAGCGGATGGGCGGGATCCCTCGAACGAGTGGTTCCAGGCCGAGGCTGTCGTGCATGCTGGCGCCGGAGATGCCCAGCGATAGCGGCACGCCGTTTCGGTCGGTGATGAGGTGGACTTTCGATGCCGGCGTGCCACGGTCTGTCGGATTCGGTCCGATCAGGGCCCCGTTGCCGCCCGGACGCTGACGGAGTCGACCGCGCACCGCGACCAGTCCAGCTCGCCCCGAGCGCCGAGTCCGTCGAGGACGACCCGGTGCAGCCTGGCCCAGACCCGGTCCCGGCTCCACCGGACGAAGCGACGGTAGACGGTGGGCACGGCCGGCCCGAACACCGCAGGCAGCTGCCTCCAGGTGCAGCCCGAGGTGACCACGAAGATGATCACCGCCGGGCACTCGCGGTCACCGGCCCTCCGTTTACCGCCGCCCTGCGGGCGTATGACCTCTGTCGGCTGGACCACCCGCCCGAAGAGCGTCCACCACTCGTCCGGTACCAACCGCTCCACCAGAGCCGTCATACACGGCTCAACGAACGATCACGCCATCAGAAACGACGTCTTAGCCTCGGCGGCCCGCAGTCCGCCGTAGGCCAGCTTGCACTGGAGGTCGCGCCGTAGTGCGCCGAACGCGGGATCTTAAGTGGACTTCGTCACGATCCCGGCCGAAGAGAACGTCGTCAGTGCCGGACAGTAGACGTTCGACCAGCCGCTGGTGCGCCAGGCGACAGCCTCGAGGTCGATCAGACCGCCACCGTCCAGACGGGTGCAGATGACGCTGGCCCTGTAGTGGCCGCCATTGCTGTGGGAGCAGCGGGCCATAGCGCCGTTGTCGAAGTTGTTCTGATATGTGCAGCCCGTTGGCCACCCAGTTGCCCCGGTGGGAGCTGCGGAGGCTCCACCCTGGAAGCCGAGAGTGAAGGCGATCACTACGCCGCCTGTGATGAGAGCCGAACGCTTCTTCATTGACGTGAAGCCCTTCGATGTGTGGCCATGGAGGTGCGGTGTGGGGGGAGGCTGGCGCATGGCGTTCAGGTCACCTTGGTTTCGATGCCGGGTGACGGGTTCCTGTACGAGCCCTGGCAGTAAGCCTTGGAGAACGAGCCATTGTTCCGCCAGTCGCCCACGAACTCTTGGACGCGGCCGGTTTCCTCGTCCTTACACACCGCGAGGGCGCGGTAGTGACCGCCGTTCGCGTCGCTGCATGCGGCCGCAGTCATCTGCGAGTTGACGACCTGGTAGTGGCATCCCGTCGGCCTTCCCGTAGCGGCCGCTGATGCCGTAGCGGGCGCCGAGAGCATGAGTCCGAGCATCGCGGTTCCTGCGAGCATGATTCTTGATGTCGTGCGCACTGTTGGATTCCCGTTCGTTTGGATTCGGTTTCCCTGTGCCTGAATCGGTCATCCCTCTTTCCCCTTCCTCACCGCAATAGCCGAGCAGACCGAGCGGGTGATCCCGGGGGGGAGGGCTGCACGCGATTGAGGTTGTCAGGGCCATGGGGCAACTGTCGTGCGCACTCCGTCCACGGTTCCCCATGCAATACGTCCACGAGGGCGCCTGCCCGCAGCGGAAAGAGTGCCTGCAGCCAGGCCGACAACGCTTCCATCTCCCGCTGGAGGGCGTGGACTCCGTCGTGCCGATCACATGGGACGAAGTGCGCCGATCCGGTCGAGTCGATGCGCCTCACACAGATCGACAACAACACCGACCCGCTACCCCGACGACCGTCGCAGACGCGGACGGCGGTGCTCAACAACCCCGAACCACGCTCTACGAGAGATCACAAACCTCCTCATGTACGGAGTCCGGACTGTCCGGGCCTCACGTGCCACAGGGTCCCGAGGCCCCGGCCCTCCTGTCCGGCCCCGACTGCAACCTGTGATGAAGGGAAGTGAACTGGCCGAGAATGCCATACACGCCGTCACCGCCCATGGCAGGCGAAGGCCACCAGGCCGATTCATTCACCCCCACGGCCTGCAACGGCAGCGCTGGCAGAACATGGGCTTGCCGAACTGGCACAACATCGGCAGCCAGCAGTGGCCGACCGGTGCTTGGCGAGTGGCCCCACGCCCGACGCACGCAGGGATGGGAAACCTCGGGTCGGCTGGCTGCGGGCGTTTCAGAACGCCGGACTGACCGGGAACTCCGCCCAGGGCTACAGAGGGACCTTCCAGGAGTACAGCACGAC
Source organism: Streptomyces sp. NPDC050674 (assembly GCF_040654575.1). Taxonomy (NCBI): domain Bacteria; kingdom Bacillati; phylum Actinomycetota; class Actinomycetes; order Kitasatosporales; family Streptomycetaceae; genus Streptomyces; species Streptomyces sp. NPDC050674. The sequence continues at coordinate 294,511 of NZ_JBFAIG010000003.1, forward strand.
CGTCTGCGTCACCCCGGCGAACGGCGCGGCTCCTCGGCGCGACGCCCGCCGCATCGTCCGGCGATCAACGCAGGAGATGTGTGGTGGACAAGTGACCACTACAGCACCTTCCACCAGATGGGCGGGACCTGGATGGTGTTCTTCTGACGGGACTGCTCCGGTTCCACATGAGGTGGCTGCCTCGAAGCCGTGGAGGGCATCCCCTCGTGTGGAACCGCGCTCTACTCATCAGTTGCCCCCCAACCGATCGCACGCCGCCCTCGCCTGTACCCGCAGGCGGTACTCCATGGGCGACACCCCGTACGCGCTCCGGAAGGCTCGCGCGAAGTCGGAGGCGCGGACCATGCCCCAGCGCGTGGCGATGGCGTGGACTGGCGTGGAGCTGAGGTTGGCGTCCGCCAGGTCGCGGCGGGCGCCTTCCAGGCGCTGGTCACGGATGAAGGCCGCGACCGTCTCGCCGGGAGTGTCCTCCTTGAAGATCTGGTGCAGGTGGCTCAGCGAGATGTGGTGCGCGGCCGCTATCACGGGCGGTGTCAGCTCGGGGTCGTGCAGGTTCTGGCGGATGAATGTCCGTACGCGTGTCGTCAGAGCCCGCTGGCGGGTCTCCGGCGGCAGCGCGTCCTCTGCCTCCAGCACCTGCGCGAACCAGGCGGACAGCAGGTCGATCAACACGGTGCCGAGGCGGGGGGCCACGGACGGCTGGAGGACGTCGGCCTGCTGCTCCAGACCGGTGAGGAACCCCGTCAGCAGTGCCCCCACCCCTTCCCGCCCCGACAGCCGCCGCCCCAGCAGCCGCTGGACACGGGCGGACGGCAGGGGCAGCAGCGCCTTGGGAAATTCCACGCCCACCCCCGTGAGCACCTGACGGCCCAAATCAGCCGGCACGTGCACTTCGTACGGCCGCGACGTGTCGCTCACCCACACATCGTTCGGCCCGTACGCCTCGGCCCGCCCCACATGCTCGAACCCCAACCCGCCGCCGAGCACCAGAGACAGGTGGTACATCTCCGGATCGGACTGCCGCACCAGCTTCTCGGTACGCCGAAACCCCGTCGGCAAGTGCGCCGTCGGCCACGCAAGCACCGGCCCCAGCTCCAAGAGCCGCTGCCGCGCCCAGAAGTCATCGGCAAACAGGCTGCTCATGTGACTGGGCGCGATCGCCCGGTGCGTCAACTCGCACCAGTACTCAAACCGGTGCTCCCTCGGGACGTCGTCGCTCCTAAAGACCGTTCCGATCATGTCAGGACCAGACGGAAGCGGCGTAGGGGACAAAGCTCGCCCATACGGTGGGGACGAGGGAAAGCTGGAAGCCGATGGTGTTCATCAACTTGCGGATGCGCCGCGCGCGGTGAGGCCCCGACACCGGCGTCCCGCACTTCCCCATCCAAGTCCAGGACGACGAGCTCGGACTCCTGCTCGTCGAAGACAACAACGGCGGAGAACACGCCCGCCCTCCTCGGATTACCGGCATGAAACGACCGCCACTACGATACCGCTCGCCAGCTGATCGACCCCGCCACCGACTATGTCGGCCACCTCCAGTGAGCTTCGGCTGACCGCCACCGATCACCGGGCCCGCGAAACGACCGAGGCCATCGTCGGCGCAGTCACTGGCAGTCTGACCTCGCCGCGCAGTCTGCTGCTACGACCAGCAACGCCTGCAGCACATCGGCCGCACCACCACACTCGCCCGGGCCACCAGCCCGGTAATAGCCGGCCATCTCACCCCGGGCGGGCCCGAGCACCCCTGGACGGACTGGACCTTCTCCGCCGGGTGGGGCACCCGAGAGACCTTGACCGTCACGTTCGTGCATCCCGAGTTGGTAGTCGAGGTCGGCGTCGACGTGGCCCGTGATGCTGGCAGCTGGTGGGTCGCCATCCCGCGCGCCTACACCGCCTTCGGGCCGACCTCTGCCCGAACGATGTGCCCTCATTCGAGGCCACCGCAGAAGAATCGTAGTCCGACGGTACGGTGGCCAGGTGGCGAACATCTTCTCCGGTGGAGACCGGGAGCTGGATCTGCCCAACGGCGCCACTGAGGCGTTTGTTGAGGTGCTGATGCTCGCTGTGTCCGATCTTGCATCCCAGGCCTGGAACCTTCGCTTCACGGCGCTACTGATCTTGCAGGACCAGAACGTGATGGGCCGTGGTGCAGTCGGCGTCCACCTGGAAGAGGTCGACTGGGGCGCCGGCGAGTCCGAGCGCGCGCGGTCCAAAAACTTTGTACTGCGCACCACCGCTCTCGCAGCGGGCGGGCATCGCTGGAGCGAGTTGGGCTACCACCCGCCCCGCGTGCATGACTGCCTTGTTCAATTCAGGATCATGGTGGAATATTTCACCCCGCTGGCCGACAGCGGCCCGTACCACCACTTCCCGGGGGCCGGACGGGGCGGCGATGGCGTCGTGCACGGTCACCGCGTCCTCAGCGGACTCCCGTAATGGGATGGCTGCTTCCTGTGTATCCAGACCCAATAGCTGCACTGGCCGGATGGATCCAGCCCGCGCCGGACGACTCGGCGGTGCTGGGCTCACGGGATCGCGATGGCACGGAGCGGCGTCATGACCGCAGCCCTCCTAGCTCGCGGTCGCCGGGCGTACAGCAGGGAACGAATACGTCCGCGGTGTCAGCTGCCCACACCGACCTCTCCCCCACCGACGTCCCCGATCTCGTACTCGTACTGGTCGCGGGCGGTTGTCGGAGCTCAAAATCGTCTGTCAGCGTGCGACTTCAGTGTTGGTCAGCACGAGCAGGGCCCGCAGCAGCGTCGTCGCGTAACGGGCCGACAGCCGAAGCTTGGTGATTATGCGCCAGTTCTTCAGGTGCGCGAACGTGTGTTCGCAGACCGCGCGGACGGACGCGATCAGCTTGTCGACCTGCTTCTTCGCCGGGTGAGCGGTTTGGTGCGGGCGGCCTTGTAGCCGGTGATGACCACGGGGTTGTCCGGGGCGTCTTCCAGGCCGGTGAAGCCGAGGTCGCCGATGGCGCCTAGCCGTATTGATCATGAGCGTTGTTGACGCCTGTCGGGCTTGATCATGGCGAAGACCTCCGGTGTGGTGGAGCTGTCTAGGACTGCACCGCACGGAGGTCTTCGTGTCCCACCGTAATGCCCGGCTGACCGTTCATGGCAGGCGGCTGCTGGTCGAGCGTGTCCGTTCCGGCCGCCCCGTCGCGCACGTCGCCGCCGAGATGGGGATCTCGCGGGCCACGGCCCACAAGTGGCTGCGCCGCTGGAGGGCAGAGGGCGAAGCCGGCCTGCACGACCGTTCCAGCCGGCCCCGCAGGACGCCGCACCGCACGGCAGCAGCGGTCGAGGACCGCATCTGCCGGCTACGCTCACCGCAGACCTGCTTGACCATGACCGGCGCGTCTGCCCGCCGCACCACATCCATGATCCGCTGGTAGTCCTCGGGCAGGACCGCTTCGTCCACGCCCCGCTCGCGCTGTGGCACCAGCAGCACCGCATGGCCCGTGACCTGCCTGGCAGCCTGGGCCGGCGTCGCTTCCCGCTCCGTTTCCATGCGCAGCTGCTCGGCCAACCGACTCGCGACCCGCTCGGCGACTGCGAGCTCCTCCAACTCGTCGCGCACCTCCTGAAGCTGCTGGCTCAACTTCTCTGCCTGCACCTCCAGTTCGGCGCTACGGGCCGTGATCAACTCACGAAGGTCGGGTTCCGCGTCCTGGGCCACCTGACGCACCTCCCGCCCGGATCGTACGGACAGGCGTCCCGCGCACGCCGGGAATCCCCGAATCAGTGATCACCGCACCGGGACCCGGGCTCCGAACCGGTCAAAAGTACGGTAGCCGACAAGGGAACCATGCTATGGACTGATGCTGGGAAGAAGGTGGAATTCCAGGATGAGGGCATGCCAAATTCAGACTCCCCTCCGGCATTTCATGCAGAGGGCTTGACGAAGAAATACGGCCGCCGGGGCAAGTTGGCCCTGAGCGACGTGAACCTCACCATCCCCTCCGGCCGTGTCATCGGCCTGGTCGGCCCGAACGGGGCCGGCAAGTCGACCCTGCTGCACCTGGCCTGCGGGCTGATCGAGCCGACGTCCGGCTCGCTGACCGTGCTGGGATCACGTCCCGCGGCGAACGCCTCGCATCTGGCCCGGGTGGGGTTCGTCGCGCAGAACACGCCGGTGTACGGCTCGTTCACCGTGGCCGAGCACTTGAAGCTCGGCGCGAAGATGAACCCGGCGTGGGACCCGGCCCTGGCCGAGCGGCGTATCAGCCAGGTGGGGCTGAACCCCACGCAGAAGGCTGGGCAGCTCTCGGGTGGCCAGCGAGCGCAGCTGGCGCTGACCATCGCGGCGGCCAAGCGGCCCGAGCTGCTGATCTTCGATGAGCCGGCTGCGGCGCTGGACCCACTGGCTCGCAAGGGGTTCCTGCAGAACCTGATGGAGTTCGTTCTCGAGCTCGGTGCCAGCGCCGTGCTGTCCTCGCACCTGCTCGGCGACATCGAGCAGGTCTGCGACTACCTCATCGTGCTGTGCGACTCGCGGGTGCAGGTCGCCGGCGATACCCGGGATCTGCTGGCCGGGCACGCCCGATTGGTCGCGCCTCGCGGCGAGTTCGACCGGCTGGCCGCCAGCATCGAGGTGATCTCGGTGGAGCACAGCGGCGCGCACAGCAGCGCGGTCGTCCGCACCGACAGCGAGCCCGAGGCCCTGCATCATCAGGCCGAGCCCGTCACGCTTGAGGAACTCGTCCTCGCTTACATGACCCGGGCAGCCGCCGTACCCGCCGCCCGGACCGAGGCCGCAGTCTGGGGGGCCCAGCGATGATGTGGTTGAGCTGGCGGCAGTTCCGCATCCAGGCGCTGTTCGGCGCCGGCGCACTGGCCGTTCTTGCCGTGTGCATGGTGTACCTCGGCGCAGACATCCGCGACGCCTACGGCGCCTACCAAGCCAAGTGCGAGGGCTCGGCCAACTGCGCCGAGGCAAGGAGCCAGTTCCGCAGCGCATACCAGAACACCCTGCTGTTCCTGGCGACCGGACTCGCCCTGATTCCCGCCGTCATCGGCACCTTCTGGGGCGCTCCCCTGGTCGCCCGGGAACTGGAGAACGGCACCCACCGGCTGGTGTGGAACCAGAGCACCACCCGCCCGCGCTGGCTCCTCAACAAGATCCTGCTCATCGGCTTGGCCGCTGTGATCGTGACCGGCGCGGCTGCGGCCCTGCTCACCTGGGCGGCCCGCCCCTTCGACGAGGTGGTCAAGGAGCAGTTCGACACCTTCGTGTTCGGCGCCCGCAACATCGCCCCGATCGGCTACGCCGCGGTGGCCTTCACATTCGGCACGGTCGTCGGGCTCCTGCTGCGCAAGACCCTGCCCGCGATGGCTGTGACGCTCGTCGTCTTCCTCGCCTTCCAGTTCTTCTTCCCCAACGTGGTGCGGCCCAGCCTCATGCCGCCGGTCAAGGCCACGCTGCCGATGACGGTCGAAGCCATCAATGGGGTGCAGAATCTGGGCAGCATCGGCGGTGGCTCCGTCATCGGCGGGGTGAGGGTTCCACACGCGCCCGACGCGTGGATCGCCGAGACGAGCCCGCTGCGCACCGCAGACGGCAAGACCCTCAGCGCGAGCAAGTTCAACGACTGCCTCGACAGCCCGCCCAAGACCGGCGCGGGCGGCACGTTCGGCGACACGGCAGTGTGCCTCGCCAAGCACAACCTCCATGTCGACGTCCAATACCACCCCGGCAGCCGCTACTGGTCGTTCCAATGGCTGGAGACCGCGGTCTACCTGACACTCAGCGGGATCCTCACTGCGTTCGGCCTTTGGCGGATCCGGCGCCGGGTGAGTTGACCCCCGTGTCAACCGGCGCCGTCCAGGCGCCGCCGGGGCTTTCCCGGCGGCGCCCTTTCCTCTCCTGGCATGGCCCGGGCCTCGCGGACGGCGAGGACGACCTCTTCGGCGAGTTGCTTACGGTGTGGGAGCAATTCGGGTTCACCGTGGGCCTGTCCGGCAGCTTCTGGGGTTGGGAGGAAACTTGCTGCTCGCCATGAGGATGGCTTCGATGATGCGCGAATGGGGCCTGCCGTCACTGCACCCCCGCGCGTTGACTCAACCCGACCGTGCGGAATCTTACGGTCGTGCTGAGGGAGTGAACTGTTTACTCAGAGGTGCTCTCGACGATGCGGTTCTCCCAGGCCCAGACGGCGATCTCGGTCCGGTTGCGCAGCCCGAGCTTGGTCTGAATCCCCGACAGGTGGCTCTTGACCGTGCTGAGGGAGATGAACAGCTCGGCGGCGATCTCCTGGTTGGTGCGGCCACGCGCGATGGCCTGCACGACCTCGAGCGCGCGTTCGGACAGCTGTGGCGACTGCCTAGCGCAACCGCGGGGCACAGCCCCAGTCTCGTTCAGGTGCTTCAGCAGCCGTAGGGTGACCGAAGGCGAGACCAGCGCCTCGCCGTTGTAGGCGGCACGGACGGCCTCGATGAGCAGGGCGGGCCCGGCGTCCTTGAGGACGAACCCCGCCGCGCCGCCGCGCAGTGCCCCGTACACGTACTCGTCGAGATCGAACGTGGTGACGACGATGACCCGTATCGGATCGGTTGCACCCGGGCCGGCCAGCGCGCGGGTGACCTCGATGCCGTCGAGCTTGGGCATCCTGATGTCCACCAGGCACACGTCCGGCCGTAGCCGCCTGGCCATCGCGATCGCCTCGGCGCCGTTCACGGCCTCCCCGATGACGGCGATATCGGGCTGGTCCTCCAGGATCAACCGCAGGCCGCGGCGGATCATCGCCTGGTCGTCGGCGACCAGAACCTTGATGGTCATCGGGGCTCCCTGGTGGGGACGGGCAGGGTCGCCCGCACGGACCAGCCGGCGCCGGGCCGGGGACCGGCGCACAGGGAGCCGCCGAGCGTCTCGACGCGTTCGCGCATGCCGATCAAACCGTACCCGCCGCGGTGATGGGGCCGGGCGGAGTTCGGCGGGGCGTCGTCGGTGACCTCGACGGTGACGGCCTCGGCGTCGCGGCCGACGGTGACGCCGATGGAGCGGGCGTGCCGCGCGTGCCGCAGGACGTTCGTCAGCGCCTCCTGGACGATGCGGTAAACGGTGCTGGTCACTTCCGGCGGCCACTCCATGTCATCGTTGGGCACGCTCAGTCGCACTTTCGGGCCCTGGAGGCTGAAGCGTTCGACCAGCGTGCTCAGAGCCTCCGGCCCGGGTGAGGCGGGCGCCGCGTCGTTGGTGTCGCGCAGCAGCCCGACGACCCGGCGCATCGCGGCCAGGGCCTCGGACCCGGCGGTCTCGATCTCGGTCAGCGAGTTCGACACGTTCTCCGGGGCCCGCCTCGCGACGATCTGGGCGGCCTGCGCCTGGAGCAGCATCCCCGTGATGTGGTGGGCCACGATGTCGTGCAGCTCCCGGGCAAGTTCCAGCCGTTCGGCCCTACGCACCTGTTCGGCGGTGGCTTTCGCCCGGCCGTCGAGCATGCGCAGCGACAGCCCGACCCCGAGGGCGGCCAGCCAGGCCGCTGCGGCGATGGCCACGACGGCCGACGTCGGCTGGGCGGCGGACTGGGCGGCGATCACCAGCAGCCCGGCGCCCGCGATGGCCCCGGCCCGCACAGTCGGCAGCGCCCTGACCGCGGAACCGATGAGCACGCCCAGGCCCAGGGCCATGGAGGGTCCGAGCCCGGCGGGAAGCTCGGTACCGGGCAGCAGCGGGATGAGGACCGCCAGCGCGGCAACGACGAGGCCCGCAACCGTCGTCCAGGTCCGCTCCCGATGACGCATCATCGCGAGCCCGCACATCACCACGGCGGCGGCGGCCCCGGGTACCCAGAACGCGGCTCCCCAGGTCTGCGCGATTGCGATGGCCTGGATGACGATCGCCGTGAGGAACGTGACGCCAAGCCCGACAGTGGAGACGCCCCTGGCCCATCGATCCGGAATGGTCACGTTGATCAGATTACTGAATCTCTGCCCGCGATCAGCGCCGTTCAGCGGGCCCGCGGGCGGGCCAGCGGTCAACTCCGCGGTAGGGGCAGCGGACTGGGCGGCGCTCACCGCGTCCGCCAGTTCTCCGGCCACGCTACGAACGCGGCGGGTTGGCCCAGGAGCCCTGCGGGGCGGGGGCGTTGGCGCGCCGGTTGCGGTCGAGGCCGCGCAGCACCGACCCCATCACGAGGGCGGCGATCATCCCCATCGTGGCCAGGCTCGTCACGCCGGTCCACCCGTCGAACCAAGTGCCCCCGGTCACCACGACGCCGCCCACAGCGATCCCGGCGGCCGGTCCCATCGGCAGCGTCCTGATTGAGGAGCCGACGAGCACCGACAGGGCCAGCGCCGTGATGGGCGCGGGCTCCTGCGGCAGGTCGTCCCCGGCGATCAGGGACACCGCGACGCCGACGGCCGTCACGGCCAAGCCCCCGACCGCGGTCAGCATCTTCTGCCGCTCGCGCATCAGCGCGAGGCTGCCCACGATGATCGAGACGGCGGAGCCGAACACCCAGGAGGCGCCGCCCCGACTGTCCATGAGCATGAACGTCGTGAAGACGATCCCTGGGGTGAACACGACGCCGAGCCCGATGTTGAACATCATGCCATCCGGCCTTGTCGGCCGATCCCCTGTACTCATGCTGCTCAGGCTAGAAAGCCGAAGCGCATCGCGTACCGGCCGAAAGTACGGAAGAGCGTTGACGGAGCCGTGCTTTGGGCCAGTTCTAAGAGGTCGTTTTCTCCCGTTGTTTCATCCTGGAATCTGCCGTTTGGTCTGTGGTGTCGGGTCGCGCCAGGAGATGGTGTTCTCGCTGGCGAGGCCGGCGGGCCATGAGGTCCGCCATGGCGATGTGGATCATGGCTTCGGAGCGGGTGGGGAGGGTTTCGTAGTCGCGGGCCAGGCGGCGGTGGAGCATGAGCCAGCCGTAAGTCCGCTCGACCACCCACCGCTTCGGGATCGGGGTGAACCCCCTGCTCCCGGGCTTGCGTTGAGTGATTTCCATGTCGATGCCGAGGCTGGCGGCGTGCTCGACGAGGTGCTGGCGGTAACCGCCGTCGACCCGCACCTTGCGGATGCGGGGATGTTCGGCGGCGACCTGGTCCAGGAGCCGGGTGCCGGCGATGGAGTCCTGCACGCTCGCCGCGGTGACCAGCACGGCGAGGACAAGGCCCCTCGTGTCAGTGACGATGCTTCGCTGCCTCCCGACGATCTTCTTCCCGGCGTCGATGCCCTGGCCAGAGGCGAGCACGCGCCGGTACGGTCCACGTACAAGATCGCGTCCATGATGTCGCGCAGGTCGTGTTCGGGCGGCCGGCCGAAGTCCAGGGCTCGGCCGCGGCGCTCGAAACACCAGGCCGCCAAGACCGGCTCGATCAACTCCCAGCGGGCATCGGACAGATCACTTGGATACGGGCGTCGCTTCGACATGCTTCCGGCGTACTACCGCGAACCGAGTGCGCCCAGTCGCACGCCAACGGCGGTCGAAGCACACCACCTCGAAGATCGGGCATCCTGGGATGAGACAGGATTGTGGCCTCTTCCGTCCCATCCGCAACCTTCCACGACTCGCCGACATCGACGGCCTCCGTGACCTCGCCCGTACCGCCACCTACCGCTTGAAGAATCGCCTGATAAGCGGGCACAGTAGATGAAAACAACCTCTGAAGACGGCGGGAAGCGCAGAACCTCAGCGGCCGACCGCACGTAATCCCTGCATGAGGCCGATCACCGAAGCGCACGTGGCAGAGCCGGGCCTGGCTGTGGTGGAGGTTGCGGCGCCGATGACGAGACCGCCTTCGCCATCCAGGGGCTGCTCGCCGTGCGGTACGCGATCGCACCGGCGGACCGTACGGCCCGGGAGCCGGGCGAGCCCGGTGTAGAGGGCGTCGGCCCCCTACTATGGCAGGGTCAGCATGGCGACCTGCGGATTCGCAGGCGAGCGCGGCGGAGGGCACGGGCGGTGGCCGCCGGGTTGTCGAGGGAACTTCGGCCTGGCCCACAGAGGCGTTGTCGCTTCTGACCTTGGTCGGGCCTTCGTGGTCGGGGCTCTGGTCGGGGCCGGCTTCGGACTGTCCTACCTCTTCCAGGGACCGCGCGCCCGGCTAAAGGCTGTTGCACAACGCCCAGGAAGATCGCGCAGCACCTCGCGCGCGAGATCAACCGGCGTCGCCAGTCAGCAGGAAGCCAGACAGACCGAAGCGCCCGGCAGGTCCGATCATGGCGGGAAGCCAGCGCCGGTCCCGTTGTACAACAGCTTTCAGGGTCTGTTGTGAAAGTGGATCTTAGTCGTTAATGATCACGGCCTGTGCGACGTGGTGATCTGACGAACGACCAGTGGGCCCAGCTGGAGCCGTTGAGGCCGAAGGGCATCAAGCCGGGCCGTCCGCCGCTGTGGACGCGGCGGCAGCTGATAGACGGCATACGGTGGCGGACCCGGACCGGCGCCCCTTGGCGTGATGCGCCAGAACGCTGGGCCCTGGGACCGGGTGTACGACTCGTTCCGGCGGTGGCAGCGGGACGGTACCTGGACGCGGATCGTTACCCAACTCCAGGCCCAGGCCGGCGCGACGGGTCTGATCACGTGGGACGTGAACGTCGACTCCACCGTCTGCCGGACTCACCAGCACGCCGCCTGGGCGTCGAAAAAGGGGACCTGCAGAAGGAGCCGCCCGGCGGCATCGCCGTTGAACCGGCGGACCATGGTCTCGGACGCTCCCGGGGTGGGCTAACCACAAAGATCCACCTCTCCGTCGAGCAGGGACACAAGCCGCTGTCGATCGTGATCACGGCCGGTCAGCTGGGCGATTCCCCGCAATTCGAGCCGGTCCTAGACGCGATCCGGGTGCCCCGACTCGGCCCTGGACGGCCTCGTCGGCGACCGGACCGGGTGCGGGCCGATAAGGCGTACGACTCCCGCAGCAACCGGGCTTACCTGCGCAGACGCGGAATCAAAGCGACCATCCTTGTCCCGTCAGACCGGGTCCGCAACCGCCACAAGCTCGGCTCCCGGGGCGGTCGGCCTCCGAAGTTCGACAAGACCGACTATCGCGAGCGGCATGCTGTCGAGTTCGGGATCAATCGCCTCAAGCGTCACCGGGCTGTGGCCACGAGGTACGACAAGCTCGCAGTCCGATACGAGGCGACCGTGCCGGTCGCAGTCCTCAACGAGTGCCTGTGATCAAGGAGGCCGGCGTGCTGACGTCTCCCCGAATGCCCTGCCCCACGGCCCAGCCGGAGGTAGGGTCCGGATGTGCGTTGATCTCCCGGGCGGCGGCCCTGTGCAGCCGCAGACGGTGCAGGGCGCCTCTCGAAAACAAGGGGCCGCCCCAGCAAGCATACCCGTCATCACTCCAGCGGAGATCTACACCATGACTGCTCAGCAGCCTCTCACCTACGACGCACTCGTCGAACTCGCCGCCGCCGACCCAGCCGTCGTCGGCCTCGTCCTCAAAGGCTCCCGAGCCCACGACGGCATGATCACTCGGCACTCCGACCACGATCTGTACGTGGTCCTCGCCGACGACGCCACGACCGATCTCACCCGGTTCGCCGGCCACCGCACCACCGAGCTGGACCTCGTCCTCATCTCCCTCACCGAGTTCCGCGCAGCCGGAATGCCCGGCTTTGAACGCTACGCCCTCGCCCGAGCCCACGTTGTGCTCGACCGGCTCGATGGAGGCATCGCCCGGATCCTCGCCGACAAGGCGCGCCTGGATGCAGATGAAGCATTCCAAAACGCCAGTGGCTGGCTCGACGCCTACGCCAACTCGCTCTACCGCTCCATCAAGAACCACCGGGACGGCCAGGCCCTGGCCGCTCGCCTGGACGCAGCCGACAGCATCGGGTTCCTGCTCGAGCTGCTCTTCGCCATCGACCGCCGCCCCCGCCCCTACAACAAGTACCTGGAGTGGGAGCTTGCCCGACATCCGCTGCCGGGCTGGGACACCGACGTGTTGCTCCGTGCCGTGGACCATATCTCGGCAACAGGCGACCCATCCCTGCAGCGGAATCTGTTCGCCCTTGTCGAGGCGGCGGCCCGAGAGGCCGGACACAGCAGGGTACTGGATGCATGGGGCGAGGACCTGGACCTCATGAGACCGCAAAAGGAGACGGAGACACTCCCTGCGTCCGTGGCCTACAGCTGCAGGCGATGCCGAGACTTTCGCAACAGGCCCTAAAAGCTGTTGCACAACGGGATCGGCGCTGGCTTCCCGCCATGATCGGACCTGCCGGGAGCTTCGGCTTGTCTGGTTTTCGTCTCCGCGCGCGGTCAGGCAGTCGAATAAGTCGTCCCTGAAGCGTGACGCTTTTGCGAACGCTTCCCCGGGACCGGCATCAGTCAGCAGACTCACCTTCACGGCCTTCGCCTCAGATTGGTGCACCTTGGTCGGAGCACATGATCAGCCGAGGTCGCCCCCCGTCCGGCGAACGCCATCCGTACGATCAAGTTCGAAGACTCGTTCGACTGCGCCAGCGAGGGACGTAATGCCGAAGATCGTTCAATGGCTCGTGGACTGGCATGCCGCACAAGAACACAAACTCCGCTCTCGCGGGATCAGCGCCACGGTGAATCAGCCAGCCCCTGGGACAGCAACCAGAGGGCGCCCGAAGGCAACGGCCGTGAGCCTCACTCTGGAGTCAGACGAGCGCCTGGGGAAGCTGTTCCTATGGGAACGGGGAAGCGCTTCAACACTCTTCATCGACTCCCAGACCGAGTACACCTGGCAAGACCAGCAGGTGATCACCTCGGAGAACGACCTGCCCGGGATCCTGGCTCCGCTAATGAAGCTCGTCGAAGGATCCGCTGACCAGGGTTAAAGAACAAGCTTAGAATCTGTTTCACATGATGCGTCAAGTGTTTTCCTACATGGCCTGGGAATCATGGTGTCTCTGGTCGGACGACGAGTTCTGCCAGGTCGAGGAAGGCGCTCAGGGTCGGTGTCCGCAGGCTACGCAATTCCCGGAACCCCGGGAAGTGCAGGGATGGATCGAAGGGGACGGCGATCACTTGGTCAGCGGGGACACCGAGCTGACCGTGCAGGCCGATTGGAAAGGAGCGGCCCGGTGACCTGCTGATCTCAGTAATCACGATTGCGGCGTCGTCCGCCAGGTGCTGGCGGCCGGATCCGCGCAGCCGGCGCAGCAGCCGCTCCGCGGCGTCGAGGGCCGGGGCGGTGGTGTCACTACACAGGATTAACTGGTCCGCCAGGTCGAGCACGGGATCGGCCGACCGGTCGAGCCGCAGCGGTGCCCAGTCGGTCAGGACGAAGGAGTAGTACGGCGCGGTGCGGGTCAGGACCTGCGCGTAGGCCTGGACGTATACCAGGTTCGGACTGATGTGCCCCTCCGGGTGTGCGGCTACTTCGAGGCCCGATGCTAGGCGTGTGGTGCGGGCGCGGACTTCCTCGTAGGAAGGGTCGGGCGGCAGGTCCGCCAGGTCTCGCACGGTTGCTGGGTTCCGGTGGGTGAGGAATGCGTCCAGCGCTCCTTCGTAGGCGGCTCCGTCGAGGGCGAGGACGGGCTCCGCGCGGACGGTAGCAAGTAGAGAGCCGAGCACCATGGTCGTGGTCGCCCGTCCGCTGCGGTGATGGGCGCCGACCAAGGCGAGACGCCGGCCGTGGCGCAGGGGGGCCCGCAACCGCTCCAGACGGGTTTTGAAGGCGTGGCGGGCGGCGCGGAACCGGGGGCAAGCGGACCGGAAGGTTCTCGGTGGGGCCCAACGCGGCGGCCGGGGGCAGGGCGAGCGGTACCCGTGTCGCCGGCCGGGAAGCGGGTGACGACTGTGAGGGCGGGGCGGTGTGTTCCACGCGGGACAAGGCAATGTAGCGGGCCAGGACGTCTGCGGTCTCTCCCGCGGTGGGGCGTTCGGCCGGATCGGCCGCGAGGCAGCGCAGCACGAGCCGTCGCAGCTGTGCCCAGGTGTCGCCCTGCCACAGATGCATGGTCTCGGGACGGTTCGGCAGGTTCCGGCCGGGCTTAGTGCTGACGAGCTGGAGCAGTTCGCCCAGGGCACGCAGGTTGTCCTCGGGTGTGGGCAGGGGGCCCGGACCCGCGTACTGCCGGTCCACGGCGCAGTCCGAGAGGTCGTCGAGCATCACCGAGCGCCGTAGCACGAACACGTTTTCGGCGTCGAAGTGCGCGGGCACGAGCCCGTGAAGGTGGCACAGGGCGAGGGCGCTCGCCAGGTGCCAGCCGACCAGGAGGGCGGTGAGCTGGTCGAAGGGCGCGGTACCGGTGGTGAGGGCCTGGTTGAAAAGGTCCGCGAGGCGGGGCGGTGCGGTCTGTATGGAGCCGTCGTGGATCGGTGATCTCGCCAGCCACGGCGGGTCGTCCCGCAGCCCTTCGGCAAGCAGGGTGGGCGCGTACTGGCCGGCCAGCCGACGCAACGCCTCGGCCTCCACCGGGATCAATGGGGCGCTGTCGAAGGGGAGGCCGGGGCGTGCGGTTCGCACCATGGCGCGGATGCCCCGCTCGTCGACGCCGTCGTACTCGGTCACCCGCCGCAGGTGCCGTCGCCAGTGCAGTCGGTACGGTCCAAGGTGTGGGGGATCCTCACTGGTCACCGGCTGCCAGCCGTCCCCGGTGGTGGCGTCGTCCCCCCTGTTCCACTGCAGGCCGTGCACCTCTTGGTCGAACGACATGCCGAACCGTGCTAGCAGCCTCCGTTCCACGCTCGTGAACGGCCGGTGGGATCCGAAGAGCTGGGCGGAGCCGTTCGGATGGGCGAGCCAGGCCGGGAAGTCGGGGGAGTTGCCCGCGAGCCGCTCCAGATGCCGCCCGATCCTGCGGCTCGTGGTGAGCAGTTCGGCGTGGGGGACCGCGTCGAGGAACACCGACTTTGCTCTCTCGGAGAAGTCGAAGACCAGGTGTTTGGCTGGCAGTGGTCCCGGCACGGGCGCGGGGTGCGGTCGCATGAGGCCGCCGAGGAACACCTCCGCCAGGTGAGAGGTGCGCGCCCGCCACGGCACTGCCGTCTGCACCAGCCGCATCACCGGCACGGTGAGCGGCGAGACCGCCGCGAGATGGGCCGCGAGGCGGTACGCCTCAGGGGTGGCCGCGTCCCGGAAGCGCTGGATGCCGTCCTGGGCGGGGGCTGCAGCCTCGGCGTACGGGCCGGGCCGGGACAGCAGCGGCAACTCCACCGTGGCGCCGGGCGAGGCGAGCAGGCGGGCCCAATCTCGCAGCGAGGCGGCCACCGGTTCCAGCACCGGCACCGGCACGCCGTCGAAGGCGGCGAGATCGGGCGGAAGCACTGGATCGGTGATCATCCAGGAAACGTTGGCACCGCCGATCCGCCGGGTCGTGGCCTGCCAGCGCTCGGCGCGGATGCTGGAGCCGTCCCACAGTTCGCGTGGCAGAGTGTGCAGGAGCGCCACGGGCCCTTTGGACGCCCAGCGAGCCAGCAGGGCATGCATCGTGCCGTTGCGCCAAGCGGTCCCCGTACCGTCGCTGACCACGAGCATCAGGGTGTGTCCCGACGGGTCGTTGACCGTGCTGAGCGGCACGGGGGCGCTATCGTGCCGGAACGGGCGGGTGTGCAGGTGCGGTCCGCGCGCGGTGCGGGTGTCGAGGCCCAGGACGCGGGTGGTCGCGAAGGCGCCCAGGCGCTCGAGCAAGGTGCGCAGTTCGGCGCCGAGGCGGTGCCACAGCAGCATTGACAGGCCGTCGTCGACGAGGAGCACCAGATGCAGCCATCGCTCCTGCACGGGCCGCTGCACCACGTCGGGCAGCCGAGTTTCGGCGAGTTCTGCGGCCGTGCGCTCCTCGTCGATCTCCTGACGGTGCGGGCTGCCACGGCGGCGGCGCAGCGGCTTGAGGGCACGACCGAGCTCGAGTTCGTGGGGAAGAGCTTTGTCCTCCGGCACCCGTACGGGCAGCGCCCGGCCCGTACCGGGGCCCTTTCGCCGCGCGCCGGGAGCCTGCGCGGGGGCCGGTGCCGATGTATGCCGTGCCGCCGCGTACAGCGAGGGAGCTGTGAGGTCGGGCAGATCGAGGTCGTTCGGCCCTGGAGCAGGGGGCCGGGGCGGGGCGGGGGTGTCCGGTTCGCTGGCGGGGGGCTGCGGCTGCTCCGGACGGGCGGGGTGCGGGGTGTGGCTGAGCGGTGCGGTCGGCCCGGCGGGCAGCCGGCGGGCCAGCCAGAGCACGTCCAGAACCTGTTCGGCGTCCAGTTCCTGGCCGCAGGCCGACAGGACCCGCAGCGCTTCGGTGAGTCGCGCGCCGCCACCCGCCATGGTCACATCGCTCCGGTGAGCTGGTGCAGTACAGCCTCCAGCAAACCCTCCGTGTCGAGGTCGACGCCACCGACCCGCAGGAAGACGGCGTTGAGGAGCTGGTCGGTGGCGAGTTCGCCCGGGGCGCGGCGGCGCAGGAACGCGTCGATCAAGTCGTCCGCCTCCCGCAGTGCCTCCTCACCGAGGTGCGCAGCGACGATGGCGCGCAGCCGCGCCTCGTCGGGCACGGGCAGGTCGAGCCGGATGCAGCGACGCAGGAAGGCAGGCGGGAAGTCGCGTTCGCCGTTGCTGGTGATGACGACGACCGGGAACTCCGCGCACTGGATCCGCCCTTGGTGCACCAGCACCGTGCCCCGGTGGTCGGCAGTCTGTACCTCCACGTCGGTCATGTCCTCCGGCAACCGCGTCAGTTCGGGGATGTCGAAGTAGCCCTCCTCGAACACGGTGAGCAGGTCGTTCGGCAGGTCGACGTCGCCCTTATCCATCTCGTCGACCAACAGGGCGCGCGGCGTGGCCGAGGGCACCAGGGCGGTGCCGAGCGGGCCGAGTCGGATGAACGTGCCGATGGAGGGCTGATGCTCGCCCCGGTCGCGGCTGAGCGTCGTCTCCCGCAGGCGGCCGATCGCATCGTACTGGTAGAGGGCCTCTCGTACGGTGGAGCGGCTGCTGATGGACCAGCGCAGCAACTCGCCTAACTGATCGTTTCAAAATGAGATGCGCAGGCTGCGGTGGCACATCGGGCTGCCAGCAAGGTCGAGCAGATATGGACTAGCGTGTCGGCCATGTGGACGGACGACTGGTTGGCCGACACCCGAACCTCCTACGACACGGCCGCGGTTGGCTACGCCGACTACGTGCGCGATGCCATCGACCGGCTTCAGTACCTGCGTGCGGCTCTGGCGTTGTTCGCCGAAAGTGTGCGTGCCGCGGGCGGCGGACCGGTGGCAGACATCGGCTGCGGCCCCGGTCACGTCACTGGCCACCTTCACACTCTCGGCGTCGACGCCTTCGGCATCGACCTTTCTCCCGGAATGGTCGCGGTTGCCCGGCGCGACCATCCCGGCCTGCGGTTCGAGGTGGGCTCGATGACGGACCTGGACCTCCCTGACGCCTCGGTCGCCGGATTGCTGGCCTGGCAGTCGTTGATCCACATCCCCGATGATGAGGTGCCGTCTGTGATCGGGCACTTCCATCGGGCACTGCGGCCGGGCGGACCGCTGCAGCTCCTGTTCCACGTCGGCGACGAATCACGACTGAAGACCGAGGGCTACGGCGGCCACCCGATGAAGGTCCATGTCCACCGTCGTCAGCCGAGCCAGGTGGCCGCGTGGCTGCGCGACGCTGGATTTGAGGTCGAGGCCCAGATGCTGCTTGCCCCCGAAGAGAAAGCATCGCAAGCGATTCTTTTCGCACGGCGTAGCTGATCGTTGAACAGCACGTTGCGCTGCGGGTCTTGTGTCAGGCGACCTTGGTCGACAGGCTGTCCGCGTGCGTGCTGATCTTGCTCCTGACGACCTGTGGGAGCGGGTGGCTCCGATGTTGCCGCCCGCTCCCGAGCGGCGGCACCGCTACCCGGGCAGACTGCGTGTTCCCGATCGGGCGGCCCTCGCCGGTGTCATGTACGTGTTGCGGACGGGCGTCGCCTGGCGCGACGTCCCCGCGGAGACCGTTGGCTGTTCCGGGGTGACGGCCTGGCGCCGGCTGCGGGACTGGACGGAGGCCGGCGTGTGGCCCCGTCTGCACGCCACCTTGTTGACCGAGCTGCGTCGCGCCGACCTGCTGGACTTGGACGACTGCGCTGTAGACGGTTCGCATGTCCGGGCGCTCAAAGGGGGGATCACGTCGGGCCGTCGCCTGTTGACCGCGCCCGTCCCGGTTCCAAACATCACCTGATCGTCGACCGTCACGGCACACCGCTTGCCGTCAGGCTGACCGGCGGGAACCGGCACGACGCCACCCAGCTCCTGCCGCTGCTGGAGGCAGTCCCATCGATTCGTGGCCTCCGGGGACGACCTCGCCGTAGACCCCACCGCCTGTATGCCGACCGGGGCTACGATTTCGACAAGTACCGCCGCCTGCTATGGAAGCGTGGCATCAAGCCGATGATCGCCCGCCGCGGCGTCGCCCACGGTTCCGGGCTGGGTAAAGTGCGCTGGGTGGTCGAACGCGCCTTCGCCTGGCTGCACCAGTTCAAACGACTTCGCATCCGCTATGAACGACGGGCCGATCTCCACCTGGGTCTGCTCGAACTGGCCTGCAGCATCATCTGCCTCCGTCGCCTGCGAACCTCATTCTGAAACGATCAGTTACTCGCCCGGTGAGCCGTCGGCCCCTGAGCGCAGATCGTGAATGGTGAACGTCGCGAGTGAGGGGAGTCCCTCGCATCCCTCACCGTGCAGTTCCTTGGGGCGTAGTGCCCAAGCGATGGCCTCGCCCTGGCCGAAGTACGAGGAATCGAGGAGGAACCTGGTCCTGGTTCCGTACGGCCTGCGCGCGAGACACTCTTCCCAGGCGCCTGTGGGAGCCACCCCGTCCAGCTCCTAAGCGGACAGTCGCAGCTCGATGTGGCTCCGAACGGGTGGTACAGGCCACTGCCTGCGGCAGGCTCCTCTGTCGATGGACAGATCGGGACTACGGTCGCCTGCTGACTGCATAGGCAGAACACGGTGAAGCACTGCGGGGAGACACCATGAGGTACAGCGCTGGCTTGATGGCCCGCGTCAGTGTGTGCGCGGCGGTATTCGGGCTCGTCGCAGCGTGCGGTTCGGAAGGAGGGGCGGAAATCCTGGGGAGAGCCCCACTTCTTCGCGGCCAAGCGCCACCCTGACGTCGCCGTCACCCTCGCCGTCACCGACGTCGCCATCACCCTCGCCTTCCGGCAGTTCTTCTTCCTACAGTGGCGAATCAATCCCTCCGCCCGACCCCGTGCCGTCGAATACAGGACCGTCGGACGACGGAGGCCCGGGCATCACTCCGACTGAAAGCACTCCGCCTCCGGCCTGCCCCGGTGATCCGGCGTGCCCGCCGTCACCGGACGGTACGTGAACGAACCGGGGCCCCGTTCTCCAACGAGGCTCGAATGGACAGGCCCGCGAGCCGGGACGCCCCCAACGGCTCTGATCAACATCGTAGTCGCGCAAGCGTCGTTCATCGCCGCGCTGATGTTCTACGTGGGAGTGATCTACACAGGCGCGTACTACGGGTACTTCCACCTCTCCCCGTTCGCGCTCGGCTTCGGCTTCGGTGAATTCGTTCTGCACAGCCTGCACTTGGTGACGTTTCCGGTTCTTGTAGGCGCCGGCGCGCTGTTCTTCGTCGTGGCAGCCGCCGGACATCACCCGACGGGACTCAACGGTGCCCTGATGCGCAGCGCTGGACGGTGGGCGTCGGCTATGGCCCGCCTCTACCTGGTCGTCGTGGCCGCAGGCTTGCTTCTGCTCGTGCTGTGGTGGCGGTGGCAGGTGCTGCTGCCGTACCGCTGGGTGGGGCCCCTCCTCGTCGGTTTCGGCTTGGTGCTCGGGGTAGTACGGCAGGGTGGCCTGAGCCGCCCAAGCAGCCCCTGGCAGGCGGCTACGCTCGTTCTGGCCGCCGGACTGTTCCTGCTCTGGGCAGTCACTCTTGTCTCCGGCCAACTCGGCGAACGGAACGCCAGGAACGACGCGCGCAACGTAACTCTGCGCACCGGTCTGGTGGTCCACAGCGCACAGTCACTCGGCCTCTCATCCTGGGCGCCAGGCCTACGCCATCGGGATCTCGGTGCGGGCGTCCACCTTCGCCACCGCTACGAGGGCCTGCGGCTCGTTATTGAGCGCGCCGGGCGCTATTACGCCGTACCGATCGGCTGGCAGGCGCGGACCGACAATGTCTTCATCCTCAGGGAGGGTGAGGGCGTGCGCATCGAGCTCACGCCCGGCGTGCTGTAAAGAGGAGTGGATCTGCGATCTCACTGAGCGGACCCGCATGTTCGGCGATCAGCTCCTGGCGAAGCGACCCTGCGTCTCCATCTCCGTAGCAGGAACGTGTGCCGGCTCTTCACCAAACTCCAGCGGCGCAAAGCCGAACGCGAGCACGGCGGCGCGTCCGGCCCGCGAGCCCGGAATGGATCGTCCAGCTCGGCATGGGTACCGGACGCCCGCCCGTCCCGGTCCACGCCGGCGACTGCTACGCCGCGGGCAACCGCCGCCGCACGATCGACCGGGACGAGGACCGCCGCCTCCTGGCCTCCGGACTCACCGCCTGCCCCCACTGCCAGCCCGACATCGACCTGCGCATCCTCGACCGACCCCACCCGGCCGGCCCCGTCCAGACCGCAGACGGGCCGTAGTGCACTCGAACGGCTGAGGATACTGGTGGAAGACATCGTGTGTGACGTGGACGCTGCCAGAACCGATGCTGAGCTTGCCGGTACCCGAACCCCGGCTGCGCTCCGGCTGGGCTGCGAAGTTGAAGTGGGACGGGTTCCGCGCGCTCGTGTCCGTCGACGCCGGAAGGGTGATGCTGCGCTCCCGGCGCGGCAACGAGGTGGCCCCGCCTTCCCGGAGATCGTGGCCGGCGCAGTGCAGCTGCCGGACGTGACCGCCCTGGACGGCGAGCTCGTCGTGTGGGAGCACGGCCGGCTCGCTTTCGAGCGGTTGCAGAACTGGCTCCAACGGCGCGGCGCAGGAGCGGCCCGGGCCGCTGACGAGACACCGGCCCACTTCGACGCCTTCGACCTGCTCCGCCTGGCCGGCACGGACACCACCATCTGGCCGTAGCGGCGGCGCAGGCCGCGCTCGCGTCACTGTTCGCCGCCCAGCGGCTGTCGGCGCCGTGGACGCTGTGCCCGTCGACCACCGACCCGCAGACCGTGAACGAGCGGCCCACCTGCGCAGCGGTCGGGATGGAAGGCGTGGTCTTCCAGCAGTTGGACAGTGCCTACCAGCCGTCGGGGGAGATGGAGATGCGCCGCCACGCCGACGACATCCCCCGCAGTGAACGAGGACTACTGACCGTGTACTGGGCGCTGTCCGGCTACGGCCTGCGAGCCTCCCGGGCCCTGGCCTGGCCCGGGACGTTTATGCTCCTCACCATCGTCCTGCTGATGGCCTTCGGCCTCCGAAGGACGCCCCGAAGCAGACTGCGACCGGCACCGTCCCGGCCGGGGCAAGGTCACCTTCGAGATCGACAAGGACGATCCCCAGAACCCCACCGGCGACCGGTTCACCGGCGAGCGCTTCGAGGAAGCCCTCAACGTCACCCTCAACTCGGTGGTGTTCCGGTCCTCCGGCCAGGACCTGACCACCGCCGGCACCTACATCGAGATGACCTCCCGCCTGACCGAAACCCGTCCTGTTGGGCTTGGCCGTCCTCGTCGTCCGTAGCCGCGTCAAACGCTGACTGCCCTGCCCTGCCCTGCCCCGGCCTGGCGGAGCCCTGTGAACGGTTCGACCGAACCGTTTCCGGCTACGTGCCCTACTTGCGTATCACTCGTGCTGGCTGATGGTCAGGCACGTGAGCGACGTTGAGGTTCAGCAACATGCCTGTCGGTTATCCGGGGGGGGGGGCTGGTCAGGCACGCTGACGATGTCTGGGATCCGGCCATCCATTTCCGGGACCAGTGCTGGTTCAGTCCAGGTCGTTCCAAGTCCACGCAGGGGCAGCACTCCCGTCAGGCTCACGCCCAAGTCGGTACTGCTCCTGGTTTCTCCCGAGGTTGATAAACCAATCGAAGTGTCCTACTGCAGGTAGCCGTTCGGTCAGAGTGGCGATCTGTTCGTCCGCCCCGGCCTCCCGCAGCGCCTCCAGCAGCCTGGCGACGGCACCCGGGGCGTCGAGCAGGGCGTGCGCGGCAGTCCGTTCGGCCAGCACGGTGACCTGTTCGTCCGCCCCGGCCTCCCGCAGCGCCTCCAGCAGCCTGGCGACGGCACCCGGGGCGTCGAGCAGGGCGTGCGCGGCAGTCCGTTCGGCCAGCACGGTGACCTGATCGTCCGCCCCGGCCTCCCGCAACGCCTCCAGCAGCCTGGCGACGGCACCCGGGGCGTCGAGGACGACGTGCGCGGCGGGGTCGCGGGCCAGCAGAGCGGTGACCTGATCGTCCGCCCCGGCCTCCCGCAGCGCGCGCAGCAACCCTGCGACGGCACCCGGGCTGTCGAGGACGACGTGCGCGACGGTCCGCTCCGCAAGCACGGTGACCTGTTCGTCCGCCCCGGCCTCCCGCAGCGCGCGCAGCAGCCTGGCGACGGCGTCCGGGCTGTCGAGGACGACGTGCGCGACGGGGTCCCGGGCCAGCAGAGCGGTGACCTGATCGTCCGCCCCGGCCTCCCGCAGCGCGCGCAGCAACCCTGCGACGGCACCCGGGCTGTCGAGGACGACGTGCGCGGCGGGGTCCCGAGCCAGCAGAGCGGTGACCTGATCGTCCGCCCCGGCCTCCCGCAGCGCGCGCAGCAGCCTGGCGACGGCGTCCGGGCTGTCGAGGACGACGTGCGCGGCGGGGTCCCGGGCCAGCAGAGCCGCAATCTGATCCGTCGCCCCGGTCGCCCCTAGCCGGTCCAGCCTCCGTAGCGCGTTCAGCAGGTAGTCCACGGCTTGCGGACTGCTGAGGGCAGCTTTGGTGACGGCCCGCTCCGCCAGCGCCGTCACCTGATCGTGCGCCTCGACCTTCCATATCCGCAGCAGCCAGGCAAGGACGTTTGTTGCGGTATCGGGGTTGACGTGCGCGGAGGCACGCTTGGCTAGTGCAGTGACCTGCTCCGTCGCCCCAGTGTCGTACAGCACGTCCAGTAGCCAGCCCACGTCATGTGGGTCGTCGAGGGTGGCGTGGGCGGCAGGGTCCCGCGCCAGCAGCGTTGCGATCTGGTCTTTCGCTCTGACCCTTCGCAGCCCATCTAGCAGCATGGCCACGGGGACTGGATCCTGAAGTGCGATGTGGAGGACAGCCCGCTCGGCCAGAGCCGTTACTTGCTCGTGCGCTCCGACCGTCCGCAGTCTGCCTAGCAGCCGGCCCACACGGTCCGGATCGTCAAGGTGGGCGTGCGCGGCGGGGTCCCGGGCGAGCAACGTCGCGATTTGATCCGCTGCCCCGGCCCTCCGCAGCACGTCGAGCACCCGATTGGTTGCGTGCGGGTTGTTGAGGGCGGCATGGGCGGCGGCCCACTTGGCGGGACGAGGGTCGGTGGGGTGCAGGGTCTGGAAATGTTCCACGAGAGCGGCTGCGGCGTGGGGGTTGCCGTACATCGCGGCCCGTTTGTGGAGTTGGGCGGCGTCGCGGTACAAGCCGCGTTTCCAGGCAGCGTTGCCGAGTGAGTCCAGGTCGTTGGGGTGAGCGTGGCGGGCGGCCGCGGTCCAGAAGTCGATGGGAGGAATGCTCTCGGCGCGGTGATGGCGGCCGTGCTGGTCGAGGTAGTCGGCCAGCAGGTAGCGCGGCCCCTGCGCACTAGAGGCGAGCCGGTCGGCGGGGATGCCACTCGCGGCGGGCCGACGGCGGGTGCGCTGGTTGCGGAGTCCTTTGGTGGTGACAGGGGTGAGGATGCCGGGGAGGCCGTTGCAGGGCGTGGTGACGTAGGCAAGAGCCTGGGTCAGCCAGTCGCGATCGAGAGTGTGGTACTCGTCCTCGTCGAGGTAGCCGAGGGCGGCGTCGGCGAGCCAGTCCAGCGGGAGGTGAAGGCCGGCGCCCAGACGGCGAGCGTCCATCGCGGCATGGATGAGGGCCAATGTGGCTCCCCTTGCTGCCTTGTAGCGGGCCATCAGGAAGGGCACGCCAGCGAGGTACTGCGTGATCTGCCCACCCTTCGCGTGCTGGGCGGCCTGTGCGAGCCGGGGGTCGGCGGAGTCGAGTGCGGCCAGGTCGGCCGGGGTGAAGGAGTCCGGCACATCGATCTTGTGCCCGCCGAGCAGTTCGCGGGAGTTGACGTGTCGGTCGTCGTCGGTGCGGGTGGTCAGGGTGTCCCAGTGATCCAGCCACAGGGTGCCCAGGACCAGCACCGGGGCTCGGGACGGATCGTGCAGCAGTTCCCGCAGGCCCGCCGCGACCTGCTCACCGAGCGGGGCCTGGGCCAAGTAGTGCTGGGTCTCGTTGAGCCACACCACCGTCTTCGGGGCGATGTCCGGCAGGGCGGCAAGAGCCGCATCAGGGGCGGTGGGGCTGAGGGGATGCCACAGCCGCCAACCATCCGGCAACCCGCTGACGGCCTCCCACAAAGCGCGGGTCTTGCCCGTGGACGATCCCCCGACCAGGACCGCGATCCCGCTGCGCCCGACTTTTGCCGCATCGACCACCGTCTTCAGGTGCGCGTCGTGGTCCCGCGGGACATAGTCGGGCAGGATCCCGAACCGGTCACGGGCGCCGCCGGTGTCCAACGCCGGGTGGACCCCCAGACCTCCGTCCATAACGAGCCGGAGATCGCGGCGGAGGTCGCTGATCGGGCGCCCCGCCCCCTGCGCCATCCCAGCCTGCACCCACAGCTCACGCACGCGCCCCGCCAAATCCTGGGCATCCCACGCGGCCCGACGGGCCAGCACCGTGCCGATGGCCACCACATCGGCCTGCTGGCCAAGCCGTTCGCCGTCCGTGATGACGCGGTGGACCGTGTCCCGACTCGGCGACCCCGCCAAGTCGTCGGTGGCGGCGATGTCGCCGGTGATCTCGTCCAGGCTGGGGGCGCCCGCTGCCAGGTACACCTCGTATAAAAGCTCTTTGAGCTTACGCAGCGCCAACGGCCATCCCACGCGCGCGCGCTTCAGCGGTCGCTGGCGCTTCGGACCTTCCCTCAGGCCCGGCCGGCCGCCCCCAGTGTCGCCACTCATCGCACCATCGTCTCCAATCCCGCCCCCCGCCACGGCGTGAACAGCGGAAATGGCCGCGCCCGTTGAGGGCACGTCGCAACTCGGCGTTGATCTCCTCGGGGGCCTCAGCGTGGACAGCAAGCCGGCCGGCTGCCCTATCCACTCACCACGCTCTGTGGAGGCTTTCATGTCCCGCATGCGCTTGACCCGCCGCGAACGTCTCGCTCTGGCCGCAGCAGCCCTGGGCGGTGCCGTCTCCGGCATCCTCCGCCCCGTCATCACGTGGCTGCTGGACCACCTCACTTAAGCCCACACCCCGCCACGAAGATGTCAGGCCAGGGCCGATCACACACGGCCCCGGCCTGGCGCACCGCATACATGCCTCACTTCCCTGAATCCACATCGGTTTCTTGACCTGCTGGAACAGCTAAGTGGCTGTTGTCTTTCCGGGCTTGAGGGCTGCGTTTCCGCTGTTCAGGTATTGGGGGCGGCGGTCTCTGGGAGTGGTGACGTGTCGTGTCGTCGCTCTGCTGGAGGTTGGGGATGCCGTCGGTCGTGGGGCTGATGGAACAGCGTGAGCTGGCCGCTCGCCGTCGTGTGGACGCCCTGCGGGAGGAGGCGGACCGTATCCAGGCCGAGCTGGTCGCGGCCGAGCAGGAGTGGAACGAGTGGGTCATCGCCCGTTCACGTGTCGGCGAGGTGCTGTCGGGCGAAGGAGGCACCGCTGGCCCGGCCGTCGCCGAGGAGCTTTCGGATCGCGTTGAACCGCCCGCACTGCCTGCAAGTTCGGAGGCGGCGAAGCCGAAGTCGGGGGTGCCGACGTGGCGTGCGGGGCTGGCCTGGTCGGCACTGTCGGCGGACTATCAGCGCATCGTGCAGGCTCTCGCGGACCGGAACCGGCTCGGTCAAGGACCTTGACATGCCAGGAGATGGCTGGCTGCTTCGGTCTGGACCCTGTTCCCGCGAAGATCGAGGCGTTGCTGTCGAAGGCGAAGCGGCTGACAGCGCGCGGGTGGCTGGCCGAGCCAAGGCCGGGCCGTTTCACGCTCGCGAGAGCCGTGGTCGGGCCAGGCGGCGGGTCATGAGCAGGGTCATCGACCAGTAGACCATCGCCTCCGCGCTGCCGGTGGACCGTTCGAAGTCCCGCGCGAGGCGGCGGCTTCGCATCAGGTGGGCGAAGAACCGCTCCACGATCCACCGTTTGGGCAGCACGACGAAGCCGCGCGTGTCGTCACTGCGCTTGACGATGGCCAGGACCAGGGCAGGACGGTGAGGGCATACTCGACGAGGCTGCCGGTCTAGCCGCCGTCGGCCCAGACCAGCGTCAGGCGGCGGTGCGCGGCCGCGGACCCGGGCGAGCAGGACCTGCCCGGCAGCGCGGTCGCTGATGTCCGCGGCGGTGACCATCACCCCCAGGAGCAGGCCGAGGGTGTCGACCACGGCATGCGTTTTTCGGCCGTTGATCAGCTTGCCGCCGTCGAACCCGCGGCTGTCGGCCCCGACGACGGCGTCCGCCTTGACGGACTGGGAGTCGATCACGCCCGCGCTCGGCCCCTGCTCCGCCCGGCCTGCTCGCGGACCCTGCGGCGAAGCCGGTCGTGGAACTCGCGGACCAGACCGTGGTCACGCCAGCGGCGGGAGAATGCGTAGACACGGTCCCATGGCGGGAAGTCGGCTGGCATAGCCCGCCACTTCGTTCCGTTGTCGACCAGGTAGCGGACCGCGTCCAACATCGCGCGGTGACAGTGCACCTCCGGCTGTCCGCCCCGCCCGCGGAGCCAGCCCGGCATCGGCAGCAGCGGCCGGACCACCGCCCACTCCGCATCGGACATGTCCGTCGGGTAGCGGCGCTCACGAACCCCGTGATCGCTGGCGTTCCCGAACCGGTGCGCCAGGCAGTCACACTCGAGAGTGACCGAAGTGGACCCCGATCGCGCGGCGCCGTAGAAACGTGGCAACAGGGTCTCCCGGAGCGTTCGGCGTGTCGACATCGCTTGAACTACCAAGAGGCCGCGCTCCTACGCAGGCCAGGCGCCGCAGTCACCCGATCGAGGCGAACGGTGATCCGGGGCAGGCAGCTGCAGTCGTCCCCAGCACAGAAGCGATGCCGGACGAGGTGCCCCCGACGAAGGGAAGACCACTCGGCGCCGCGGGCGCGGCGTCCTCCTCTCCCGTACCGGGCGACGGCCGAGATGCCACGTCGCTCAAACGGCAGCGTGCCGGGGTCGAAGCCGAACAGCCGGGCACCCGGGCTGGCGCGCCCGTCGAGACTGGCAGTGGCGGGAGCGTCTTCCCGCAACACGCCTTCGATAGTACGTTCGCGCGCATCACCCGAGCCCGTCCGGAGGACTTTGGCATGCCTGCACGCTACTTCGAGGACTTCACGCCCGGCCGCGGGCGGCTGGCGCCACGCGCGGTCCTGGACTCCGACGCCCCCCGGATCGACCTCAACGGGCAGTGGGCGTTCCGGTTCTCGTCGGTGCTGCGGGCCGAGCCGGACGGGTTCCAGGACCCGGAGTTCGACGACGGCTCCTGGGATGCCCTGCCGGTCCCCTCGCACTGGCAGCTGCTCGGCTACGGCCGGCCCGTCTACCTCAACATCGCCTACCCCATTCCGCTCGATCCGCCCTTCGTTCCGGAGGAGAACGAGACCGGTGACTACCGCCGCGTCTTCGACCTGCCGGACTCCTGGCAGGGCATGCCGGTGGTAGTGCGCTTCGAGGGAGTGGACTCCTGCGCCCGGGTCTGGCTCAATGGCACGGAACTCGGCGTCACCTACGGCAGTCGCCTGGCGACCGAGTTCGATGTGACCGCGCTGCTACGGCCCGGCCGCAACGTGCTGGCCATGCGGGTGCACCAGTTCTCCGCCGGCACCTACCTGGAGGACCAGGACACCTGGCGCCTGTCGGGCATCTTCCGCGACGTGACACTGCTGGCCCGCCCCGCCGGCGGCATCCGGGACGCCTTCGTCCACGCCGACTACGACGACGCCACCGGCGAGGGCCGGTTGCGCGTGGACGTGGACACGGACGCACCCGTGCGGATCAGCGTCCCCGCCCTCGGCATCCACGACCAGCCGGCCGACAGCGAGCTCCGGTTCCCGGCAGTGCGCCCCTGGAGCGCGGAGGACCCGTACCTCTACGAGGCACACCTGGCCACCGGCAGCGAACGCGTGCGGGTCCGGTTCGGCTTCCGCACCATCGTCATCGACGAGAGCGGCGTCTTGCGGGTGAACGGGCGCCGCGTCCTGCTGCGCGGAGTCAACCGGCACGAGTTCGACCCCGACCACGGTCGTACCCTCTCCCTGGAGGCCATGCGTCGCGACGTGGAGCTGATGAAGCGCCACAACATCAACGCCGTCCGCACCGCCCACTACCCGCCGCACCCAGCCTTCCTCGACCTGTGCGACGAGCTCGGGCTGTACGTGACGCTCGAATGCGACCTGGAGACCCACGGCTTCGAGTACGCCGGCACCACGATGTGGGAGCGCAACCCCTCCAACAACCCGCGCTGGCGCGGCGCCTACCTGGACCGCATCGAGCGCACGGTCGAGCGGGACAAGAACCATCCCAGCATCATCATGTGGTCGCTGGGCAACGAGGCCGGTAACGGCCAGAACCTGCGCGCGATGGCCGACTGGGCACACCGACGCGACCCCTCCCGCCCGATCCACTACGAGGCCGACCGGCTCGGCGAGTACGCCGACGTCCACGGCCAGATGTACCGCCCGCCCGCGGCCGTCGCCCGCATCGGCCGTGGAGAGCTGCTCCCGGGTGAGATCCATTACCCGGCGCGCGCCGGCTCCGGCGACCCGGCCGACGATCCGCGCAACCGCATGCCCTTCCTCCTTACCGAGTTCGGCCACGCGATGGGCAATGGACCCGGCGCCCTGGCCGAGTACGCGCAGCTCTTCGACGAGTACCCGCGGGTGCAGGGCGGCTGGGTGTGGGAGTGGATGGACCAGGGGCTGCGCACGCGCGACGCCCAGGGCCGCGAGTTCTTCGGGTACGGCGGCGACTTCGGCGAGGACCTGCACGACGGCAACTTCTGCTGCGACGGCCTGGTCTTCCCCGACGGCACCCCCTCGCCCGGGCTCTTGGAGTACGCCAAGGTCATCGCCCCTGTCCGCATCAGTACGGGCCACGAACCCGGAACGCTGAGCGTCGAGAACCGCTTCGAGGTCCTGGACCTCTCCCACCTGCGCTTCACCTGGTCGCTCGCGCGCGAGGGCGTCGAACTCGCCGCAGGCACACTGCCGACGCCGAAGGCGACCCCGGGGGACCGCGTCGAACTGCCGCTGCCCGCGCCCGCCCTGCGGGCCGACGACGACGGCGACGGTGACGGCGGTGAACTGTGGCTCACCGTCCAGGCGGAGCTGGCCGGGCCCGCCGACTGGGCACCCGAGGGCCACGTCATCGCCTGGGGACAGCTCCAGCTCTCCGCACCAGGCCGCGCCCACTCGCAGGCACCCCTGCTGAGCCCGCACGCCACGGACGGGTTCATGACGCTCGGGCCCGGCCGGTTCGACCACGCCACCGGCAGCCTCCTCCTCAACCTCGACGGACTGCCCCTGCAGGGCCCCACGCTGGGCCTGTGGCGCGCACCCACCGACAACGACCGCGGCTGGTCCCAGCGCGACGCCACCTACTGGAAGGACCGCGGCCTGGAACGGCTGCGCCACCGCACGGTCTCCGTCACGCCCGACGCCGAGGGCCTGACCGTCGTGGTCCGCAGCGCCGCCGCCACCCCTTGCGGCTACCTCACGACCTACCGCTGGACCAGCGAAGGGACCGGCCTGCGGCTCCACGTGCATACCGAGCCGGTCGGCCACTGGCCCGAGCGGGCGGACGACTTCGCCGACACCATGGTGGATCCCGACCTGCCGCCCGAAGAGCACCGGGAACTTCTACGCCGCAACACCTCCCGTTCCCTGGCCCGGATCGGTCTCGACTGGCAACTCCCCGCCGACTGGTCACAGATCGAGTGGTTCGGCGCCGGCCCCGGCGAGGCCTACCCGGACTCGCGGCAAGCGGTTCGCGTCGGACGGTTCCACACCACGGTCGAGCAGATGCAGACGCCCTACGTGCGCCCGCAGGACAACGGCAACCGCGCGGACGTACGGTGGGCCGAGGTCAGTGACGGCTCCGGCGCCATTCACGTCCGGGGCGAGGAGCTCTTCCACCTCTCCGCCCGCCGCTGGACCGACCGGCAGCTCGATGCGGCCCGGCACCAGACTGAGCTGACCCCCGGCCCGCTCGTGCACCTGCACACCGACCACGCCGTCCAGGGCGTCGGGAGCGCCGCATGCAGACCCGGCGTCCTGCCCCAGCACCGCCTCCAACTCGGCACCGCCGACTTCACCCTCAACCTCACGCCCTTCCATCGCCCATGACACCGGAACCGGTCCGCCCGCGCGGGCGGACCGGTCCAGCGGTGCCCGGACATCCCATCCGGGCACCGCAGCACAGGGCGCGCACCGGGGACGGCCGACAGGCTCACCTACTCCGCTCCACGGCGCCGCCGCTCCAGCGAACACACCAGATCCGAACGCTGCCGAAGCCGCCCCGGCCCGCACGGCATCCTGCGCGCAGCGTACGGACGAGCAACCGACCCCGGGCAACGGCTGCGAGAGTGGTCGCCCAGCGCATCGAAGAGGCCGGTGAATGACGGAACGCAACCCTCCGTTCGATCGCCCGACTCCGTGATCGGTACGACAACGGCTACTAAGCCCCGTAGCCACGATCACCCTTCGCCGTCACCAGGGCGCGACACTATCGCTCGTCGCTCCCCAGAGTGAGTCGCATGCCTACGAACTCCACCATCATGAAGCCCGCCGGGGACGCGGCGGAGGAAACCGCCACGGCCGTCACCGCGACCGCCCCGTCCCGCTCCACCAACAAGGCGGCCCCCGCGCCAGACGTCGTCGGCCCTGCCCTGGCTGTTCTCACCGGGGCTCTGACCGCGCCACAGGCTTCCGCCGAGCCCCCTCACCACAAGCCGAAGCTCGTGACCGCCAAGCCGTGCACCACCAAGTGGGAGATGACGGGGCAGAAGGTGGCGGTGCGAAGGCCGACGGGGAACGAGGGCCCGGTCGCGAAGACCACCAGCCCGGTACACCACTACCTGCATCGCGGAGACCGGGTGACCTCGTGCATCATCGCGATTGCCCGGACCAAGAGCGGTCCGGCCTACCGCAAGTGCGGCAAGACCGGGAATGTAGTTCTTCGATGCCGGTCACAGGGTGTTCCCTTCGGTCGGGGGCGGCGGGCACAGGACGCTTCCCAGGAAGCGGGTGGCGTGGCATTCATCGGAGCGGACGGCGGCCAGGGGCACGCCCAGGAGGGCGGAGACGTTCTCGGGCGGCATGTCGTAGAGCCAGCGCAGCACCATGACGTCGAGCTGGTGGGCGGGCAGGCGGCTCATGGCCGTGAACAGCTGAAGGCTCTCGGCGATCTGGTGCAGGCCACCGGCCGGATCGGTGCAGAACTTCAGGGCGACGGTGTCGAAGGCGGCCATGCCCAGCTCGGGCCAGCCGTCCCGGTGCGGGATGCGGGCCATGACCGTGGCGCGCAGGACGTTCCAGGCGTAGCGGCGGGTGTCCTGGCTGGCCAGGGCGTCGTCCCAGGAGAGCCAGAGGATGTCGAAGGTGTCGTCGACGGCGGCGTCGCGCTGGTCGTCGTCGAGGAAGGCCTGGGCGAACAGGAGGTAGTCGGTCTCCAGCCTTGAACCAGCGTGGATGGCCTCAGGGCCGTCGGGGGACAGCCCCGGTGCACAAGCAGCAAGGTCGATCTTGAAAGGTAACGGTGACGCCCCCGCTGTTGTGGCCAAGGCCCGCGTGGGCAGGCCAAGGCGCCATGGCGCAAATGGGCCACTCCCGACGCCTTCCAGTCCAGCCTTACTGACGTCGACTCGTCGAGGTTACGCGTTGCGGTTTGTCGGACAGGGATTGGATTGAGGGCCAAGGGACGTCGGCCGCGCTCGCCTGCGTGGCAGCGTCCCTCGGCCGTGTCACATGTTCCCGTTCCCGCCAGAGTCGCTGAGCAGCGGCCGTGTGGTCGACGGCCGGGCTCGACGCGTCAACCGGGCGATCGAGGCCGGGAAGCAGGCCCTCGCGCAGGACCGCAAGGCGCTCAAGGCGCTGGCCCGCGAGGTCCTGGGCGACGAGGCGCCGTAGCGCCTGGCCCGATCAACGGCGCGCTGGGGTCAGGAGTTGCGCGGGGCTACCAGGCCGGATTCGTAGGCAAGGACCACGAGCTGGGCGCGATCACGGGCGTGGAGCTTGGCCATGGCCCGGTTGATGTGGGTCTTGGCGGTCAACGGGCTGATGACCAGGCGGTCGGCGATCTCGTCGTTGGACAGGCCCTGTGCGGCCAGGGCGACCGCCTCGCGTTCGCGGCTGGTCAGCTCCTCCAGCCCGCTGCCGGCGCGGGTGGGGGGCGGCTGGTGGACGTACCGGTCGATGAGCTTGCGGGTGATCGCGGGCGCGAGCAGAGCGTCGCCGCGGGCGGCGACACGTACAGCGTGCAGGAAGTCTTCCGGCAAAATGTCCTTGACGAGAAAGCCGGCGGCGCCGGCGCGCAGCGCGTCGAAGACGTACTCATCCATGCCGTAGTTGGTCAGCATGACGACGTGCACCCCGGCCAGGGCCGGGTCCGCGGCGATGCGCCGGGTCGCTTCGATGCCGTCCATAACGGGCATCTGGATGTCGATGAGCGCGACGTCGGGCAGATGCTCATGGATGAGCGCCAAGCCTTCTTGACCGTCGGCGGCCTGGGCCACCACCTCGATGTCGTCTTCGAGGTCGAGTAGCGCGCGGAAGCCGCTGCGGATCAGCGGCTGGTCGTCGACCAACAGGACACGGATCACGACGCTCCGTTCGTGGGGAGTTCGGCCTGGACGGTGAAGCCGCCTGCGCTGTGCGGCTCGGTGCGCAGTCGGCCGCCCAGAGCCGTGACGCGTTCGCGCATGCCGAGCAGCCCGAGGCCGGGCCTCGGCGTTAAATGCGGGGTGGCCTTTCCGTTGTCGTCGACGCGGATTGCGAGGGCGTCCGGCCGGAAGTCGATGAGCACTGAGACAGTGGTTGCGGCGGCGTGCCGGGCAACGTTGGTGAGCGACTCCTGAACGATCCGGTAAGCGGTACGGCCCACTGCGGCTGGCACGTCGTGCGGATGTCCTTCGATCGTCAGCGTCGTCTCCAGGCCGGTTGTTCGGAACCCTTGCACCAGGTTCGAGATGTGGTCGAGTCCGGGCGGCGGGGTGGTGTCGTCGTCGCGCAGCGCCTCGAGGGTCGCGCGCAGCTCCCGGCTCGCCTCCCGGCCGGCTTCCTGGATCGCCAGCAGGGCCTCCGGCACCTGCTCGCCCCGCCGCCGGGCCACGTGGACGGCGACCTCGGACTGCACCTTGATGACCGAGATCTGGTGAGTGAGCGAGTCGTGCAGCTCCCGTGCGATGCGCAGCCGCTCCTCGTCGGCCCGGCGCCTGGCGGTTTCCTCGCGGGTGCGCTCAGCTTCGTCCGCCCGCCGTTCAGCCTGCCGAACCGCCTCCCCGGCGGCGAAGGCGGCGATCAGCCAGGCGATCTCAAGGGTGTTCCGGGCCTGCGCCACGACCTCACGCGCGGGCCCGTCGTGGGAGACCAGGGCGGTGAGGTGAAGCACGGCCACCAGGCCCACGGATGCGGCCACTGCGACGGCACGGTGCCCAGCACGGACCGTGCCGTAGACCGCCACCAGGTAGGAAACGGCGAGCACCTCGAACCCGGCCGCAAGATAGCCCACCGCGGAAAGCCCGGTGACACCCAGGACCACGAGCGGTGCCCGGCGGCGCGCGGCCAGCGCCAGCCCGCCGGCCGCCAGCAGCACGGAGCCGAGCAGCGCGCGGCCCCCGGCCGGGTGTGGCCCGGACAGCCCGGTGCCCAGCAGCAGCGCCGCCACGCCCACGGCGATCGCCCAGTCGGTGACCGCAGCCGGGACAGCGAACCGTCCTTTGTCCATGGGTGCACCGTAGCCGGACGCGGTGGTGGGCGAGTCCGGCTCATGGACGAGCGGTCGGCTACCGCGTGTGCGGTACTGGCGCGCCACCTGCCGCCGCCGCGGTATCCGGATGCCGCAGCGGCGGCAGGGGAAAGTGCCTGCGTCTACTGGACGATCGGCAGGGGGTCGGGCGTGCATGCTCAAGGCGCATCGAACCTTGCAGTCAGCGACAGAGAAGGAGGAGAGCGGCATGAGTGCTTCAGCAGCGCTGATAGTGGCCGCCGAGGGCGGGATCATCGGCGAGGGGCGGACCGGGGCCAACCTGGCCTTGGGGGTAGGGCTGCTCGGCCTGGCTATCGGCTGGCTGGCCCTGGCCCGCGCCGACGGCCGGATCAGCATCGGCAACGCGCGCACCGCCGGGATGTCGGCCGTCGTGATGGGGCTGACCGGCACGGCCCTCGCGATGCTGCACCTGGCCACCTCGAGCGGCGGTCCCGGCACCGGTAACGGGCTCGTCGGCGCCATCGTCGCCGTCCCGCTGGGGCTGGGCGTCGTGCTCCTCGGCCGCCGGGCGCTGACCCGCTCCCGCAGCGCCGACCGGCCGATCGATCGGATGACCGTCTGACCGCCATCCCGTCACGGCGTGCTGGTGACCACAAATGACTTTCCATGGTGGAGCTGTGACGCCGAGCCCCCGAGTGACGTCAAAACAAACCGACATCGAACTCGGTCAGATGGTGACTCCCACAGTCACATCGAAACGGCTCCCGAAGTCACGCACATAATCAGGCGGGTGCACGCGCGACGGAACGCGGGCTTTTCGTGCACCGTCTCGACCCGCGCGTTGATCCGGGCGAAGGCGTGCTCGACGCGGGCCCTGACCTCGCGGTGCGAGGCGTTGTGCTCCTCTTTCCAACTCGGGAGTTCGGTCCGGCCGGAGTCACGACGGTGAGGGATGATCAGGCCAGTGCCCAGGTAGCCGCCGTCAGCGATCACGGTCGGCCGGCCGATGGCGTCCTTCGCTCCGGACAGCTCCCATGCCTTGCAGTCGTTGCGCTTGCCCGGGACCGGCCGGCCGACAGCGACAACCAAACGAGTGTCGGCATCAATGACGACCTGGCGGTTGGTGGAGTACCTGTAGTTCTTCGACTGCTCGGCGATCGTGTGGTCCCGGGTAGGGACCAGGGTGCCGTCGACGATCAGCACTGTGTCCCTCCGGAACCTCATGCGCGGCCGCAGGACGAGCAATGGCCCGAGGTGGGCGATGATCCGGTCCGCGGCGGACTTGGAGACCCCGACCAGCGGGGCCAGCTGCCGCAGGGTGAGGTTCGTCCGCCAGTACGCGGCCACCGACAGGAAGCTGTCTTCCAGCGGCAAACCCCAGGGCGGCCTTTGCGTACCGGGTCGGCGCCCTCCCGCCGCAATGCGGTCACGAGCTTTGTGAACTGTCGTGGGCTCAGCCCGGTGAACGGGGCTATCCAGCAGGGTTCGAGCCCCAACCCCAGGGTGATTGTGAGTTCCTCCGCGTCCGCGCCGCTTATGAGATGAGGGATAGGCGGCTCGATGCCGAGGGGGTGGGCGCTGCCCTCACTCACGCGGTCTCCGGGGTGTCCGAGGGCGCGGTCCACTTTGCGGCAGCCGCCTACAGATCATCAGCTCTGTCGGGATGGGCGTGACGTCGGAGAGGTGAAACCCGCTGGCCCCTCGCCGACTTCGTCTGGCAGGGGCGGCAGGACTCGAACCTGCGGCATCCGGTTTTGGAGACCGGCGCTCTGGCCAGCTGAGCTACGCCCCTTCGGTAGGAGTCAGCGTGGCATGACCGACCGGCTCTTCTCCATGGGATTTCTGCTCAGAGAGGCCGCAGGACGCCGATGACCTTGCCGAGGATCTGCGCCTGGTCGCCGGGGACCGGCTGATAGGGCTGCGCCGGCAGGACGGTCAGGTGTGGCTGATGCCCCGCAACCCCGCACAACGACACCGAGATGGCGGACTCCTGAGGGAAGACCGACTGGATGACGCCCACGACCAGGACGAGGACGAGGACGAAGCAGGTGAAGGCCAGGGCGGTCAGCCACCACGGGGAGCCGATCAGGACCAGGACGATGCCGCCGATGCCAGTGGAACCGGTCAGGGCCAGGACCAGGGCGGGCAGGGGGCCTGTGTCGAGGGCGTGAGGACGTGGTGGCGGGGCAGTTCGGCTGTCCCGTTCTCCGGCGGTATTGAGTGGCGTCCGCAGCGTCCTGACACGTACTACCTCAACGGTGCGGTCTAACCCGCGAAGGTTGAGGCGGCGCTGGCACGGCTGAGCCGTCTCTCCGCGCCGGTGTCAGTGCCGCGTGCCACACTGCCAGCCATGTCGCTCGCTGATTTCACTCTTGACCTGTGGCGGACCTTCGACGAGGTCAGCGCCCGGTGGATCGCCCAGAAAGCCGCTGACCACGTGGACGGCCGAGTGTCACTCGTCGAGGCCACGGAACACCTCGGTGCCCCGCTGTACCGCGTCCGGGTCGAGCGGGACGGGCAGGAGTTCGCCCTGATACCCGGAGGCCGGGTGTCCCTGGGCTTCGACCTCAACACCTGGCAGCCGACCGCGCAGCAGGCCGCCGACTACGCCGAAAGCCGGGAGCAGGGCTACGGCTACGCTCCGGATCTGCGGACCCACCTCACGCGGATCCTCAGCGCTCCCCGCAGCGTCCACCTGGACACCGTCCTCATGGCCGTGGACGACGAGCCGCTGACCGAACCCCCGGCCGACGTACCCACGGCCCTCTCTGCCCGTGGCCTGCGGATGCCAAGCCCCGACGAGTGGGAACACGCCTGCGGCGCCGGGTCCAACACCTTGTTCCGGTGGGGCCACGACTGCCCCCTCGACCGCATCCCCTACGGCGACGACACCGGCCCGCACAACGAACTGAACGCCTTCGGCCTGCACATCGCCTACGACACCTACCGCGCCGAGCTGACCAGCGATGCCACCGCGGTCCACGGCGGCGACGGAGGCGAGTCGGTGTGCGGCGGCTACGGCCACCTGCTGGCCTGGCTCCCCCTGGCCACCGCCAACCGCAACCCCGAAACGGCCGAGTTCGCATACGGACCGGACGGAGAGAGCCTGTACGAAAACTACTCCACCCGACCGGTGCTCACGCTCTGAGCGACCGCGCGCGGACGCCCCCGGTCGACGACCGCGCCGCGGCTGGTGGGACAGACCCGCTCCCCCGCCCCGTGGTCAGAGCAAAGAACGACTGGCTCGCCGACTATCTGAAAAACGCCTACCGGTCGAGCTCCTTCTGCCCGCCGTGCCGCCCCTTCCTGGTGGGCCTCCGCTCAACCCCCTACTCCTCGGCCGCGCGGCGCAGCAACTCCTGATGCTCCCGCGGGCGGGTTGCGTACTCGGCCTGCTGGCAGGCGTCGGCCGCTTCGCGGCGCGGGTTGCCGATCGTATCGAGGAGCGTCTGGTCGTGCGGCCGGCCAAAGCGCCGGAAGACCGCTTCGGCCGGGCCGTGCTCCTTCAGGTGCTTCATGCCGGTGACGACGATGGGCAGCACAGCTTGCCGTCGTACATATGTGTCGGCGGTCGCGTAATTTCCCAAAGTTCATGGTCACGTAATTCCCCAGCTGATGGTCGTGGCAGCGTTCGAGTACCGGGAAATCGCGTGAGCAGCTGACTAGTAGTCTGCGGTCACGTCTGATCCCGTCCACTTTGCAGGCGGCGAATTTGCGGATCGACCAGCGGGTGAAGGGTTGACCGACCTTGGTGGGGCGGGAGGTGGCCGTCTGGATGACGAAGTCCTCGTCCTCAGGGGTGAGCAGGCGGGGACGGCCTCCCACCCATGGAGGGTCCAGGCAGGCCAGAACCATCTCGTTGAACCGGTGGATCACATCACGCACCGTGTCCTCGTCCGCCTGGACCAGCTACGCGATCACCGGGACGCGATTCCCGCCGGCGGACGCCAGCAGCATCATCGCCCGCCGGTAGCGCACCGAGCTGGTCCTGCCCCGGCGCACGCTCTGCTGCAGCTTTTGCCCTCCCTGATCGGTCAGTCTGCGCACCCGCACAGGCTCAGCCACCACACCTCCAGCGGTCGGAACGAACGTCATCGCCCATCCAACCGGCCCAACCACCAACCCGGCGAACCTTCCCGGTCACAGCACTAGACGATCACTCGCCCTCTGATGGATGGCACTCCTGGTGAGCGTCGGCCTGGGCGGTATCCGGGTGGGACGGATTCCAGAGCCGGTCGGCCTCACCGCGGACGACATGATCCTCATAGATCCGCACCTTGTGCCGCATCACGTCCAAGGCCACTTGCAACTCCCGGATCTGCGCCTCCACGTGGTTTTCGTGCCTGCGCAGCAACTCCAGCCGCTCATGTTCGTTGCCCGGGCCCTGGCGGACCAGATCGATGTATTGCCGGATTGACGCCAGTGACATGCCGGAGGAGCGCAGCTTGGTGCAGATCGCCAGCCACTCCAGATCTTCCTCGTGATAGACGCGACGGCCGTTGGACAGGCGGCGTACCGGGTTGGCAAACAGGCCCTCCCGCTCGTAGAACCGCAGAGCGTGAACGCTCAGCCCACTGCGCTCCGCCACCTCACCGATGCTCAGGTCCATGAGCGACTCCCGTCACACAGTCATTGATCTAGACCCGACTCTATGTTCTAGCGTCGAGCTGTTGGCCATTCGGGCGATCGGAATGTGGGAGAACATGAGCGTTTGGTTTGTCACGGGTGCATCGCGTGGGCTCGGCGCGGAGATCACCCGGGAGGCGCTGAATCGAGGGCATAGCGTGATCGCTACGGCGAGAGACGTGTCGGCGGTGCTCCAGGCGTACCCGGAAAAGCCGGACGGACTGCTGGCGGTGAGCGCGGACGTGACCGAACCGGAGCAGTTGACGGGTGCGGTGAAGGTCGGCTTGGCGGAGTTCGGACGGATCGACGTCGTGGTCAACAACGCTGGTTACGGCCTCGTGGGCGCGATCGAGGAGACGTCCGACAAGGCTGCCCGGGATCTGTTCGACGTCAACGTGTTCGGCGTGCTCAACACGTTGCGGGCGACCCTGCCGACGTTGCGTGCCCAGCGATCCGGACATGTCTTGAACATCGGCTCCGTGGGTGGCTTCGCCACCGCTCCGGCCGTGGGCTTGTACGGCGCGTCGAAATTCGCCCTCGAGGGAATCTCCGAGGCGCTGCACGGCGAGCTGGCCCCGCTTGGCGTCCGCGTCACGATCATCGAGCCGGGCGGCTTTCGCACTGACTTCCTCAGCAGCTCCAGCATCCAGGTCGAACCAGCAGCCATCGCCGACTACGTCGCCGGCGCGGGGCCGGTGCGCGAGGCACTGGCCGAAAACGACGGCCGCCAGCCAGGCGATCCGGTGAAGGGAGCCAAAGCCATCGTCGACGTCACTGAGGTCGCCGAGCCGCCGTTGCGCCTGCAGTTGGGCGCGGACGCGGTCGAGCGTGTCGAGGCGAAGCTAGACCTGGTACAACGTGAACTCGACCAATGGCGCCATGTAGCGCTCTCTACCGCCAACTGAGATGCCATCCGCTTACCGGGCTGCCGGTTCGAACGCGGGTTCCTGATCGGGTGATCACACCGGGGGCGACGCATGAGCACGGGACCTCCTGGTAGCTCGGCGATGCGAGTCAGCTGAGCACCGGGAGGTCCTGTGTCGTGGTTGTGCGCGTATCCGTCCGCGCGGCATCCTGCGCGAGCCGCGGTCGGTCTAATACCCGGGGCTGGTGCGCACCCTGACCAAGTCACCGGTGGTCAGCCGCGACATCGACCTGCTCGCCACTCTGCCCAACACGGAGGTCGGCATGACCTCCGTGACCACCTCCGACGACAAGGTCAGCCGCTGTCGGCCGGCCTCTGCCGGTGAATTGGGCGGGCGACGGGTCAGGTGTGATGCCTGTCCAGTTCCTCCGTGAGCGCTGAGGAGAAAATGGTTCCTGCCAGCCAGGCGTCCTTGTCGGGTCCTTGGGCTGGGATGATTAGGCGTCGGCGGATCCAGGGATCTTCTTGATCGGGCAGGTGCACCACTGCGTCTACCCAGACCCCTTCCTCGTCCTCCGAGAACGTAAGATCACCCAGAGTCGCGCCATGCTCGGAGAGTGCCGGCGGGAGCCCTTGCCGAACCTCTGCACGGAATTCGTCGAGGTACGTTTCGCACTGCGTGATCTTCGTCATTCGTACCTAGCATCCACAGTTGTAGCAGTAGGCGGTGATGACGCCGACGGGTCGGTGGTCCCGTGACCGGGAGTCCACTCGCTAGGTGAACACCACTTTCATGCCGCCGGCGCGGGGGTTTTTGAAGGTGTGGCTGTCAAGTTACAAGTGATCTTGCTGCCGCTGGTCGTGCACCGTCCACGATCCA
The DNA here is from genome assembly GCF_040654575.1 of Streptomyces sp. NPDC050674. Lineage (NCBI taxonomy): Bacteria > Bacillati > Actinomycetota > Actinomycetes > Kitasatosporales > Streptomycetaceae > Streptomyces > Streptomyces sp. NPDC050674. Next base: position 334,801 of record NZ_JBFAIG010000003.1, read on the forward strand.
GCGTCTTGTCGATGTCTTGCTTCATGTTCGACCAGCTGGAGCTCTGATCGGCGTGGCCGGACTCGATGTGGCGCTTTCCGAAGCCGTCGATGCTGCCGGCGTCCTTCTGTCCAACCCGCAGCGGCACGTCTTCCCCGTCGGGGCCGATGTGCGTTGAGTACACGGTCCAGCTGATGGGGGTTGGGATTGGTCGCCGCCTGCGGGGGTGCGGTTGCGGCACCGAAGACGCACGCTGTGGCGATCAGGGTCACGGCTGTGGAACGTCGACGAATGAGTGAACGCATTCTTCCCCCAGTGGAAGTGAAAAGCCCCGCTGCCATGGTCAGTTGACAGCAGGTGACCGAGCCCATCCTGTCCGCGCCCGAGCATGACGACCAGGAGCCGGAGGCCGGACGCGGGGAGGCGGGCCTCCAGGACGCGTTCACCACGGCGGCCGACCGAGCCCGCGCCACCATGGACCGCTACGGCTTGCGGCCGGGGGCGCGAGCGGCTGCTCGGGCATCGCCGCCTGATGGTGCGCGACGACGTCGTACGCCCGGCCCCGTACGGCGGTGGCGGTTGTCGTGGTGGTGAGCAGCTTCTTCCGGACCATCGCGCGGGCGAGGACGGCCCGGTCGCAGTTCAGCCGAACGCGTGGTATCTCCCGCTCCCCCGCCCTCTGGTCGGACGCCGGGGCGCAACAGGCGCATCCGGATCGGCCGGGGGCCGCTCCTCCGGATCGAGCGCGGGGACCTCCCGCTTCAGATCACCGGCACCTTCGTACGACGTAGCACGGCAAGCAACTGAGAAGGCGCTGCGTACGCTGCCGCAGTGGAAGATGCGCTGGCGCCTACAAGGCCATCGTCCCGAGAATCGCACGGAAGACGGCCAAGGTCTGGCACCGCGCCCGGCCGCCAAGGGCACCCGGCCTCCGAACCCGATGCTCTCCTCCTCCACGGATATCACACAGAAGTTCAGGAGGAAAGAAGAGGATCATGACAACGCGGCGCGCGGCCGTATCTGCGCGGTGACCAGGGCTTTCTCCGTCGGGCTCGTGCCGGGCACCAAAGCGGGTTCCCCAGTGGCTTCCCGAGTGCGCACCACAGGAAGCCAGAGCGGCTTGCCCGGCGCTGGTCACAGGATCCCGATGGAGACGGCCCAGGCATGCCCGGCCCACGTCAGGGGAGGCAGGAAGAACGGTCCACTGATGCCGAGCAGCAGGGCTGCCACAGCAGCCGCAGCGGTGACATGGGCGGAAGTCCGGCCGAAGGCGTCGCGATGTCCGTAGGCGACGAAGAGTGCGGAGGCGGTCAGCAGCCCCCACAGGCCCAAGGTGAGGGGGAAAACCAGAATGATGTAGGCGACGAGCTGAGCGATGGTCAAGCCGGCGTCGTCGCGCCAGGTGACGACGAAAGACGCGACGTTGATGTGCAGGACGACACAGGCACTTAAGGTCGCCGCCGTGGTGTAGATACGCACGGGCAGCCGGTGGCGGAACAGGAGCGCGTCGCGTTCGTGCAGCCTGGGTGCACTCGGCTTCTGCCATGTGAGGTAAGTGCTACCGGGCCTGCCGGATTGCAGCTGACGGATGCGCTGCTGCAGTTGGCCAACAGTCACCAACAGCTCGTGGGTCATCTCCTGTTCGTCGTTGATCTCCTCCTGGGGCCGGGCGGCACGAATAATGCCGTCGAGGCCCCTCACAGCTAGGGCGGTACTCTCCACGGAGCTTTCCAGCGCGGCCTTCCAGCCTCGGTCGCGCTCGGCCTTCAGTTCCCTTTGCACTGCCCGCAGTTGCTTCGACAAGTCAAGGATCTCCTGCTCGCTACGGGCGAGTTGTTCCTGAAGCTCCTTTATGCGCTGGTCGGCACCGGAGCGGTGAGCGGCCTCGGCGGCTTCCAGCCGCTTCTCAAGCTGGCATATCTTTTCCCTGGCTGCGTTCAGCTGCGTCTTGGCGGAGCCGACGTTTTCGGCGCGGCGCCGCAACGTGTGCACGCGTTCGGCTTCTTCCGCACGGGCGCGGGCGTTCACCTCGTTGTCCGCGCTCGTATCGGTGGCCTCGACGAGCTTGAACAGCTCGTCGACGAACTCGGCCGGAGCGATGCGTTCGCCCGAGAAGTACTTGCTCACCGCCGCCTCGGAGAAGTTGGCGGATAGGGCCAGCTGCGCTTGGCGCACGCCGCGGCGCTTGGCAGGAGCCCACGCCTTGCGCAGCGCGGCCGCATAGTCACGGATGGGACCACTGGCGGCCCGCTGGTGGTAGGCAGGCTCCCCTTCGCTTTTGATACGCCATCCCCCGATGCGCTGGGCGGTCTGCCTGCAGCAGACCGTGGAGGGGTAATTCTCCAGCTTCATGGCGAAAGCCGAGAAGCCCCCTGCATGACACTTCCCGGAAAGGCCGATCCACCTGGCCTTTCCGCTCCCGACAGACACCCCCGGGCCGCAACGCTGGCAGGCAACGCATCCGTACAGACAGGAACCCACTATGCAGGACTTGCCCCGCTCTCTGCCCCCCGCTCCGCTCGTCGAGATACGAGTAGGGTCCCTCCACCTGACCATCGAGCGGCTTCCCATCCGCCTTGTGACCTTCGTGGCCACCCTGGCCGGATCTGCCGGCGCAACTTTCCTCATCAGCCGCTGAGCTACCCCACCAACACGCCACCTGCACCCGGCCGCCAGCACGGCGGCCGGCACAGGCCGACCACCAGTAGCCGGTGACCGGGCCGTAGGCACGAGCCGTTTGGGTCGGCGTCAACGTCGCCCGAGACGCCAGCGGCGGGTGACGTCACGCAGAACGCCTGCACCGCATCCGCGCGGACGTCGACATCCACGAGGTGCCGCTGTTCGGCGAGGGCAGCACCTTGTCATGAGTCAGGACCGGACCGTGGTGGGCGACTACGACGGCCGCGGTGAGCGGCTGGCGCAGGTCCAGGTAACAGCGCAGCCATACGCCGAGCTGACCGGCGTCCCGCCCCGTCTGCTCCGGGTGTGGCTGTCGCCCACCGTTCGTCGAGTATCTGCCGGAAGGCCAGGCGGTGCCTTCGTCGGTCTGGGGAGCTGAGCACTTCCGGTCGGCAGCCGGCTCGGGACGTCCGGTTCCCTCTCGGTGACGGTGTGGGACCACCGCACCGCAGCTGCCGGTGGTGCGGGCCGCCGACCCGGACAGGGTCGGACAGCACGGGCTGGAGATCGTCAAGGCGCTCTGCCGAAGCTTCGAGGTGCATCGCGAGCCGGTGGGCAAGCGCATCACCGCAACGATGCCGCAGTGAGCAGCAGCCACAGCGGCTGAGCTCCCAGTCCGGCCACGGTCGTTCGGCGGTCCGGGCCGCAGATCGTGGGGAACAGGAGGTGGAGGCCGGCGACGTCCATGAAGGGCGTGTCGGTCAGGTCCCACTGCAGTTCGGTCACCTGCGACGGCAACGCATCGGCGGCGGCGCGCAGCGGCGGCAGGGTGTCGTGGTCGATCTCCCCACACGGGCGGATGTGTGCGGTGGTGCCGTCGATGGGGTCGCACACAGCCACATGGGGAAGTCCCGTTCGCCCTCCGGTCAGGTGTGGATGGCGAGCTTGAATTCGGCGAGCACGAGATTGCGAGCGGCGCTGTCGTTGTGAGAGACGAGCAACGCGAGCGGCGTGCCGACGGCGGTGAACAGGCCGTGGCCCTTGGTGAAACACTGCATGCCAGGTGACGACGGACGGTGGTCGGTGGCCGTCGAGTCATTGCCAGTAGACAGGTTCAGCGGATCGCGGACGAAACGGTCCCGCAGCTCGGTGTAGGAGCCGTCCGCCCACTGGATCATCGCGTACAGCTGGCCCCAGCCCGCGGTGGAGGGCCAGATCAGGCCGGCCCGGTCGTCCGTGGCCCAGTTGGTGACCGTGTAGCCGTCCGGCTGGGCAGTCTGGTGCATGTTGTGCGCATCGTACGACTCGCCGGAGCCGAACGGGAAGCGGACGATGTGGTAGGCGCCGTCGGCGGGGATCGACTGTGGAGCCTCGGTTTTCAACGAGCATATGTAGACGGTCACTTGGGTCTCCTATTCCGTGGGCTGTATGACGCGGGTTTGACTTCTGTTTGGACGTCGTTTCAGTTGGTGAGTCGACGGTAGCTGATGAGAGCTGCGGCTATGCCGACGAGGCATTGAGCGACGGGACGTGCGCAATGCCGAGCACGACCTGGAGCGAGGCGAGCGCTAGGAACCCGCGGCGTACCAGATCGGCCGGGGCGAGCCGCCGCCCGGCTTCCACGCCGGCACCGCCGCGAGCGCGTACAGCATCGACGCCCCGCACATCACGCGCGCCCCGACACCGTGCAGCATCTGCCCATAGGACGAGGTCAGCAGCAATCCGGCCTTCGCCTGAAGGAAGATCGTCAATGTCTGCACGCTCGAAGGCCGCCCAGGGCCTTCGTCAAGAACGCCGACGGTTCCTGCAACCTCACCGGCGCGACCGCGGGCGGACCGCTGACCCTCCAGAGCGCGGCCTCAGGCGGTTCGCAGGACTGGCGGCTCGTCCGGGGCACCCGGCGCGGCGGCTCGTGATGCCTGCATCCGCGGGCCGTTGAATGGCTTGGACGCGGCGCCTCCTGCTTCCCGCAGAAGGCGCCGCGTCCCTGCCTCCTCGTGGGGCCTGCCGATGAGACTGAGCGGTGCAACGGCAGGGGAGGCCAGGCCGTTCAGGGGGCGGACAGTTCGAATCGCGTCACGCGGACCGAGCCGCCCAGCGCCTGCGTGGCGTGGTTGAAGAGGGCGAACCGGTAGCCCATGAAAAACCGCCAGTCGTTGCCCATGGAGAAGGCGGGGCCCAGGCGGGTGAAGGTGACGCCGTCGGTGCTGTAGGAGAAGGTGCCGGGCCGGGACGCTCCGGGGCGGATGTCGGCGTTCGCCCGCAGCCAGAGGCGACCGCCCGGCACGCTCGCACTCGCCCGCTCGATCCCGGTGCCGGTGGTGTTCCAGTTGCCGTCCATCGTCAGGCCGTCGACCATGACCACCCGCGTCGCACCCCCGTCCCGCTTCAGGCCGATCCAGGCGGAGGAGTTGCGCAGCAGCGCGAGCCCGGCCCGGTCGCCGTCCCGCATCGCGGAGTGGTCGAGCTGGACCGTTGCCGTGGAGGTGGGTCCCTGGATGCGGTGGGTGAGGGTGTTGCGCGCCCAGTAGAGGTCGTTGGTGACCGTGGCGGTGCGCAGGGTCAGGCCGTTGTTCACCGACCAACGGCCGTTGTCCGGGTTGTGGTTCCACTCCCACCTGGGCTTGAGGACCGTGCCGTCGAAGGTGTCGGCACCGGTCAGGGGAGTGACCTGCCGGGGTGGCGGCGGTACGACAGGGGTGGGATACGACCTGCCCCACGCGCCGTTCACGAGCTGGAGGACCGGCCAGCCGTCCGAGGTCCAGGTGACGGGCGCCAGGGCGGGCATACGCCCGCCGGGGTAGGCGTCGACGAACGCCATGTAGTACCAGGCACCGTTCTGGGTCCGCACCAGCCCGCCCTGGTGCGGAACGCCGCCGCCGGAAATCGGTCCAGGCAGGTCGAGCAGAACCTGCCGCAGGGTGTAGGGGCCGAAGGGGCCACTGGTGGACCGCAGGATGTACTGACCGTTGGCCGGGCGGGTCAGGAAGATGTAGTAGCTCCCGTTGATCTTGTAGAAGCGGGACCCCTCCAGGGTGCCGATGCTCGACGGAGTGCTGAACACCTGCTGGGCCCGCACCTGGCTGCGGCCGTCCGCCGACAGCTGGGCCACGCTGATCGTGCCGTTGCCGTACGCCACGTACAGGGTGTTGTCGTCGTCCACCAGCAGGCCCGCGTCGTAGTACACCTGAGGGAGCGTCGCGTGCCTGCTCCAGGGTCCCTCGACGGAGCGGGCCGTGTACACGTGGGTCCGGGCGAAATCGATCTGGCCGAGCCAGTAGAACGTCCCCTCGGCGGGGCGGTACGCCAGGGACGAGGCCCAGATTCCCCTGACGTAGCCGCGTCCGCCGTTCAGGTCGTACTTGGCGCCGAAGTCGAGGACGGGCACCGCGTGGCCGGCGATCTCCCAGTTCACCAGGTCGTACGAACGCAGGACCGGGGCGCCCGGCGAGTAGTGCATCGTCGAGGCGGAGCAGTAGTAGGTGTTGTCGACGCGGATGATGTCGATGTCCGCGAAGTCCTGCCAGATCACGGGGTTCGTGTAGGTCGCGGCCGGTCCGGCCACGGCTGCTCCCGCCGTGCCGTGAGGCAGCAGGGCGCCGGCGGCCAGGCCGCCGGTCGTGGCCAGGGCCGCACGGCGACTGAGGATATGACCGGTCCATGTCATTCGAAATCCGCCTCGGGAGTGGGGGCTGCCATGAAAGGGCGGGTGGACTGTCTGTTCTGCATGTCGAACGTCAGCTGTCCTGTCGAACGTTCTGGATGATACGAGCAACACCTGACGGGCCGTCAATACATCTCGCAGCATTCGATGCCGACGGCGAAAGGTTTCGCTCCACCCCCGGGTGGGGTCAGAACGGGCGGGTGCCGTCGTCCAGCGCCACTGCGTGAACGCCTCCAGGCTGGCCGTGCCCCCAGCCCCGCAACCGCCGTCAGAATCACGGCCCGACAGCTCCCGCGCCCGCAAGAAGCGCGGCTCCTTCGCGGCGGCCGGCCACCGAACGCGTGGCTGTGAGCTGCGACGTCAGGTCAGACTGTGGCGTGCCGTGGCGAGAAACTCCGCCTTGAAGGGCTCCAAGCGCTCGGCCAGGTTCCCCTCGTCACGCCCCTGCCAGACCGCTTGATCAAGGGCATGGGCGTAGGCCGTCGTCGGTGAGTGAAGGCTCGGATCGCGCGGGATGAATACGCGCGGTCCGCCAGGACGGCCTCCGGCCGAGTCCTCGGTCTCCCGGGACCGGTACGAGGAACACGGATGCTCGCCATGACGGTCTCGAAGGCCGGAGCGTCACCCGCCTGGCCAGCGGTGACCCTGAGGGCCAGAGGCCGTGCCAGGCTGTCGCCGGCGAGGTGAATTTTCTTACTCAGGCCACCGCGGGAGCGTCCGAGTGCATGGTCGTCCGTTTCGGCCCGGTCCGGCGCCCCCTTTTGACACACGACGGGACCGTCACCCCAACTCCCGTGCGATTACCGGTGGTCGAACGCTGCCGGGCCCTGACCGACACCCGCTGGTTCGCGGCAGCCGTCCTCACACTCATCCTCCCCACAAGCCCCCCGTCACCTCCCATCCCCACCCGGTAACCTGCTGATCCGCGCCGGGGTTCCATACATCCATCGATGAGACAGCCGCCAAGTGGCGCGGACGGCGGCCGTCAGAGGTATGTAGTGCGTAGCACAACGGGGAAGATTCTTACGCTGACCACCATGGCGGCACTGGCGCTCGGTGTCAGCGTCTCGCCGGCCTCTGCGGCGACGACGGACAAGACGATCCGCAAGGTCAACGGCGTCTACGGGACGAGCGGCGAGTACTGGTACACCAACGGCAAGTCCTGGCGTGCCCTCAACTCGGTCGGCGCCCACAAGTCCGACATCACGGGCACGAGGAAGCCGACGCTGTACGCCCGCTTCCTCTACAAGAAGCCCGGCGGCACGTACAAGGCCGCCAGTGGCTGGAAGAAAGCTGACGTCTACAAGATCAGCGGCAAATGGGAGGCCCATGCCGGCTGGGGCAAGAACGGCTCCCACACGGGCACGAAGTACCCCAAGAACACTCTGATCTGCACCCAGTTCAAGGGAAGCACCGTCAAGACCTGCGCCCCCCTGAAGTAACGATTCACCAGTGACCGACCGGAGGCGGCACACCGGACCGCCTCCGGCACGGCCTCTCCGTAGGCGGAACACCTCTCCCTGGGAGCCGCTCCCTGAAATCGGCTCCCAGGTGGCTCCCGGAACCCGGCACGGGGGTGTCGACGCCCCTACGCCCGGTGTGACAGGTCGTCCACCACGAGGTCGAGGGTCACCTCTTCATGGAGCGCGACGCCGAGGGCGGTCATGGCGGGGCGAGATCCGGGCCCGAGTCCGCGTTCACCGGCTGGCCGTCGAGCGCCAGTTGAGGGATGCCTCAGCCTGGCTGCGAGCGGCAAAGTGCTCGGGCACTCATGCGGTTCCTCGTCTCAACGGCACGCTGATGCTGCACCGCCGACTCGCCCGCGAGTACGATCACCGGCCCGGCACGTCCACCTCGCGCGTCTACTGGACCTCCATCGCGAACAAGACCCGCCGCCTCACCACACCCGCTCCGTCCTGGCGCGACACCTTCTGACTGGCCGCGTGAACGTCATCGAGCTCCTGGCCGACCTCCAGGCCCAGCACGACGAGACCGCAGCCCGGGCCAGCGAACTGCGCGACCAGATACAGCACTTGACCGCCACCCCGGCCGAGACCGAAGCGCGACTCGCGGACCTGGCCACCACCCGGCAGGTCATCTCCGAACTCGCACCGGCTGGAGGCCAACCCGCACCACCCGAGACGAACACCGCCTACCAGGCCATCGCGAACACCTTCAACCAGCATCCCGATCAAGAGTTCCGAGCCCGCGAGCTGCACGAACTCCTCGGCATGCCCACCGACGAGGCATCCGTCAACATCACCCGCAGCCGCCTCGGACGCCTCACCCGCCAAGGCTTCCTCACCCAACCCGGACGAGGCCGCTGCCAGCACGGACTAAACGCCCACTCAATGGTTGCGGTTACGGCAGTTGGAAGTCGAGGCCGGTCTTGGCGGTGAGGCCGTCGATGAGGCCGGGCCTGTACTGCATCTGTGGACCGGCCTACCGCGCGTGCGAAAAAGACGGGAGCCTGTGGCGGATCGTGCCGGGCGGAATCCTCAGTCCAGGAGTAGCGGGCACCGGTCGGTCTGGTGCAGTAATGCACACGATCGGGCCCATGTCGGTTCAGGGGGTGAAGACCTGCTCGAGACGGTCGATGGCTCCGTCGGCGCCCAGGTGGTAGCGGAAGACCAAGCCGCTGTCGGGGTGCGCTTCCAGCCAGTCGAGAAGCTCCTGCACGCCGATGGGCTGATTCTCTGTGCTTGCCACGATGGGGTCGGTGACGGTGACGTACGCGGCCTGGTCCATGGGCAGGTAGGTCTCCTTGCCCACCGTTTCAAACGGTGCGCCGTCGGAATCCGGGGTGCCGCAACCCCAGTTGCCGTGTCGGATGATCAGACTCAGGGAGCCGCCTTCGGGTGTGTAGCGGTATACGGCGATCTCATCCGGCGAGATCGGCATCTTGTGATCGCACCCGTCGTCTCCATCACCGGTGCCCGCTGATGCCGTCGAGCCAGAGGCCGACGCAGCGGGTGTGCCCGTCGGTACCGCGGGTGGGGACACCTTGCCGCCTGCCGAAGGTGAGACCTTGTCGGCGGGCAGCGCCTGAGGGGACGCGGTTCCGTCGGTACCCTGCTCGCCCTTGGTCGGCGAGGAAGTGACGGCCGACGTCGCCGTGCCGCCCGCGCTCGGGGAGTCCGGGGAGCAGCCGGTGAGCGCCACGAGCCCGGCCACGCAGGCGCCCAGGGTGAGCGTCCGGAACGCGATCGGTCTGTAGCGACGTGTGATCATCACGATAGTCCCCCGTTGTGGTGGCAGCGGTTACTGAGTAGCCGTGTCAGCTTGAGAGACCATATTCAGCCACGGTTGCCAGATTGTATTGTGCTCTGCGCCGTCTGTTGCGGATCGGTGACCGTATGCGGCACCCATGGATACCCCGTTACTTCCCGATTCTCCGCCCGTACGCGGACGCCGGCCCCGCCAGCTGGCCACCGCGCCCGAGCTGGTCGGGCTGCGGGCTGGTAGCAGCCGGGCGAAGCCGACCGGGTCCAGGTCAGCCGTCCTTGCATAGTCACCCAAGGGCTTGACGGGTGGGTAGTCCGTTGAGCATCTTGCGGAATCCGGGTTCTCCCCGATGGGTGGCGGCCAGGGGACCGCGAGGCACGCCGGCCTGGTCGTCAACCTCTGCGAGGTGTCCCGCGCTGGCGTCGGCGCGGGCGCGCGGACCGCCACAGCTTCGGCCGACCGCCGGGGTACTGCCGCGATGGACGCCGGAACGGCGGCGGCTTCGGAGACGGATACAACGCCGCAGGCCTCGGCCCTCTGCGTCGCCTCCAAGACGTGCGCGCCCGGCCGCACCCCTTCAGGTGGCCCGGCGATTCAGTGAACGACCCGGCCCCAGGCGATGGCCTGGGGCTGAAACGGGTTGATGCAGTAGGTGGTGGCCTGCGAGGTGTGCGGGGTGAGGAGGCCTGCAATTCGTCCGCTGCGACCTTAAGAAGGTCGCGGTCGGCGTGGAGGGTTTCGAGAACAAAGGCGACGTGAGTGGAGCCCTCGGTAACGCGGGTGCGGTGGGCGTCGCGGTGGTTCCAGTGGCGGGTCAGGATTTCGGTGGCGTCCGCGTAAATGATCTCACTACGCCCCGTACCGGGCGGCGGGCAGCGGTCCACAGCGCCGTTGTCCTCGCCCCCGGCACGGTGGCCGAGGGGTAACCGGACGGCACTGAGAAGGCAGCGGTTCGGCAGTTGCCACATCCTCACGAATGTTGTGTCACACCTGTGTGCAACTATCGCCCCGACACCGTTGATCCAGGGGGGATCCCTTGTCCGACACCAACTCGTGCCCACCCACGAGAGGCCGAAGAGCGGCCGTCTTCGCCGCTGTCGTCTCGCTCTTCGCCTCACTCCTGACCCTGGCGGGGGCGAACCACGCCGTCGCCGCCGACGAGGAGTGCGCGCCGCTCGCGCTCGCGCCGTTCGGTGACCCGGGGGACGCCGTCGCAAAGGCGAACGTCCCGGCCCAGGAAGGCGTCTGCTTCACCGTGACGGCCTCGGCGGCCGGCCTGTACCTCGTGTCGCTCGACCACCTGGACGCGCATCTGTACGCCGCCGACGGCACCGAGGTCGACTGCTACGACGAGCAGTTGTCGAGGGACGGCCGGTGCCAGGTGCCCGTCGCCGGCACGTACACACTCAAGATCGTCAACAGCGGCTGGGCACAGGCGCAGGCTTCGCTCACCGTGGTGCCGCTCGGCGCAGGCACCCCGGGCTGCTTTCAGTCCGTCGGCACGGGCTGGGACCAGCAGCCGGTGAGCCGCTCCTCGACAGGCGAATTGGAGGTCGGCTGCCAGGAGTTCGAGGGCAAGGCGGGCGAACGCGTCCGTCTCACCTACGGCACGAGGTACTACGGCGACAGCCTCGCCTGGATCACCGACGCCACCGGCGCATGGATCTGCCCGCGCGTCACCGAGGACGACGAGGACACCCGCAGCTGTGTGCTGCCCGGTGACGGTCCCTACCGGGTGCTGTCGCAGGTGACGTACGCGGAGAGGGGCTTCCCCGCCGAGTATGCGGTCAAGGTGCGGTCGCTGTCCGACCCGCAGGGCTGCCGTAGCGCGGTCGTGCGTCCGTTCGGCCTTCCCGAGGGGCTGGATTACGGCACCAACCCCTGCTTCACCTTCACCGTCGACAAGGCCGGCCGGTACCTGGTGCACTCCGTGGACACCTACTCCGCAAGCGCGCTCCGGGTGTTCGACACGGACGGGAAGATCGTCTGCCGGGAGAGCGACCCGTGCCGTCTGCCGGCCGCGGGCACTTACACCGCGGCGCTCGACGGCGCGTACCCCTTCCCCTACACGGAGAGCGACCCGGACGACCTGCTCCTGCTGGACCGTTCCTCCGACGCCGGGTGTGTGGCCACCGAGACCGGTTCACACAAGGGCGAGTTGAGCACGATCGGGCAGTACGACTGCCTGACGCTGGACGCCCCGCAGGGCTCCAGCATCGCCGCGCTCACCCCGATCGCCGCCACCGGTGTGGACACCGAGCTCGCGGTCTACGATCGGGACGGCGTCGCGCAGTGCACCGCAACGGAACTGTCGGACGGCGACTGCGCGCTGACCGGTCCGGCCCCCTACCGGGCACTGGTGCACACCGATGACGTCGGCGACGACGCGACAGGCCCCTACGCGATCGCTTTCCACCGAACCGACGCAGCGAACGACTGCCCGGTCCTGCCGGCCGGCAGCTTCACCGCCGACGGTCCCACGGCCACACTGGCCACCGGTGACGGCGTCTTCTCGCGATGTCTGAACATACCGGCCGACAGGCACACGAACGCAGAGGTCCTCCAACTGGTCAACACCTCCGGCGGCGTACCGGCGAAGTTCTCCGTGGTCGACGCCGCCGGCAAGAAGGTGTGCGATCGCACCGCCACGACCAACGGCTGGACGCTGTGCCCGCTGACCCCGGGCCAAGCCCACACCGTGCTGGTCACCGGCCGGGATCTGGCCGCCACGTATACCCTGGCCCGGCGTGACGTGACCGCGAGCGCCTCCTCGGCGGGCTGTCTGAAGGACGCCGCGACGAAGGTCGGCGGCCCCTCCCTGGCTGGCACGTACGGCCAACCCGGCACCCTGACCTGCCACCAGGTCACCGTCGACGCCGCGGCTGACGTCCTGCACCTGGACGTCCGGGACGCGCTGGGCACCGCCAACATCATCGCCTTCGGCGGTGACGGCACCACCGAGTGCTCCTTCCGCAACCGTTCCTGCGCGGTCACCGGGTCCACCACCCACCAGGTCCTCGTGCAGACTCCGGCCAACCTCAAGGCCGCGCCCGAGTACCGTCTGGACGCCCTGCGCATCGCGACCGCGGACGGGCCGGCACCGGAGTGCACCAAGGTGCCGTCGGTGTCGTACGGCTACGGGCCCATCACCGGCAGGCTCGACGAGCAGCGCACCGCGGTGTGCGCGGTCCTGCCCACGGCCGGGTACGACCGCTTCAACGCCGACATCACCGACACCAGCGGTGCCGCCACCACCCCCGTGCCCGCGCTGTACAACAGCGCCTGGAACAACGGCTGCACGCTGTCGACCTCCGGGTCCCAGTGCTCGGCCGGCGGTTCGTCCTCGGCCGCCAGCGCGAGCCTGTTCCTGCTCGCGCTGCCCGAGAAGGCGTCCAGCACGTCCTACAACGCCAAACTGACCTGCTTCTCGACGCTGTGCGGCACGGACAAAGTCGGCGTCACCGCCGTGAGCCCCGACACCGGGGCCGCCGGCGGCAAAGTCACGCTCACGGTCACCGGCACCGCACTGCCCGCGAACGCCACGGTACGGCTGGCCCAGAACGGCAAGACGCTGACCGCCACGACGAACTCGGTCTCCGCGGACAACAAGACGCTGACCGCGACCCTCGACCTGACGGGCGCGGCGCCGGGCACCTGGAATATCAGCGTGGTCACCAACTGCTGCGCGTACCCGCGCGGCACCTTCACCGTGACCCAGCCCCAATTGAAGAACACGACCGCCCCCAAGGTGACCGGCACGGCCAAGGTCGGCGCCAAGGTCACCGCCACGCCCGGCAGTTGGTCGTCGGCCCCCACCTCCTACACCTACCAGTGGAAGGCCGACGGCAAGACGATTCCAGGGGCCACCTCCGCCTCGTACACCGTCCCCGCATCGGTCGTCGGCAAGAAGCTCACTGCGACCGTCACCGCCCTCAAGAGCGGGTGGCAGAGCGAAACGGCCACCTCGGCGGCAGTCACCGTCGCCAAGGGGGACGCACCCAAGGCGACCAAGCTGCCGGTGATCAGCGGCACGGCCAAGGTCGGCAGGACGCTGAAGACGACCAATGGGACCTGGAGCCCGACGGCGACGTCGTACAAGTACCAGTGGTACGCGGGCGGCACGGCCATCACCGGCGCGACCACGTCGTCGCTGACGCTGAAGTCGGCACACAAAGGCAAGAAGATCACAGTGAAGGTGACGGCACTCCGCACCGGCCACAAGGACGGCTCGGCGCCGAGCAACCCGACCGTCACCGTCAGGAGCTGACAGCCGCGATCGACCGCGGAGTGAGCCAACGGGGGGCGGCCGGATGGCCGCCCCCCTCATCCGTTCGCGGTCCTGCAAGAGGGCCGCTGGCCACCTGTTCCGGCATGACTGTTGCCTCCTGGCAAACGGATGACCTATGCGCGTGGCGAGCTGTTCGAGGTCGCGCCTTCCGGGCCGCTCTGCGCGAGGGCCGGCCTCCTTCAGGGGGGCGGCTGGTCGATGTCCTCGATAAAACGTCGCTGTACCGCGTGCTGTGCAGTGACCGCGACCGGACCCCCTTGCCCGCCGCCGACGGACAGCAGCCCCGGGAGCCGCGGGCAGCGCGCAACGAGACAGCCAGAGCAGTCAGCCCGGCCAGACCCCCCAGAACGCTCGCCACGGGTCCGCGCTGCCCCACTCCCGCATGGTCGCACGGAGCTGCCCTTCCACGGGCGCCTGACCGCTCTCCAGGAGGTAGCCCCTACGGTCGAGCGGTGGTCCTGGCGGAGGCCAGTGGCCTTGTCATGGACGGCACATGACACGGTGGATGCCCAGGACGTCGTGCGGCCGGTCGCACGGCCCGCCGTAAATGACATCGAGGCTGCGGTACTTCGCCAGCCCCGGTCGGCTGTGCCCATCCGCAGTCCGGAGCATCGCGATGTCGCAGTGGACGCCGTCGAGCCCGGTGCACTGGTCGGCGAAGCCGCCCCGCGCGCTCTCCCCGGCCTCTGCTCCATGCCGAGCTCCTCGAAGAACGCGGCGGCGTCCATGTCCTCGACGACGATGCCGACATTGTCCATGCTTGTGGCCGAGCGCGCCACCCGGAACGTATCCCCCGAACGGAGCGCTCGGCACAGACAGCGCAACCGGTCGCTAGCCCGGGACCACCGTGTCGCTCATGCTGGGCTTCCCCTCACCCGACGCGTTCCAGGCGCAGACCATGATCACGTACTCGTGACCCGCCGTGACCCCCGTGACCCTTGCGGAGCGGGCGGAGGCCGGGTAGCCGATGATCCGGGAGTGATTCGTCGGGGTGCTCTTGTCGTACACCCACACCGCGTACCGGACGATCGACCCGCTGTGCGAGTCGGTCGGCGCCGACCAGCGCACGTCGATCGAGCCCGCGCCGGCCGTCGCGGCCAGCCCCGGCGGCCGCCCCGCCGTCGTCGGCGCCGCCTCGCCCCGGACCGCCGCGGACCACGAGGAACGGTTGGCCGCGCCGTCACCGGCGACCGCACGGACCCGCACCTCGTAGGTGTGGCCGTCGTAGGGCTGGTCGGTGAACTGCCGGTCTGTGGTGACGTCACGCCACTGAACGTCGTAGGTGTGCGCGCCGAAGACCTTGTCCCAGGTGGCGGTGACGCCCTGCTGGGTGCCGTCGAACTTCATGCCGGACGGCGTGGCGAGCGACCGGCCGGGTGCGCTGCCCGGTACGTCGGGTGCGGCGGCGCCGATGCCGAACTCCTTGTGCAGCACGGTACCGAACGCCTGGGCGATGCGGTACTCGCCGAGGGCGTTGGGGTGCAGCCCGTCGTAGGTGGTGGCGCAGGTCGTCGCCTTCGGGTCGCGGCCCATCGCCTTGTCCAGGTCGGCCAGCTCCACCGGCGAGGCGCTGGTGCTCCAGCCGGGGGCCGCCTTGGCGAGGGCGGTGTTGTAGTCGGTGATGCGCTGGGGGAGGTTGGGGTTGGCGTCGCCCAGGGTGGTCCGCTGGGGGACGTTTGCCAGCACGATCCGCACGTCCGGGTTGACCGCACGCGCGTTGTCCACGAACTTCTTCATGGTGCCGACCAGATCGGCGCCCGCCCCGTACCAGCCGATGTCGTTGAAGCCCAGCTCGACCAGGAGCAGGTCGGGCGTCCGGCCCTTGGCCTTCAGCTCCTGCATGACCGGCTTGATGGTCGGCACGGTCCGGGCCAGTGAACGGCCCCAGAGGGCGTAGTGAGCCGAGCCGCCGACGGAGAATCCGGCGTTCACGTCCCCGGCGTACTCGCCCTGGACGCGCGGGTCGCCCGGACCTGGTTCCGTGGGCTCGCCGTTGCCGCTCTCGCCCAGCACCGGCGGCCGCGGCGGCTGCGCGTCGGCTTGCTGCACGGTGCCCCGGTACGGTCCGACGAAGGTGACCGGCCACTTCTTGCTCCTGGCCCAGTCCCACAGCCGGTAGCGCCAGGTGTGGTCGCCCTCGTAGCCGTGGCTGATGGAATCGCCCACCACCATGACGTCGCGGATGTCGGTGTGCGTCACGGAGTTGCGGGCGATGATCTCGTCGATGAGCTTGCCGCCGGGGAAGTCCATCATCATGACGCCCATACGGTCCAGGTCGGACCGTCCGCCGAACCGGTCGTCGCGTCCGGCGTAGAACTCCGGGCACCGGTCCTTCTCGGCGCGCAGACACTGGATGAGGAAGTT
Source organism: Streptomyces sp. NPDC050674 (assembly GCF_040654575.1). Taxonomy (NCBI): domain Bacteria; kingdom Bacillati; phylum Actinomycetota; class Actinomycetes; order Kitasatosporales; family Streptomycetaceae; genus Streptomyces; species Streptomyces sp. NPDC050674. The sequence continues at coordinate 350,940 of NZ_JBFAIG010000003.1, forward strand.
GTTCACACCGGTCGCCGTCGGGGTGCCGCCCGCCACCGTGTAGGGGTGGACGCCGACTCCGAAGCCGCTGGTGTGGTTCAGATACAGCGCGTCCTGCTTGTACTCGTGGTCCTTCTCACCGGGGCGGCTGCCGTCCCAGGTGCCGTTGGTCCGGCGCAGGTGCGCGCGGACCTTCTCCCACTTGTCGTCGATGTCGCTGATGGTGGACAGTTCGAAGTCGTCCTGCACGTACTCCTCGTTGGAGCCGCCGGACGGGTAGGGCTGCTTGAGCCCGTAGCCGCCGAAGATGCCGCCGCCGGTGTTCCCGTAGCCGAGGAGCACGGCCTTGCCGCGTACCTCGCCGAGCGTCGGGACGCGGCTCGACTGGCTTTCGCCGGTGACCGAGGGGCGCCAGAACAGGTCACGCCAGGCGGTCGACGGGGTGCTCTCGTTACCGTCCCCGGTGTATGAGCGGCCGTTCAGGTAGGAGTCGAAGATCTTCTTGCGCCACTCGTCGGTCCCGAATCCGTCGGCGTCCTTGCAGGAGAAGGTGGAGCCGGTGCACTCCGCCTTCAGGTTCATCAGGACGGTTTCGCCGGGGTGGTCGCTCAGGAAGTCGCGGGTGGCCTTCAGTACGTCGGTGAAGTTGGCGTACTGATAGGTGGCGCCGTGGTGGATGGTGAACTTCAGCCCCTCGTCCCCCTTGTCGACCCGGACCCGGATGTCGAGCGCCCGGATGCCGGCGTCGAACTGGGTGGTCAGGGTCTTCGCGCTGAAGCCGTGGTTCTCCTGCGTCTGGGTGATGCTGGTGACGATGCCCGAGCACTGGCCGGTGTCCGGGTCCGGTGCGTCCCCGCAGAGCGCGAGGCTGTCATGGGTGCCGGGCACCGAGAGCCAGGCGAGGTTGGTCCCGTCCGGGACGCGTGACATCCAGTCGACGTTGGCCGCGGAGGCTTCGGTGATGCTGCTGTAGTAGTCGTTCGCCCGGGCGGGGGTGGCGGAGAGGAAGACGCCGGAGACGGACAGCAGCAGGGCGAGGAGCACACCGAGCACGGTGCTTCTCGCCACCATCGCCGGCCGGCGCATCAGGGATCTTCGGGGCGAACGGGTCTGGCGTATGACGGTGATCATTTCCATCCTGGGGCGGATCGGTCGGTCGACTGGAGGGCCGCGCTTGCGCGCGCGAGCCGTCCGGCGAGATGTGTGATGATCCCTTTGTCGGGCTCGCCGGTTGGTGATCGCAGCCTGCCCGGGCCAGCCGTCCCGGGCCAGCCCGGACGGCCGTCCCGGGACGCTGGGACGTTCCGCATCCCCTGACCAGGCGGGATGCGGCCGCAGGGGACACGGGGTGGGAGTGTGGGTGGGGTGGGGACGGTGAGGGACGCCGATACGGTGGCCGGGCTGGGCGAGATGCTGCGCTCGCTGAAGGAGCGCGCGGGCCTCAGCTACGGTGCTCTCGCGGGCCGGCTGCACCTGAGTACCTCGACGTTGCACCGCTATTGCACCGGTGACTCGGTGCCGGCCGAGTTCGCCCCGGTCGAACGCTTCGGCCGGATCTGCCGGGCGGACCCCGAGGAGCTGCTGGAGCTGCACCGGCGATGGGCGGTGGCGGACGAGGCGCGTCGCGGGAGGGGGGCGAGCCCGTCGGAGGGTGCAAAGGTGCCGCTGCCCGCGCCGGTACCGGTCGTCCAGAGTCAGCCGCCTACCGCGGAGCCGACGCCGCGAGCCCGCCAACTCGTCTCGCGGTACGTCCTGCTGGGGGCCGCAGTGGTCGCCCTCAGCACCTCCGGAGCGCTGGCCATCGACCGGTTCCGCGCCGAGTCGGTACCGGACCTGACGGTCCCGGCCATCACGGTGCCCGACCCGTCGACCGAGGTGGTCGAAGCGGCCGGAGGGAACGTCCCCCTCTCGGCGGCCGTCGTCCCGTCGGACAACGACGACTGCCCCCGGACGGACGGCACTCGGACCCGTCCCACGGCGTTCCGCCTGAAGGTGCGAAGCACGGCAGAGGGCCCCGTGATCATGACCGCCATGGACGTCCGGGTGCTGTCCACCGAAGCCCCGCCCGCCGAAGTCACCTACGCGGACTGCCAAGGCACGGACGCACAGCACACGTTCGCCGTGGACCTGGACGCCCCCGAGCCCCGGGCCTTGAGCCCGAGGGGCGGCTTCCCGTACCAGGCGTCCGCCGGGACCCCCCTGGTCCTGGACGTCACCGCGCACACGTCGAAGAGCGAGGTGCGCTGGTACCTGGAACTGAGATGGACCCAGGGCCCCCGCTCGGGCACGCTGCGGATCGACGACGGCGGTCACCCGTTCCGCACCGGAGCGGTGAAGTAGCGCCGCCCCCTCTCAGGTCCGCACCTCCAGGTACTGCCAGCCACCCCAAGTGCTCACGTCAGTCATGTCCTTGGAGCTGCGGACGTACTCCGAGCGGACGCGAGGCGGCGGGAGGCGCGTCCGCACCGTGGACGACGCTGCCTGTGCCCCGGCGTGGCCGTCGCCCACTCCGACGCCACCAGCGTCCTTTTACCTCGCCGGCCAGGACGCAGTGAGCCACAGCTTCGACGGTGCTGCGTATGTCTTGAGTCGCATTGCCCTGTTCCTCCCGTGATGAATGAGGAATCGTACTGACGTCTGTCAACCTCGGCGCAGCCCGCCGTCGGATAACCCCGCGGGCGCGGGGACGACGTGAAGACCGACGGCTACCTCGAGGTGTTCGGCGAGCTACCCCGCGGGCGCTGGGACGACGCGCTGCTCGGCGGTCGGCTCCACCAGCACCAGGATCGCCGCCCGCAGCAGCGACCACTGGCCGTAGATCTGCACGGAGGCACGCAGGAACCTCGAATAGCGCGGGCGCGGCGCCCGGGGCTGGCCGTCGACAGCCCTGCCCTGCCCGCCGGGTCTGCGGCGGAGCCGAAGTGGGACGGTTCTCCAGACGCTTCGTATGTGTCTCAGCAAACCTGGGAAACCTGATCGGTGGTCTCCTCACTCCGAGCCGTAGTACAGCCGGAGGAACTCCTCCATCGCCGCGTCGACGCCGGCGCGGTCACCGGTGGCGAGCAGGTCCAGCAGCAGGCCGCGGACGGTGGCGAGTCCCAGCCTGGCCCGATTCCGGGCCAGGGCAGGGTCCGCCCCCGCCCCGACCTCGGCGGCCACGAGCGGCTCCAGCCAGTCCGTCACCAGCCCTTCGAGGACCGGGGCGGCCTCGGGGCGGCCACGCAGCGCGTGCCCGCAGATTTCGAAGAAGAGCCGCTCCTGACCGGCCAGCCGAGGGGCCGTGAGCTGCCGCCACAGCAGCCGCGCGACATCGGCGGGCGAGAGACCGAGCTCCAGGCGGAGCCGGGACAGCACCTCGCGCTGGCGTCGCTCCGACGTCCGGACGATCTCAACGAGCAGCTGTTCCTTGGAGCCGAAGTAGTGGATCAGCATGCGGTGGCTGACGCCGATCGCGGCGCCCAGCCTGCGCAGGCTCAGGTCCGCGATGCCGTGTGCCACGACGTGGTCGACAGCCGCGTCCACCAGTTGTGCGCGCCGATCCCCGTGCGCGCCTTGCTCGGCCTCGCCCTCGGGATGAGAGTCGTCCATGGTCACCACGTCACGACTGTACCAATCGGTACATGGCGCATGTACCGTGTGGTACATGAAGTCTGTTACCGTGTCGATCGACGTACCTCAGACTCCCGAGCAGGTCTACGGCTTCCTCGACGTCATGGCGAACCACGAGCGGTTCACCGACCACTACCTGACCAACTGGCGCTACACCGGCCCCGCCAGGGGTATCGGGTCGTGCGCCACGGTCACCGCCGCGCTGGGCGGCACGAAGACCGACGTCACCATCGATGTCGTCGAGGCGGAGGCCCCTCGGCGCATCGTCGAACGCAACGTCAGCGCGGCCGGCCGGCGGCAGGGCCGCGGCACCTACACCATCGAACCGCTGCCCACTGGCGGGGCCCGCGTCTCGTTCACGTACACGTGGGTACGCGCCCCGCTCGCCGACCGGCTGCTGGCCCCCGTCGTACGGGCCACGATGCGGCACGCCAACCGCACGGTCATGCACCGCCTGGCCAGCGAGTTGGCTTGCCACGTGTCCGCTGCCGAATCCTGACGGCGGTAGGTGCCGCCCCTTCTCCCCGGCGCAGCCCCGGCACCCACCGGAGTCCGGCCCTCGGGCTTCGAGGCCCAGCGCGAGCCGGTCGGCAAACGCGTTACCGCACTCCTCGCTCTGGCCGACGACCCCGGCGCCCGTCGGGTGGGCGGCGGGACCGAAGTGGGACGGCTACCGCGCGCAGCTCGCCGTCCACACCGGCGGTCGGGTGCTTGCGCTCCTGCCAGGGAATGGACCCGACCGGCTCGGTCCCCGAGATCCGAGCCACCGCCCTCGCCCAACTGCCGAAGGCACCGGTCTGGACGGCGAGCTGGTGGTGTCAGAGTCGGACCGGCTGGCATTCAATCGCCCCGCCCACCACAAGAAAGGCACCAAGCCAGGCGCATCCGCACGCGCTGCCGGACGAGACACCTATGACCGAGTAGCTACGGCAGCGATGCCAGACGCCCGCAACTGACGGGCCAGCAGTTCCATCTCAGGAAGGGTCCCTGAGTAGTCACCACTCAGCACGCGGCGCGACACAGCCTTAGCGTTGACCAGGTCAACGCCGAGTTCAGCTCGCAGCACCCGCATTATCACGACACTCTTGGCCGCCGGACTGAGCACCTGCAGCCTCGCTGGCCCATGCTCGGACAGAATCTGATCCCGTCGTTCGCTCGGCAGGTCCCCACCACACACGGCGACCGCGAATCCACAGGCCAGGCACGTTGACTCGACATCCCACCGCAAGCGGCCGTCCACGAGAGCCTGGACACCGCAGCACTCCAGCTCCGCACCACAGCCCTGACACGTCGCGCAATACCTAACCGATTCGAAAACGCCCTGCTCCATCCCCCACCCCCAACGAGGACGAGGTTAACGACAAGTTCAGCTCTCCGATATGACCATTGCACTCACACGAGGGGCGCAACCACCGTCTCCGGCACATGCACCCCAGGTAGGCCGCTACCAACAGTCGAGGCGTTCGGTCTCGCGGTCGGCGTGGGCGGCAAGGGCTCGCTGGAGGGCTTCGCGTATGTAGCGGTCGGGGGTGAGGCCCGCGTGGCGGGCTTCGCGTGCGAGGGCGGTGTGGACGGCGGGTGGGAAGGCGAGGTTGAGCAGGACCTGTCCGTGCGCGTCCGGGCAGTGGGTGGTGATCACGTCGATGGGCAGCCGGACGGTGAGGCGCCGGCGCAGGCAGTGGGCAGCGCGTTCGGGTTTGGCACCCACGAGGGCCATCAGGAGAAGGGGGTGAAGGGCTGCCATTCGACCAGGGCGAGGTGGGCTGCGCCTGGGGCGGCGGCGTGTAGGGGGCAGCGCTGGGCGCGCCAGCGTAGTTGTTCGCTGTAGGGCAGGCGGCCCAGGTCTCCATCGGGCAGCGTCAGTTGCTCGCGATGGGGTCCGGTGGGCATCAGCCTCCAGGTACCGCCGGGTGCGGTGGGGGTCAGGACGGGATGGGTGCAGCGGTGGCGGTGGCGGGTCTGGGCCACGCATCGGATGACTTCGACTGTGGGCTCTGCGAGGTAGCGGCACAGCAGCAACTGCACGACGGGCCGGGCCGAGCTACCGGCCTCAAGGCCAGAGTCGGGGGCCTGCGTTCTGGCGGGAGCCGGTCTGGGGGCGAAGGAGCCGGTGTCGGTCAGGCGGCGGGTTCTGACGGCGAGCCGGCGGCGGAGCCTCGCGGTGAGGGCCATGCGGCACAGGGGGGTGCGGCGGGGGCAGAGCACCGCGTGCGGGATGCGGCACCACGTGGTGCCGTCACCGTGTGGGTAGGCGATGCCGCTGCCGAGGTGCCAGAGGCAGGCTTGGGGCACTTGCGTGGCAGCTAGTTCGGTGGGGTGCAGGGCGATGGGCCGCTGTTCGGCACGCTGGTAGAAGTCGACGCGGTTACCGCAGTGGCGGCAGCGGCCGCTTTGGCCGGCGCGCAGCAGGCGGCTAGGGCTGGTGCCAGCCACCTTTCGGTGCCTGCTCGCCGGTTCGGGTGATTCGCGGTGTGGCCCGAGGCGGGGGCGCCAGGGTGTCAGGAGGCGTGCTGGCCGGGCGGGATGTGGTTGCGGCAGAGGGTGCCGACGAGGTGTTCGAGAGGCGCGTACCCGGCTGGTGTTCGCTCCCGACGGGACGGACGCACCCGGCGGCTGCTACCTCCAGGCTGTCGTAAACAATGGCAGTGATCGTCCCATCACCGATGTCGACGTCGCATTCGGTGATCTCACTGCGGAAACAGGGCCAGGCGACCCGAGTACCGGATCACCGCATCGTCGATGTGCCGTGTTGTATGGGCCCCGGCAGGCCTACCAGTTCTCCTCCGAGGCTTCCTCCATGGATCCCGTCGAGGAGATCGCCGTCACCACCGTCTTCACCGACGCATCCGGCCTGGCCTGGCTGCTGACCGACGACAACTTCTTGACGGAAGTCTGACGCCCACCCGCCGGCTCACGGCAGGGGCGCACACGGGCCCCTATCCGCGTCAACGGGAGACTTGCCGACGTGATCTTGCTGTGTGAGCGGGGCATGCTTTCGAGACCGCCATATCCTGGTACTTTCCTGACCCGGTTTCGTGTCGCCTTCAAGCGGAGACGGCTGATCGCCGACGTCTCCGGCCGGGCAGGCCACGTTCTGCCGTTAAGGCAGAGGGGTTCACGGGCCGCTGTGTTCCGCCCACTGCTGGGCGCTGTTGTCGTGACCGGACTCGCCACAGTGGCCTGGTGACTTTCGCGTACGAATCGGTGGGCAGCGCTGCCAGCTGGGCCGGTTGCCGTCTCTGTCGGGCTGTCCGTGGATCCTCCCCACCTGAAGGTGCTCGTGGCATGCGCCGGTACGATCTCCGAACCGAGTGAAGTACGCGATCGCCGGGACAGCTTGGGACTGCGCAGCCGTCGCTCGTGCTCAGCCGGAAACTCCGAACAGTGTTGGGCATCTTCGCCTCGCTACCAGCCGAGCGAGGTAGGCCGTTCCTGCCAACCTCGAACCGCAATTCTTGTCGTTCACCGGCCGAAGGCTACGGGTACGTTCTCAGGCCGGTCAGCAGGCATTCGCGGACCGGTGTCAGTGGCCACGGCTAGGCTCAAGTACCACCACTATGGGGGAGGTTGTATGACATATGGTCTACTGACGCCTGATGTGCCGCTCGGTCCGTTCGAGGGCGTCGCCGTCACCGTGTGGTCGGCGCGGGGCAAGCAATCGAAGCTGCACACCAAATCCTCATGCTCCTATCTGCGTTCGGCGCGTGTCACCGAGCGGGAGGTACGACTGGACGCTACGACGGTCGGCCGGCTCTGTCCCCAGTGCACGGCGTATGGCTCCTGGGCACGTCCCGGCTCGGCTCTGGCCATTTTCATGAATGCGGTGACCGGTCTGGGGCTGCTGTATGAACTGGGCCGCTGTCACGAGGTGGACGAGGACTCATACAGCGACGAAGAAGTAGGCCAGGCGGCATCCGTGCTCTTCCGGACCGCTTCGGGCAGCGAGGAGAATGCCCCTGCCGACGGTGAGGAGGAAGTTGAAGACGAGGCGGAGGGCCAACGCTGGGAGGAGCTGCAGGAAGCCCGCCACGTGCGTGGGACCGTCTTCACTGAATGGCTCGACGCCCTGACCAGTCTGACCCGCGTGTACCAGGTCTTGGACCTGTTCCCCTGGCTGAGGTCCTGGGCCGAGGCAGGAGTTCAGCGCAAGGCCGACCATCTGGAGGCGCTGCGTGCACAGGCCGCACGGCTGGTCGCCCGGGACTCGCTCGTGCTGGCAGCAGCGGTATCGGCTATGGAGGAGCCTGGCGTCCCGGCCGATGATCCGGTATTTGCCCCGCTGGGGACCCCTGCCGAGGCGGCAGCGAAGTTGAAGTCCTTGTGGCGGCGGTGGCACAGCAAGGTGGAGGACAGTTGGGATTATCCGCGCGAGCAGGAGTACCTCGTCCACGAGCTGGCGAGCGGAATGAGCGCCCGCCGCAAGGGATATCACCCCATGCTGGAGCGAGCCCGGGTGCTGCTGAGCACGTGGGAGGAGGCTGCGCGGTCGATCATGGCCGGCCAGGGCGGCGAGCGTGTACTCGTCGGGCGCGTTCCCGGTGCTGCTCTGGCGGAGCGCGGCAGCCGTGGGGCGTTGACGGACCGGCTGAGTGAGTGGGAGCAGGGAGTGCTCGCCTCGTTCACGGTCGCCGTGGACTGGGGGGCGCGGCTGGCGGTCACGGTGCGGGTCCCAGAGCCGGTGGCCGCGTGCCTGCTGTCGCGGCAGTCCGTGTTCGACTACGAAGTGCTGGACCAGGACACGTCGACATGCGTGGCCATGGCGGAGCCGTCGCCTGGCGCGGATGAGGGGCTGTTGCCCGGGGTGTTCGACGACACGCCGGTGCACGGCCGCCGCCTGGTGACCGCGGAGCATCTGCGCGCACTGCGCAGCACGATGCCCGACGCGGAACAGTTGTATGCGGTGGTCGGTGTCGGCACCGGCGTAGAGGTAGTGGCGCTGAGTGTTCTGGAACAGCGGTGCGCCGCCGGATGGCAGGGCGTCATCCTCGCCGGCGCAAGGGACCTGCCCGAAGCTCTGCTCGAGACCCGCCTACAGGCCCTGTCCGCAGGCGAGCCTGATAGCGCAAGTGTGTGGACTGCCCGTGTGTACGACCCGCACGATGAGGCATTCGGCCGCAGCCTGAGCGCAGCAGAGGGCGAACGGGTGCTCGTGCGGTTGTGCGAAGGGCGCCGGGACGTCGGCCAGGCGCTGAAATCCTTGGCCCTGGCCCGCTCAGTGCCAGACCTGCGCGATCTTGAGGCTGGCGGATACGACGACCGGGGACATCCGCTCAGTCCTTTCACGCCGGACGTCTGGAACGGCCTGCTGGCGATGGAGCAGTTGGACCTGGAACCCTTTGAATCCGACTCGGACGACGACTGGCCCGGCTCGGGCCTTCCCCTGGGTGTCCTGGCTTCGGTACAGGCCTACACCACGGACGCGGCCGGTCGCTACCAGGGCCGGGCCCACTCCCCCGGCTGCGCACACCGGCGCCCCTATGGCGGGGTCGACCACCACGACGAGATGGTGATCATCGAGCAACTGCTGGACAACAAGGAGTTCGACCCGTGCAGCAAGTGCGGCGGGTACGCGGTGCGCCGCCTCACCGACCCCCAGGTCGCCTACTACCGGGCCGCGCATCAGCTGCACTGCCTCGCGCAGCGTGTCCGTGCCAGGGTGCGGCACCGGACAACGAACCGCGAACACCTCGCCACCACGCTGGAGAGGCTCAGCGATCTCGATACGCGAAGTGTCCAGGCGTGGTTCTCGTCCCGCGCCCAGGCTCGCCAGTGGCGGCGGACCGTGGCCAGTCTGTCCCGCGAGCTGCGTGACTCCTCAGCCGGGTGACTGGCCTCGCGTCTCGTCACCACTGATCATTGCCGTCCTCAGGTGATCTCCACGGGGTAGGGCCGCAGAGGGCTGGTCATCGCCCGGGCTGCGGTCGTGCCCTGTGCCGTGAAAGGGGTGAACCGCACGATGCGGGCATGCACCGTGTGTGGCATGGACATCAGCCACCGGCACGGACTGGCGAAGTACTGCTCGGACGCCTGCGTTCGAGAGGCCCGCCGACCGACCATGCTGGTATGCCAGGAATGCGATGTTCAGTTCACTCGTCCAGACCGTGTTGGGGCTCCGCCCCGCTTCTGCTGCGAGGAACATCGCGTCGCCGCCAAGACCCGCACAGCCGCTGTCCACCATTCAGCGCAGCGCGAGAAGCTGCGCGTGGTCCGCGGCGACAGACGGTGCCTGGAGTGCGGCGCTGATATCACTCAACGCAATGCCAACGCCCGCTACTGCAGTACGAAATGCAACTATGCATCTCTCGGTCATGTGCCTCGCCACTTGGACGTCATACCGCATGAGGAGCGGTTGCGCAGGCGTCGAGCGCGTCGAGCCGCCCTCAGGCCTGCCTCGATAACGCTGTGGTGCGACGCCTGCGGGGGCAGCTTCGACGTTGCTGGCAACAAGCCTGGACGCAAGCCGACGCGCTGTCCGAACTGCCGAAAGCCCTCGCGCCGCCCAGGGGCGGTGTCCTGCAAGGGTTGCGAACGCCCTGTCCCGTCGCACAGAGGTGCCCTGGCGCTCTACTGCTCGATCGAGTGCCAGGTCGACACCAATAACCAGGCTCAGGCGGAACATCGCAAACTTCAACGCGCCGCGGCCAAACAGGGACGGGAGTGTGCCGTCTGCGGCGCGGCACTCGAAGCCGGTGCCCACGCTCTGCGCAAGTACTGCGGTCACGGCTGTTGGTATCGCGCCAACTACACGCCGGTCCTGAGGGACCAGGCTTGCGGATGGTGCGGCGGTCATCTGTCGCATCGTCGAGCCACCGCCAAGTACTGCGGGCAGGAGTGTTATCTGAAAGCCCAGTACAAACGAAAAGTCGGGACGGCCCTGCGGTCGCGTCCGTGCGTGCAGTGCGGCACGCGGATGCCCCTCAGTACGGCGCACCGGATGTTCTGCTCAGGCCGCTGTTCGCGGCGTGCCTACTTCGAGGCCGATCCGGAAAGGGTGCGCGCTGCGAAGCGACGAGGGAATCATCAGCGGCGGGCGATGCTGGCCGCCGTCCGCCGGCACCTCGTGACTGAACGTGATCTGGCCCGGCTGTGGGGCCGGTATGTGGATGCGTGCGCCTACTGCGGCGAGTCCTCGGCGTCCCTGCACCAGGAGCACGTCCTGCCCATTTCCCGGGGCGGGGCGGACGGGATCGGCAACCTGGTGCCCGCATGTCCGGAGTGCAACTTGGCCAAGGGGGACCGGACCGTCATGGAATGGCGGCTCGGAAAGAAGGCACCGCGCTACCGCAAGCCGTCTGCCGCGCTCACCGGCCTGTGATCTCAGGGGTTCCAACTCGTGGCGGGCGCAGCAAGCACACCAAGCTGGAGGTGACCATGGGGTTGCGCTCGATGCACCTCGGTTACGCCTACCAGGATCTGCTCACCGCGCTGCGTCTGATGGACCTGGCGGTGGGACATGCCGGTGACCGTGGACACGAAGATGTTCGCCGGGGACCGGTCGATGACATCACGTGCGAGTGGGGCACCGGCAGCCACGAGCGACTGCAGATCAAGCACACGGATCACGACCGCGCGTTGTCCGCAGAGAGTTTCATCAAGGACAGCCGGGGCCTGTGCCTGGAGCTGCCTTTCTCATCCATCGATCGTGACCTCACCTCACAGCCCGCTGCCTCGCACCGTCTCGTGGTCCGCGACACGGAGCCGGACGATGCTGATCTGATGCGCGTGCTGCGGCCGGCCGGTACGGCCATCGACCCGGGGCCGGCGCTGGTGCTGGGCAGTGGCCGCCGGCCGTCGGCGTGGGATGCGGGTGACTTGGGTGGCGTTTGTGTTCCGGTGCTCGGGTGGCTAGCGGTCAGGTGGTCGGGTGTGGGTTGCCGTGTCGGAGCCAGTCGATGAGGGCGACGAAGAGGAAGAGGTTGGGGATGTTCTTGACCGGGATCCTGGCCCAGGGCAGCTTCTTACCGGCCTTGCGCAGGACCAGCACTCCCTGCGAGAACTCGACCTTCTCGATCTCCGGCCAGGTCAGGCTGCCCCTTGTGGTGGCCACCCCGGCCGGGTTGACCGAGAGTTCCCCGCAGGTCAGGGTTTCGCCCTGTCCCAGCCTGGCGAGGAGTGCGGGCAGTTGGGCCCGGGTGATCTCCTGCTGCAACGCTGGGCCCCAGCATTCGGGCTGGTCGTAGAAGCCGGTCACCTTGAGTGTCGTGCCGTCCTGGCGGTGGAGGGTGTAGACGTAGGTGGTTCCGACGTAGACGCCGTTGGCGTAACGTTCGGTGATCTGCTGTAGCACCGTCAGGGAGTCCCAGCGGAAAGTGGAGATGTCGCCGTTCTTGCCCACTTCGGCCAGGCCATGCTCGAACAGGTGCAGTCGGCGGGCGGCCTGTTTGCGCGAGAGATTGGGCGTCTGGGCGGCGAGCCAGAGGAAGTAGGCGCCCAGGGGAGGAAGGATCAGGGAGACGGTACCCATGAGCAACAGGGCGGCGAGCCGCACGGTGCCTACGCGCTTGGGCAGGAACGTCTGGCGCAGCTGTCCGAGGCTTTCGGTTCCCGGGGGTGTCGTCTGAGGGGCCGTTGTCTGTCCGGGGTCCTGCTGGACGGTTGATTCCGCCATGGGTCGTGCTCCTTGCTGTGGTGGTGGAGGGATACGGCGACCGTTGTGTGAGCCACCGCCCCGGTGCCTTCATGGACTGGGGCGGCTCACACAGGTGAGTCCCCGCCGGTGTCGGTCGCCGGGGGAGCACCGGGTGTCTGCGCCGTCGGTGCGCCGGGTGGGCCGGCGGACGGTGGACGGCGGGTGAAGGCAGGTCAGCCTGCCAGCATGCGGCCGAAGTCGGGGGATCCGGTGGTGGAGACGCCGGTGCCTGCAGGGGTGATGCCGGGAGTGCCACTGGGGGCGATGCCCCCGTCCGAGCGGAGGTAGGCGACGGTGCCGTCGCCGGAGTTCTCGCCGGGGACGCCGACGACGAGGTCTTCGTTGCGGTCGTTGTCGGTGTCCGCGATGTGGAGGGCACCACCGAAGCGGTCGCCGGTCTCGTCGTTGCCCGCGACCCCCGGGCTGTTCTGTGAGAAGAACTGGGGGTCCGTCCCGGCCATGGGCCTCGCGCCGATGAGCCCTTCGGGCCCGCCGTAGAGGAAGGTGACGGCACCCGTCGCGGTGGCGTCACCCAGGCTCTCACCGGGGACGCCGATGGCGAGGTTCTGGTAACCGTAGCCGGCGCGGCTGACCGCCAGTGAGGCGCCGAAGCGGTCTCCTGCCTCGCTGGCGCCGGGGACGCCGGGTGTGTCCTGCGTGATGGTGTACGAGGGGGTGGCCGAGGGTGCGCTCTCGGACCCGTTGTACACGCGGACCACGCCCCCGTCCTGGTCGGGTGAGCCGATGGCGACGTCTTGACGCCCGTTGTTGTCGAAGTCGCCGATCGCAGCGGAGCCGCCCGAGGGCAGCCTGGTGGCGCCGGCGCTGTTCAGGCCGAGGGAGGAGCCGAGGACGTAGTACGTGGCGGGCCCGGTGACGACCAGGTCGGCGATCACGTCGCCGCCGCCGATATTGCCGGAGGTCATCGACACCGGAGCCGTCGTGACCCAGGACGGCGGAACGAAGCGGTAGCTGCCGCCCGTCGCCCCCGACTTGCTGAAACCTCCCCGGTAGACGTCGATGGTGGGGGTGGTCGAGCCGATGGCCAGGTCCGGCTTCCCGTCGCTGTCGGCGAGCGCGCTGAGCACGCGCCCGAACCTGTCGTGCGACGAGGGGGCCGGGTCGTTGATCGTCGTGCCGCTGGTGAGGCCGGTCTCGGAACCCCACAGGATGGCGACGGTCCCGCCGTCGGTGTCGGTGCCGACGTCCTCGCCGGGGGCCCCGACGGCGAGGTCACCGTAGCCGTCGCCGTTGAAGTCCTCGACCGCTATCGCCTCGCCGAAGCCGTCCCCGCTCTCGGCGGTGCCGGGGACACCGGGGCTGTTCTGGCTGATGGTGATACTCCTGGCAGACGACAGGTCGCCGACACCGCCGTAGACGATGACGACCTGGCCGGCGCCCGAGCGTTCACCCACGCGGGCGCTGGCAGCGGCGACGGCGATGTCGCGGTAACCGTCACCGTTGAAGTCGCCGTGCGCTCCCGGGACGAGCGCTGTGGCGCTGCCCGCCGTCATGGTGAGAAGCCCGCCGGCCAGCGCCGCTGCCACGGCACTGGCCAGGAAGGTACGAAAGTGCTGGTGCACGCAGAGTCTCCTGCTGCTGGTCGTTCACCCGCATGCTCCGGAGTCGCCTCCCTGGCATGCGGTTTTGGCGAAGAGGAGACAACCGAACGCGATCAATGGTTGTAGGGGCGGGCGGGGGTATGTGGGGTGCAAGCACGACCCGGTGGACGGCTTTCCCCTCGATGACGGTGGACGGCGGGCTATGGAGGCGGGCGCCACCCGCGCGGTGCTGCCCACCATGCGGGACGCCGGCGTGGGCACCCTGCTGTGTTCTCCACCGGCGCGCCGGCTCCGTCGACCCCGTGCCGCAGGTCGCCAACGTCAACGCTGGCGCAGCGGCTCTGCGCAACTGGGTGATCAACCTGCATAAGGAGCTCAACGGCACCGACATCCAGGCGGCGCGTCGCCATCAACGTGTCCATCGGCAACGCCGGCGATCCCCGGATTCCCGACCGCCCAGACCGAGGAGAGCCACCGGGCTGGGAAGAGCCAGTCGGTCAGAGGCTGGCTTACGAGGCGCCGTCAAGGACCTGGCACAGCCGATGCGTGAACTCGTCCGGCTTCCCCGCATAGCCGAACTCCCCGTCCATGAACCCGCCGTGATGGCTCGGGAACACGGTCACCTGCTGTCCGGGCAGTTCAGTGGTGGCGACGGCGGTGCGACCGGTCAGTACGTCCTCGGACTCCTCGCCACAGCGATATCACAACGCGGGTCGGCGCAGCCCGGCCTCCATCATCAACGGCCCTATCGCCCAGGCGTTGGCAGCGGCCAAGAACCGACTGGAGAAGACGCAGTCCCCCACCGACCTGTACGAGGCGATCGCGGAACTCCCGGACCGGCAGCTCGAGGTGATCGTCCTGCACTACCCGCCGGGCCACCCCACCTCGACGCTCGCATGGTCCACGAGGATCGACGAGCGAACCCCCGGCCATCACATTCGCCCCGGCAAGGAGCGTCTACGCATGAAGCCGGGACAAACGGATCTCGCTACTCCGAGGCGTCGGCCAGGTCGACGGAGGGCTCTGGTGCACGCTGGAAGGCACGGCCGAGGTCTTGGCCGGAGCTGCCGATGGAGAGGAGGTCCGGGCGTTTGGCCGCGCGACCGTCTCCGGAGGAACGCCCACGCGCGCGCCTGCCGATCCACGGACCCAGGAACCCGGCGGCCCAGCGCACCTCGGCTGACGCGGCACGCAAGAATCGTGCCCGGCCAGCAGGCAGGACGGGCAACGGATGCGTCCAGGAGTCGTCGGTGTCCGGCAGGTTGAGCGAGTGGGCGAGCGCCGCCGCGATCCGCTGGTGGCCGAGTGGGCTCGAGTGGAGGCGGTCCTGACTCCACAGGCGTGGATCGGTGGCCACCGGATACAGGGTGACGTCGGCGACGACGACACCGTGTCGGTGCGCCGCCGCGCGGACGCGGCGGTTCAGCGCCTCAAGACGCGGCCGGAGCGGACGGGCCAGTGGAGTGACGCGCGTGATGTCGGGAATGGTGAGCGTCGCCACGCGCGCACCCTGGCCGGTGAGCGCGGCGAACATCGCCTCCAGATGCGCGGCCACCTCATCAGGATCGAAGCGGGGGCGCAGCATGTCGTTGACTCCGGCCACGACCGTGGCGAAGTCCGGCCGCAGTGCAAGCGCCGCGGGCAACTGCTCCGCGTGGACCTGCCCGGCCAGACGGCCCCGTACTGCGAGATTGGCGTACCGGAGCTGCGGGTTGTGGCGAGCCAGGTGCTCGGCGAGCCGGTCGGCCCACCCGCGCAGGCCTGTCACATCGTCGCCGTCGCCGACCCCTTCGGTGTGGCTGTCGCCCAGGGCGACGAAGCGCAGGTAGCGGGTCTCAGTGCCTGACATGTGCGGCTGGCTCCTTATTGCGATCACCGGACGAGAGGCCGCCATTCTAGTCAATTTTTTGAGTAATGGCCTTGGCGCGCTGGTCGAGTCTGCGCAATGCAATGTCGCCCCACTGGAGGTTCTCCCGCTCGAACGACATCCCGCGCAGCAGAGTGAGGTACGGGCCGATACGCTCGGCTTCGGCGAAGTACGCCTCCTCCGAGCGGCCGCCCAGCAGTCGTTGCCTGATTCTCTCGTAGCGGGCCAGCTTGGCCGTGGCCCATTCCATGCGTTCGACGACGGCGGCTCGCACCGCCTCGACGTCGCCGGCGTCCGCGCATTGCACCTTGACCAGCAGCTCGTCCCTGATGACCGCGGGCCGACCCGGCGGCTCGGCCGTGTATGCGCGCACCGCCTCCCGCCCAGCCTCCGTCAGGGAGAACAGCCGTTTGTTCGGGCGATGTCGCTGCTCGACGAGGCGAGCGGTGACCAGCCCTTCGGCCTCCATGCGCTCCAGCTCCCGATAGAGCTGCTGAGGTGTCGCCGTCCAGAAGTTCGCGACCGTCGCGTCGAAGCCTTTCGCGAGGTCGTAACCGGACGCCTCGCCCTCCAGCAGCGCGGCCATCACCGCGTTCCTCAATGCCATGGGAGCAAGGTACGGCCCAGGGAGTGTTCAGTGATGAGCACTCCCGAGGCGCCGCACCCTCGACAAGCAACGGAGTCGCCTCTAGTCTCCTTTACACCTATGCAACTTGTTGAATAGAGGTCGATCATGCACCCCTTCCGCAAGGCCGTCGAGAACGGTGACCTGGACGCCGTGGCCGCCCTTCTGGCCGACGACGTCGTCTTCACCAGCCCGGTCGCCTTCAAGCCGTACCCGGGCAAGGCGATCACCACCGCGATCCTGCGCGCCGTGACACAGGTCTTCGAAGACTTCACCTACGTCCGGGAGATCGCGAACCCCGACGGCCGCGACCACGCGTTCGTCTTCACTGCGAGCGTCGCCGGAAAGAAGCTCCAAGGCTGCGACTTCCTGCACTTCGACGAGGACGGCAAGATCGACGACTTCACGGTGATGGTGCGCCCGCTGTCGGCCGCCCACGCGCTGTCCGAGGCCATGGGTGCCCAGTTCGAGAAGATCGCCCGAGAGGCCGCCGAGCAGTGAGCCCGACGACCGACGCCGTGGTCATCGGTGCGCGAACGCCTGACTGACCGCCGGCACCCTCAGCATGCGGGACGACGCACCTCCTGGTGGAGCGTCACAACACATCCCCGGCGGCTGTGCCACGTCCTTCGACGCGGGCGCTTCGAGTTCGAGACGGCGCTGCACCAGTTGTCCGTAACGGAGCCGTCCTGCACACGCTCACGGCATCGGGGTAGGCCGAAGACCGCGACCGCGAAGCCCTCATCCGCTCGTCCGCCAGCTGCCCCTGGAAACCGGGACTATGAGTTGTGCCGGATCCGTGAGCGGCCCAGGCCGGGTGGGGCGTGGAGGCGTCCCACCCGGCCGGGTGTCATCGGATGTGCTTCGCCGGCTTGGTGGCGGCGTTGAGCAGGTACTCCAGAGGGCCGCGGCGGAAGAAGCGGGACCAGATCGTGGCGAACACGATTGCCCCGAGGACGTACATGATCAGCGGCAGCCATGACTGCTGAGTGCTGGTTCCGGCGGGCGTGGACAGCACGGACTGTGCGACGAAGTGGCCGACGTAGGCGGTCAGGGACATGGTGCCCACGGCGATGACCGGCTTCGCCAGACGGCGCAGTCGCGGCAGGCGGTCCATCAGCACCG
The DNA here is from genome assembly GCF_040654575.1 of Streptomyces sp. NPDC050674. Taxonomy (NCBI): domain Bacteria; kingdom Bacillati; phylum Actinomycetota; class Actinomycetes; order Kitasatosporales; family Streptomycetaceae; genus Streptomyces; species Streptomyces sp. NPDC050674. The sequence continues at coordinate 368,336 of NZ_JBFAIG010000003.1, forward strand.
TCGCGCCCACGATCACGAGGATCGCGACTCCGAGGCTGCCGATGATGTCGAACGTGGTGCCGCTGTGCGGCCCGGCCGACAGCAGCGACGACGCCGGCATATCGGGGAACGACCCGCCGTCGGGGGGCATCGAACCGCTGCCGGAGGGCATCGAACCGGAGCCGGAGGACGACGACCCGTCTTCCGCCATGCTCCTCAGCGCGTTCTTGCCGGCAACCAGCAAGGACATGCCGTACGCGGCCACGGTGAGGCAGGCTCCGAGCGCGGCCAGGCGCCGCCGGACCGTGCCCAAGGACAGGTCGAGGCGGCCCAGCGCCATACCCGCGATCACGTACGACATCCAGGTGAGCGCCGGGTAGAAGCCGGTGAGCAGCAGATCGAGCACTCCCACCTCGCTGAGGCGGCGGAGCGGGTCGTAGGCGTTGATGCTCTCCTGGACCGACGGAGTCAGCAACGAGGTCAGGACGAACGCCAGCTGTGGTGCGACGAGGGCGAACGCGGCCGCGATGATCGCGAGCGTCCTGGCGCTCAGCCGCACCAGGGGCAGGGCGAGGAGGAAGTAGACCCCGTAGAAGCCGAGGATGATCACTCCCCCGTACTCCATCGCCATCACGGTGCCCAGCGCCAGCAGGACTACTGCGCGGATCGCGATCCGGGCCTTCGCCTGCCGGCCCGCCAGGCCGGTCTTGGGCTCGCGGCGGCCGGCGAGCAGCATCAGTGAGAACCCGGCGAGGGTGGCGAACAGGACCGAGGAGTGACCGTCCGCCATGTACCGGATCCAGCTGCCGACACCGGTCGTGGCGGACAGCGGGGGGCCGATGTGCACGACGTACATGCCGAACACCGCCAGGGCGCGGGCCAGGTCCACCCCGACGAGGCGTCCCATCGAGGGACCGGGCGGGGCCGGCTCAGCGGGCACGGGGGAGGTCCGGGGTAGCGGAGGCGAGTTCTCCTGCGGGGCCGACGTGCCCTGCGGTGTTGTTGATGTCTGTGGCATGTGGAGACTCTCGCGTCGCCGCCGGGCGGGAGGCCATCCGGCAGGCTTCGGTAACGGCCCCGCCGGTCGGCGGGTACCGCCCCGCCGACCGGCGGAGTCCTGCTTCCGACCTGTCCGGTGCGAACCGGTGCGACTCGACAACGATCTTCTTCAGTCACTCGGCGGGGGTGGACCCGACGGTTGCCGGATGGGCGCAGGCAGGCCGGGATTCCAGGCTGGAGGCATGACACACCGTGCGGGACACGAGGACGCGACGCCCCTGTCGTGTCATGGGCCGACATGCCGGGCCGTGACGCCGTCCACAGGGGCGGGTTTGCGGAGTTCCTCGGCCTGATGCCGGCGGCGGGCGAACCTCGTCCTGCTCGTCGTGCGACCTGAGGTCCCCGAAGCGTTGGCGCGCGCCTTCGCTACCAGCACAGCCGGACTCGTCCGCTGAGCGGCACACGATCACGCCCGGTCCGTCCGGTCCGCCCGGCGCCGCCGGCGCGGTGCCGGGCCGACAGCAGAAGAAAGGAATTTCGTGAACACCGCATCCGCCCCGACGACGGATGAGCCCCATGAGACCTCCCTGTCCGCCCGGGAGACGGCCAGGGCGCTGTACGCGTATGTGCGGCCGCACCGGTGGGCCGTCGTCCTCGGTCTGCTGTGTGCCCTGGTCGGGGCCGCCGGGGGACTGCTGCAGCCGCTGGCCACGAAGGTGCTGGTGGACCGGCTCGCCTCGGGTGAGACCATCGCCGGGATCCTGATCGCGCTCACCGTGCTGGTGGTGGCGGGCACGGCGGTCGAGGCGTTCGGCGCGTATGTGCTGGAGCGGACGGCGGAGTCGGTGGTCCTGGCCGCGCGGCGCACCCTGGTGGGGCGGTTGCTGCGGCTGCGGATCGCGGAGTTCGAGCGGATCCCGCCGGGTGATCTGATGTCCCGGGTCACTTCCGACACGACGCTGCTGCGGGCGGTCAGTACCCAGGCGGTCGTCTCCGCGGCTTCTGGCGCGGTGGCCTTCGTGGCGGCGATCGTGATGATGGCGTTCCTGGACGTCGTGCTGCTGGGTGTGACGCTCGGGGTCATCGTGCTGGTCGGCGGGGCCGTCACGCTGGTGATGCCGAAGATCGCGCGGGCCACGGAGCGGGCATAGAAGGCGGTCGGGGAGGTCTTCGTCGCACTGGAGCGGGCTCTCGGGGCGTTTCGCACCGTGAAGGCGTCCGGCGCCGAGGCGCGGGAGAGCGCCCGGGTGGAGGCGGCGGCACGGCGGGCGTGGCGGCACGGCGTGAAGAGCGCGAAGTGGGAGGCCGTGGCGGGCTCGGCCGACGAACTCGCCGTCCAGCTGTCCTTCCTGGCGGTGCTCGCGGTCGGCGGGGCGCGGGTGGCGTCCGGGGAGATCCCCATGTCCACCCTCATCGCCTTCCTGCTGTACCTCTTCTACCTGATCGAGCCGGTGTCCACGCTGATCGAAGCCGGGTCCTCCTATCAGGAGGGGGCGGCCGCGCTGTCGCGGATCGCTCAGGTGGAACGCCTGGCGACGGAGTCGGCCGACCGGCCGGCGGGCGCCCTGCCCAGGCAGGGAGCAACACCGGTCCCGGGTCCGGCGTCGGTCGGGCAGGGAGCAGCACCGGTCCCGGGTCCGGCGTCGGTCGGGCAGGGAGCAGCACCGGTCCCGGGTCCGGCGTCGGTCGGGCAGAGGGCAGCGGTCCCGGGTCCGGCGTCGGTCCGCTTCGAGGACGTGTCCTTCCGCTTCCAACCTGGCCGGCCGTACGTCCATCAGCAGGTGAGCTTCGAGGTACCGGGCACCGGGATGACGGCCTTCGTGGGTCCCTCCGGTGCGGGCAAGTCGACCGTGTTCGCACTCATCGAGCGGTTCCACGAGACCACCGGCGGCCGGGTCCTGGTCGACGGCAAGGACGTACAGGACTGGTCCCTGTCCGCGCTACGGTCCGCCATCGGGTACGTAGAGCACGACGCCCCGGTGCTGGCCGGCACGCTGCGGGAGAACCTCGTCTTCGCCGCGCCCGGCGCGACGGACGACGACATCCGCGACGTCCTGGCCCGCACGAAACTCGACACCCTCGTCGAGCGCCTGCCCCACGGCCTGGACACCCCGGTCGGACACCGCGGCTCGAAGCTGTCGGGCGGTGAGCGGCAGCGCGTCGCCATCGCTCGCGCCCTGTTGCGCAGGCCACGCCTGCTGTTGCTGGACGAGGCGACCTCGCAGCTCGATGCCGTCAACGAGCTGGCGCTGCGGGACGTCGTCACGCAGGTGGCCCGCGAGACCACCGTGCTGGTGGTGGCCCACCGTCTGTCGACGGTGACCGGTGCGGACCGGATCGTCGTCATGGACGGCGGACAGGTCCGGGCCGTGGGCACCCACGAGGAACTGGTGGCCCAGGACCGGCTGTACGCGCAACTGGCGGCCACTCAGTTCCTGGCCCCCGCCCGATGACGCACCCCACGCAGGGTTGGTCCGGTCGTCCGGGGACGAGCCGTCAGGATCGGCTGTGTCGACGCGCTAGAGGGAATGGCCGTCGCCTTGGTCAGCACCCTGCTGAAGTGACGCAGCGATGTCGCGGATGCCGCTGAGGGGGGCGGGGCCGATGCCGTCGGCCGCGTATCGGCCCCTCTCCGGCCCCTCTCCGGCCCCTCTCCGGTCTCCGTCAGGCGCTGACGCCGGCCGGGGCGTCGGCGAGCGTACGAGATCCACGCGGATCAGCCGACGGACCGAGGACTCGACACCGGTCTGAAGGGGCCCGCGACAGGGAGACATCCCGCCGCCGGGCGGCGGACGAGCGGGTCACCGCCACGGCACAGCAGGAGCCGGCGTGCCGTGGCAGGTGGGCGGGTGGGCGTCGGCTGTGCCCCTCCCCCGGCCTCCTGGTCGGTCAGTCCGCGCTGAGGGGAATGCGCAGCCGCACCCGGTAGCCGCCCTCCGCGGTCGGGCCCGCCTCCAGGGTGCCGTGCAGAATGTCGGCCCGTTCCCGCAGACCGACCAAGCCCTGCTGTGAACCGGGCAGGGACAGCGAAGGCCGGGTGGACGGGGTGTTGGTGATGGTCACTCCGATGCCGTCGCCGGCCTGCCACAGCTCGACACGCGCTCTGGCGCCGGGGGCGTGCTTGCGGACGTTGGTCAGCGCTTCCTGAACCGTGCGGTAGAGGGCCCGTTGGGCGGGTGTGCTCACGGTGGGCGGCAGTTCGCCCGTCAGCTGTGCGTGCGTTCCGCTTGATTCCACGAGTTTGCGCAGGTCGGCCAGGGTCGGCTGCGGGGTGAGCTCGGTGGCGTCGCCGCCAGAGGCGCGCAGCAGCGTGACCATGGTGCGCAGTTCGTCGAGCGTGGTGACGCTCAGCGAACGGATCGTGCGGGCGGCTTCCTTGGCGTCCGCGTCCTTGGCAGCGACCTGAAGCGCCCCGGCCCGCACGGCGATCAGGCTGACCTGGTGGGAGACGACGTCGTGCATCTCGCGGGCCAGCTGGGCGCGTTCGCGGGCGAGCACTGCCTGGGCATGCAGGGCCCGCTCGTGCTCCCTGGCCTCCTCGATCTCGGCCAGCCGCCGCGCCAGGTCCCGTTGCGCCTGGAGAAGCTGGCCGAAGAGGACCGGGGCCGCGGCGGTCGCCAGGCCGTACACGAAGAAGACCAGTGTCATGGTCCGGTCGACCTCGGCCAGGGGCCACGCAGTACTGCTCGCGACGGCGGCCAAGGCGACGCACAGGGCGAGGAGACGGCGGTTACGGGAGCGTTCGGTCAGAGTGAACAGCGCCGCGAGCACAGCGACGGCGACATCCTGCATCAGCGCGATGGGCAGGGTCAGCAGGAACACGCCGAGCGGGAAGCGGCGCCTGAAGGCCAGCGCGGTGCAGCCGACAGCGGCCAGCGCGAGCTCGAGGGGCGTGGGCTCCTCCATGTTGAGCCATACATCCACGGCCGCCACCGCCACCAGGGCGAGGTCGGTGACCGGCGTGGGAAGCCGCTGCCACATGGCGCGTGCGCGGCTCATCGGCCTGCCTCCCGCGCGTGCTCCTCGAGCAGTCCGGCCCGCTGTGCCAGCAGCGCGGCCTGCACCCGGCTCGACACCCGCAGCTTGGAGAGGATGGCGCTGACATGGTCCTTGACCGTGCCGGCACCCAGATGGATGCGCGCGCCGATGTCGGCGTTCGACAGGCCCTCCGCCACCAGGACGAGGACGTCGCGTTCACGTGCGGTGAGCAGCCGGACCCGTGCCGCGTCCTCGTCGACGGCCGCCTCGGCGCGGGGGTGGCTGTGCAGCAGTGTCCGCGACGCCTTGGGCGAGAGCACCACACCGCCCGCGGCCAGGGTGCGCACCAGGTGGGCGAGTTGCTCCGGCTCGGTGTCCTTGAGCAGGAAACCGGCCGCGCCGCAGTGCAGCGCGGTCAGGATGTACTCGTCGGCGTCGAAGGTGGTCAGCATCGCCACGACCGGGGCGTCCGGCGCCTTCCGCAGCTCGCGCAGGACGGTGAGCCCGTCGACGTCCGGCATCCGGATGTCCAGCAGCACCACGTCGGGCCGCTCCCGGCGGACCGTCTCGACGGCTTCGCCGCCGCGCGCGGTCGCGACGACCTCGATGTCCTCGGACGCGTTCAGAATGAGTTCGAAGCCCGAGCGGACCAGTGCCTCGTCGTCGACCACCACTACCCGGATCACGTGCTCCGCCTCACCTTCGTTCATGCCGTCCGGCCCATGCCGACTCGACCCTAAAGCCCCGATCGGTCCCGGTGGCCCGTCGAGCGGCAGCTCCAGCCACACGGCGGGGTAGCACCCACCAGTCGGCAGGGGCACGATTTGGCAGAAGTTGGATGAGGACTCTGGATGGCGGATGTACTACCACCAAGGCACCGTCGTTCCGGCCGATCAGAGCCAGTAGTTCATGATCGACTGGCCCCTCGGCGCGTAGGCGGTCCTGACAGCCCCGGCCGACCAGCGTTCGGCAGCCGATGGGCTGATCGATGACCGCGTGGCCGCCGCTGTTGTACTGCGTCTTCGGGATGGTGAGCTGGACGGCGGCGTTGCGGCCGGTGCGCAGCCGGAGGCGGCTGACGCCGGTGCCCGGGTCGGGCTGCAGAAGCGCGCGGCGGGCAAGCCGCATCTCGTCGCGCTTCTTGAAAGGCCCATGACGGTACCCGGGTCATCGTGGCCGGGGAACTCGTAGCCATGATCCGGACGATCTCGGCGCGGCGCCGGCCCTTCTCGGCCCAGGTCTTGAGCATGCCGACGGCGCCGTGGCCGAGGCCGTTCTGGTCGATCTTGACCATGAGCTCCCCCATCCACCACTACCTGCGCAAGGGGCAGAAAGCCCGGTCCTGCGTCGTGGCGATCGCACGCACCAACAGCGGGCCGCCCTACCGCGCGTGCGGGAAAGACGGGAGCCTGTGGCCCGCAGACGTGCGTCCGCCGAGCATGAACAGGCCCCACCACGCATAGCCCACGCGGCGCCCCGGGTGACCGTGCCGTTCCATACCGGTCCGCTCGTGGGCAGCGTCGGCCGCGGTCGGCGCATGAGGCGCTGACCCATTCAAACGGCCGGACTGAACGGATCTTGCGCGGCCTCTGGTCCGCGCCACGATCGACGCCATCCTCACTGAGCGATGGACTTAGATGATCCGAGACCGCCTCGTCAGACGCTCTGTACGACGGTGCCGAGGCTTTCGAGTGCGGTGACTTCTGCAGCAGGTGCAGTGCTGTCTGTCACGAGGGTGTGCACAAGGGTGCATGGGCCGACATAGGCGTAGGCGGTGTGGCCGAACTTGCTGCCGTCTGCGGCGACGATCACGCGGCGGGCGGAGGCGATGGCCGCCTTTTTCACCGCGGCGTCGTCGAGATCGTAGGCGGTCAAGCCGTCGGCCGCGTTCAGCCCGCAGCAGCCGATCACTGCGGTGTCAAAGCGCAGAGCCGCCAGGGATGCCAGGGTGAGGGGGCCGGTGAGGGCTCCCTCTGCGGCACGAGGTTGCCCACCGGGCACCACCAGCGTGGCCGGGCCCGGTGTCTCGCCGAGCAGGTGGATGGCCTGCAGGGACAGGGGCATCACGGTGACAGGCCGCTCGCGCAGGAGGCGGGCGACCTCCAAGCAGGTGGTGCCGCTGTCCAGCAGAACGCTCTCGCCATCGGCGATGAGCGCGGAGATCCCGCCCGCGATCCGGAGCTTGGCGTCGACCGATTCATGGGCGCGCAGTGCGAAGGGGGGCTCCTCGCCCCTGAGGAGCAAAGTGCGTGCCCCGCCACGGACGCGTTCGAGTACGCCCTGCGCGGCCAGGATGTCGAGGTCGCGTCGGATCGTCATCTCTGAGGCGCCTGTCAGCCCCGCGAGCTCCTGCACCGTGGCACCACCGGAGTCCCTGACGGTCTTCGTGATCAGCCGGTGCCGATCTGCGTTGCTCATGCCGCGATTGAACACCACCAGAGAATGAACAATCAAGTTGTTCGTTGAGCCGCCTTTCGAACATTGGACTTGTTCGTTATGGTGGGCGCCATGGAACGTTCGCTTCGAGCCGCCCGCGTGGCGACCTACGTCTACTTCGTCCTGTGCGGCACCCTCATGGGCGCCTGGGTGGTGCACATCCCCGCGATCGAGGAGCGCGTGGGTATCAGCCACGCGACGCTGGGCGGCTTGCTGGTCATCTTGGGCGTCGGGGCCTTCACCGGGATGCAGGTCGCCGGGCGGTTGACCGACAGCCTCGGCGTGCGTGTCGTGGTGCCCGCCAGCGGGGTGCTGTGCGGCGCGGCCCTGGCACTGCCCGGTCTTGCCCGGGATCCGTGGACGCTGGCGGCCTCCCTGCTGGTCTTCGGCTTCTGCAACGGCTGCCTGGACGTGAGCATGAACGTCCACGCCGTGCACGTGGAAAAGGCGTACGGCCGACCCGTCATGTCGGGCTTCCACGCGACGTTCTCCGTTGGCGGTGTCGTCGCCGCGCTCGTCGGAGCGGGTGCCGCGAGTGCCGGCCTGGATCCAGCCGCCGGCATGACCGTAATGGGAGCCGTGAGCGTTGCGATCGCCCTGGCGTCGGCACGTGCCCTGCTGCCGGCCGCTCCCCCGTCAGCCTGCACCGCCTCTGCGGAACAGGAGCAGGAACAGACCAAGGCACCGTCGGCCGCCAAGCGTCACGGCGTCGGCGGGCGCGTCTGGCTCCTCGCCGTCCTGGCTCTGATGGTCATGCTCTGCGAGGGCGCCGCCAATGACTGGAGCGCCCTGCACCTCAAGGACGTTCTCGGCGCGTCCGCCAGCACGGCCGCTTTCGCCTACGGCACCTTCGCAGCGGCCATGACCACCGGCCGGCTGCTGGCCGACCGCCTCGCCGCGCGGTTCGGATCCATGGCGGTCCTGCGCCACGGCGCAGCCACGGCCGCCGTCGGCATCACGCTGGTGGCCCTCGGCCCCTGGCTGTGGGCCGCGTTCGCGGGCTGGGCCCTGTTCGGCCTGGGCCTGTCCGGCTGTGTCCCGCAGCTGTTCAGCGCGGCCGGGCACGCCGACCCCGCGGCCGCCGGCGCCAACGTTTCCCGCGTCGCCGGACTCGGCTACGTCGGCATGCTCGCCGGCCCCGCCGTCATCGGCTGGTTGACCCACCTCGTCGCCCTCAACCACGCCTTTGTCCTGCTGACCCTGCTGTGTGTCACCACTGCTGTCGCCGCCGGGACCCTGCGCACCGGACACGACACCACCCGCGAGAGCGAGCTGGTACCCAGCGACAACTGACCGCTTGTGCGGCACGCGCCCTGACTCCGTGCCGCACAAGCCCCATGCACTCAGGCCCCCGACAGAGGCCAAAGAGGTGGGAGGTTGCATGGGCAAGGCCCCCGAGGCCGACACTCTGCGGCTTGTGTTGTGGCCTACGTAGGTCCCGGGCGTGAACCACTGGGTGTTCCACAGTGAAGACACCAGCCACATCGAGAAGTACCGGGGACCGGCCAACAAGGCAGCGAACTCCGCATGAATGGGGCCACTCGTGTGCTTTTGTGCTCGGCTGGTGCTCACGCATGTGGCGCACGGGCATGGTGCGGCTGCACCGCTGTGAGAACGGTGCAGCCGGGTGGGCGGCCCCAGACTGCGCAAATCCGCAGGCTGCAAGGGTGCCGCTGAGGAATCGGGCCCGCCACTGCGCCCGCCCGGGCGATCGCGGTCTGGAACGTCCACCACAACGACCAACGGCCTGACATCGCCGCCGATGGCCGTCCTCCAGCCTCGTTCCTCCGCACGAGCGTCGCCACCGTCATGGTCAGCAATCTCTACCAGGCGACCGGCAGGCTCAGTGGCCCTCGGATGAGGACGTCTTTCTGCCAGACCACATCTTGGGGATCCGTGGCCAGTCGCAGGCTGGGAAGACGTGCGATGAGGGTGGTGAGCAGCAGTTCGGCCTGGAGGCGCGCCAGCAGTGGGGCCAGGCAGTGGTGGGGCCCGTGGCCGAAGGCCAGGTGGGGTGGGCCCTCGCGGTCGATGTCGATCAGGTGCGGGTCGGGATAGATCCGCTCGTCCCAGTTCGCCGCCACGTAGGAGACGTATACGGCCTCGCCTTTGCGTACCAGGACTCCTCCCACTTCGACGTTCTCGGTGGCGACGCGGGCTTGTCCCACCCCGTGCTTGTGCGGGATCCAGCGCAACAGTTCTTCCACGGAAGCCGGGACGGCGTGCGGCTCACCGAGCAGCCGGGTTCTCAGGCTCTGGTCGGTCAGGAAGAGGTAGACCATATTCGAGGTGTGGTTGCGTACGGCGTGCCAGCCGTTGAGGGCCATCAGCGTGACCAGGGCGAGCAGTTCTTCTTCCTCGATCCTTCCGCTGTCGACGTGTGCTGCCATCTCGCTGATGAGGTCGTTCCGTGGTTCGAGTCGGCGCCGGCGGGCCAGTTCGGCGAAGAAGGCGCGTGCCTCTTCCTTGGCCTGCCGGGCGTGCGCGACCTCGGCTTCGTCCTTGGCTCGAGTCAGAACTGCGTTCGCCCAGGTGCGCAGGCGTGGACGGTCGGTTTCCGGTACCCCCAGCAGAGCTCCGGTGACATGCAAAGGGAAAGGGGAGGTCACGTGGTGCACGAGGTCGGCGGGCGGGCCGGCCGTGATCATGGCGTCGATGTGCTGGTGAAGTACGGCTTGGGCGCAAGGACGCAGAGCCGTCACGGCGGAACGGTTGAACGCTGAGGAGACCACCGAGCGGACACGGGTGTGGTCGGGCGGGTCGACGAAGCTGACCGCCCGGTCCAAGGGGATGAGGTATTTGTTCATGGTGGGCAGCGGCCGGCCGACGATGTTCCGGCTGAAGCGGGGATCGGTGGTGACGAATCGGACAGATTCGTACCGTGTCGCCAGCCAGCACTCCTCCGGAGCTCCGTGCGGCAGTCGGATACGGACAAGCGGTCCGGCTTGCAGTGCCTCGCGAAGGAATGGGTCGAAGTCGAGGGCAGTCAAGTCCGACACCTCGTACAGCGGGGCGATTTCGTCCGGCATCACACGCTCCTGGTCGGGTGATCGTGGCGCAGCGGCGTGAGCTGTTCGATGTCGTAGCGGCGGCGCAGGGCGGCGACGGCGTCGTGATCGACCGGTCCGTCGGCGGAGAGCACTTCCAGGAGTTCCTCGAAGTAGCGTTCGTGGTCGGGAGGCGGGGATGACTGGAAGAACATCCGGGCCGGATCGCCGGTGGGGTTGGCGAAAGCGTGCGGGCAGCCGGGTGGCACCAGAATCACCGTGCCGGGTGTGGCACGAACCACGCGTTCGCCTCTCGGCGACTGCCACCCCCGCCAGCCCTGCGCCGTACGCACGCGCGGTTCGAAGGCGAGGACATCGAGTTCGCCTTCGAGAACGTAGAAGAGTTCCTCGCTGTACGCGTGGACATGGGCGCCGACGTCGAAGCCGGGGGGTACGACCACCTCGAAGCTCGACGAGAAACGCGATCGCGCACCGGTCACCTTGAACGTCACGTGCTGGGCCGCGGCTTGGAGAACCCGGCCTTCACCGGGCGGCACGATCAGGCCGCGGTCCGAGGGTGTTGTCGTCCCGGGGTGGACGGCGGTCATCGGACATCCTCCGCAACAGGGCTCGGGATACGGTTCCAACGGCCCAGCGCCATCTCGGCGGTGATGCCGGGGCCGAAGCCGGCCAGCAGGCCGCGCGCCTGGTCGTCGGCGCCGCCCTCGTCGAACAGGCGGCGCAGGGCGTCCAGTACGACAGCGCTGGCGATGTTGCCGTATTCGGTGAGCGTGGCCCGGCTGTGCCGGAAGGCGTCTGGCCTGACGTGCAGGAATGTGCTCAAGTCATCGAGGATCCGCGGCCCACCGGCATGCACGATGTAGAAGTCGAGATCCGAAATGTCCCAGCCGTGCCGGTCAGCGAGGCTCCGCAGCACGGGGGCGAGGGGCTCCATGGTGCCCGGCACCCGCTTGTCCAGCAGGAAGTGGAAGCCGGTCGCCCGTACATCGTACGCGATCCATTCCTCCGTGCCGGGGATGAGATAGGAGCCGTTGCGTTCCAGGTTGATGCCGTGGCCGCCCCTTCCACGGACGACGGCGGCGGCCACACCGTCACCGAACAGGCCGTTCGACAGCAGTGATCCGACGCCGAGGTCGGTGGGCTGATAGCACAGAGAGCAGAATTCGCATGCCACGATCAGAGCGTTCGCCCCGGGATGGGCTGTGCAGAAGTCGTGCGCCCGGTTGATCGCGGCTCCGCCCGCCGCGCAACCCAGCTGAGCGATCGGCAGCTGCCGGGTGTCCGGGGGAAAGCCCATCGTATTGATCAGCCACGCCGTGAGCGAAGGCATCATGAAGCCGGTGCAGGAAACGTAGATGATCAGGTCGATATCCGCGGCCCGCACGTCGCCGTCCTCCAGCGCACGCTCGACGACCAGGGGCACGCGGGATTTCGCTTCCCGCGCATACACCCGGTTGCGTTCCCCGAAACCCGGATGGGCGAGTGTCCGGGTGACCGGCTGCACGAGGTGTCGAGTCCGCACTCCGGTGTTCTCAATCAGTCGCAGCGCAAGGTCCAGCCGGGGATGATCTGCGTGCCGCGCGCGTGCCAGCTCGAGCGTTTCTTCCATGGTGATGACGTACTCCGGAACCGACACCGCCGGTCGACACAAGATCGCCACGCAATACCCCTGCCCTACGGGAATGACATGAGCTCCCGTTCCCATACTGAAAGCCGGCAGAGCCCCGACTGCATACATAAAGAGCAAACCCCTCTTATCGGCGAATCAGCGGCACAGGGCCACCGAACCGGCACATACGAGCACCGGGGTGCGCTGGCCTTGTGGCATACGAGTCATGCGCGCCGTCGAGCCGCCTTCTGTCCCGCCGTGCGGCCATGGAGGCATCGGCCGTTCCGCAACCGGAAGCACGGTTCGGCCGTCGTCCGAGACCCCGGCCGCCGCACCGGCAACTACCACCGACCCAAACGTCTTGCCGCCGCGCCGGGCGATGATCTGGTCCGGCATGCCGGTGGGCGCGACCCCGCTCGGGCTGCTCAGCCGACGGAGGTCCCTCGGCCTCAACACGTAAACCCTGGCAGGGAATCCGCCGGGCGGGGCAGCCGGAAGACGCTGGTGGAAGCGATGCTGCTGGCGGAAGTCGGCGTGGACGTCCCCCGCGATGCCTCCGGCCGGTGGCGCCACCCCGCACGCCTGCACCCCGCCCGCCCCGACCTCTCCCCCGCAGGCCCCGCCTGACGTCACCGCCACGCTGACGGCGGCACGGGCGCGGCGGCACCTCATCCTGGCGGTGGGAGAGAAGCCGGTGGAGCACTGGTCCACGGCTTGGGGAAACACCACCGCATCCACGGCCTGCACTTCCTCGCCCTGACCGACGAGAATGGCCGCCTGATCTGGAGATTAGCCGACCGGCCCGGCCGCACCCGCGACATCACCGCCGCCCGCCACGACCACGTCTTGGCCCACCTGCGCACCGCCGGCCTCGGAGCCCTCGCGGACCTCGGCCTCCGCGGACGGATGGTGCCGGCGCCACTGGCGAGTTTTGCCGTTGACCACCCCGTCTCCTCGTGCGATTTTCGGACCGCCCCCGCGATCGCGGGTGGTCACTCGACGGAAGGGTGGACGCGGTGACAACCAGCAAAAGAAGCATGAGGTACAGACATGCCGTGGCCGCGGTTGCGTTACTGGCCTCGGGAGTCGTGACGGCCATCGCCGGACCGGCCAAGGCAGCGACCCCCGCCGAACCGGCACACAAATCTGTGACCGTCACACCCGGCATGCTGAATGACCCGACCGCGGAGGAGCAGGAGAAGCTGCGGGCAGTGGCCGGTGCGATATGGAACCCGGAACTCGCGGCCGGCTGGAACATGAACGCCGAGGTGGCGGACATCCTGTCCACCGCTACCGGCGAGATCCTCCAGTGCAGCCAGGCGTTCGCCCTGGTCCCCCGCCCGCCCGGTTTCGTCCCCGGCCTCGGTTACCTGGTCAGTTACTGGCAGAACCTGCGTGACTACTTCCGCGCCGTCCACTCGAACCGGACGTACCGGGCCTGTGCAGTCACCGCCGCCGCCTCATACCGCTCACCCATCGAGATCGCCTCCATGGGCATCTGAGTTTCAGGACATCCAGGATCGCAAGCCCAGGCGGGCCGGGCACGGCCTGCCGTTCTCGGCCTGGAGCCTTGCCATGCCGGCGACCTGGGCCATCTGGCTCTGACGGAGCGCCGGCCGACCTGGTGGAAGGCGAGCAGGACCGGCGGATGCACCCGCTCGTACTCACCGGAGGCGGGTACGGACCCGAGGGTGCGCCACAGCGGCCTCTCGGTTCAGCCGTGGCGCCACCGCTCGATGCGCTTCTGCCAGGCCCGATCGTCCGTGGTCTCCAGGAAGCCGCGGTGGTTGATGAGCAGGTACACCTCGTCGGCCGATGCATTGGTGGTGTTGAGGATGAGGGGCTGGCCTGCGTTCAGCAGGCCGCCGAGGAAGCGGCCGTAGAGGTGGGTGAAGCGGGTTTCTGCCGTGGTGATGTCCGCGCGGGTGAGCGTGAGATCGCCGTTGTCGGACCAGCCGGTGAGGACGAGCAGGTCGGAGTGCAGGATGATGCGGCCGCGACGCCGGAAGAGAGTCCTTTGGCTCATGCCAGCGGCGATCTTCGCCGCTGCTCGCTTCTCGCTCAACTCGTGGGCGGTGGCGCCGATGTAGTCGGCCTCGGCGAGCGGGGTGCCGATTTCGTTCACGGGAATCCTCCGGAGGGGTACGTTCGTACGGTCCGCGGGAGATGTGCGGATGACGGGCGTCAGGAGTTGCGCGACCAGAAGGCGCATCGGTGTTCGGCCGCCGCGTCCACGCCGGAGAACGTGCTGCGAGCCAGCTGCTGGGTGCGCGGGAAGGGCGGCCAGTCGTCGCCGGGCGTGCCGGTTCTGGCGAACGTCGTCCACGCGGCGATCATGCGTCGGGAGAGGGCGGACTGTCCGTCGTCGAGGCGGAGGTCGCCCATGCCGAACAGGTAGGGCAGCTCCGCGCTGTGATAGGCGCCCAGCGGGAAGTCGGGGCGGAGGTCGGGCGCGGGTGGGTGGCGGTCGGCGAACTCGTAGCTGTAGACCGGAACATGCCGGGCCAGCAGCCGGTCGGCGGCCAGCGTGGGGCACACCCAGCTACGGTCGGTGCCGACCTTGGCCCAGGTCAGAGGGGGCGTGGCGCCGGGCGGGTACGCGCGGGCGATGCGGGCCGCTTGCCGCCGGCCGTAGGTCTCGGTGAGCAGGCGGCGGTAGTCCGCTGCCGTCATCGGCCCGTCCAGGGTGAACAGGGCGGCGAACAGTCGGTGTTCGTCACGGGTGTTGCCCTGCAGCACGGGCACGCGGTGGACGTGGCCGGCCTTGAGCGCGCGGGCCGGCGACTGGGGCAGGACACTCGTCCCGTAGGCGGGCTGGTGGAAGCGCCCGTTGAGGGACAACACGTCCTTGACGGGCTTGGCACGCAGGCACTTCAGGTCGCGGCAGCCCAGAGCGCCGCGGCCCTTGGCGGCCAGCTCGTCCTGGTGGACGAAATAGGTGGCGGCGGGGTCGCCGGGCGCGAGCGTGTTCTTGGGCCAGTTCTGCAGGCAGGAGCCGCTCTGGATGACCGCGCGGTGGAAGAGCCCGGCGGCCTTGGGCGAGGCAAGCTGAGCGCACACGCTCGCGCCTCCTGAGGACTCGCCCATGAGCGTGACATTGCCGGGATCACCGCCGAACGCGGCAGCGTTGTCCCGTACCCAGCGCAGCGCCGCCTGCTGATCCTGAAGCCCGAAAGCCCCGGAATCAGGCAGGTCCGGGTGGGCGAAGAAGCCCAGGGCGCCCAGGCGCGAGTTGACCGTCACGACCGTGACGTCGCCCTGCCGGGCCATCCGGGTGGCGTCGTACTGGTCCCCGGAGCCCGAGCTGAAGGCCCCGCCGTGCAACCAGACCACGACCGGCCGCTTGGCCGGGCGGTCCGCTCCCTCAGCGGGCGTGGTGACGTTGAGGTATAAGCAGTCCTCCGCGGAGTCCGCCACCTCGGGCTGCGCGCATGCCGGTCCGGGCTCGGCCGCCGTGCGTGTGCCGGCCCAGATGGGTGGCGCGGCCGGGGGTTGCCAGCGCCGCGGGCCGACCGGAGGCGCCGCATAGGGGATGCCCCGAAAGGTAGTGACGCCGCCGGCGGATACCCCCTTCAGGCGGCCCTGGCGAGTACGGACGGTGTCCGACCGCGCCTCAGGGCGCTGACCCTGGGCACGCTGCCGGTGCGGGTGCTGCCCGGCCGTCACCGGCGAGGCCCGCACCGCATCCGCTGTGCCCATCACCGCCACGAGGAGGGCCGCGCCCAGTAAGGCGCCGGCAGTGGAGCGTCGCTCCCGCATGGTCCGGTCCTCTCCCTCTTGCCGCTGCGAAGTGCAGGCGGCCCAGCTTTTTGCAATACGTTCGTATTGCAAAAAGCGACATTAGGCTGATTCGCCCAGGAGGGCAAGCACGAGGAAGAGAGAGGTGCCCGTCGACGTGCCGCGACAGGTAGACCACAAGGCCCGCCGGGACCAGATCGCCGAGGCGTTGCTGGACATCGTCGCCGACCATGGGCTGGAAGCGATCTCCATGCGGACCGTGGCGGCGCGGGCGGGCGTCTCAACCGGCCGCATCCAGCACTACTTCGCCAACAAGGACGAACTGCTCGCCTATGCGATCGAGTACCAGGACTGGCTGGTCCAGCAGCGGTGGAACGAGCAGGCATGGCCCGAGGGCGAGCCCACCCCCCGGGAGGCGCTGCGCTGGGTGCTGCTGGAGACGATCCCCAGGGACGACCGGCGTCGCCGCGAGTGGCTCGTCGGCGTCGCCTACCTCATCCGCATGCTTGCGAACCCCAAACTGCGAGCCCTCTACGTCGACGGGTTGCCCCGCCTCTACCGGCTCCTCGCCGACCTCGTCCGCATGGCCCAGGAAGCCGGTGACATCGCGCCGGACCGCGACCCCGACGTGGAAGCGGAACTGCTCTTCGGCCTCGCCGACTCGCAGGGTCCACCCGTCGTCCTGGGCCTGCGTACCCCCGAACAAGCCACCGCCGCCATCGACTATTACCTTGACCATCTCTTCCAGTAACCGCCGACGGCGGGGCATCGGCTGAACAGAACTTCGCCGTATGACGTCCAGGTCGGTGACCTCGCGCCATGGCGGTGTCTGCTGCCCGGGCGTGCGCGGTCGACCGGGGCTGGGTCCGCTTTTGGCCGGAATACGCCAGAGACCTGCCTTCTGCCAGCAGCAGAACACCGGCCCGACCGGGCCGGCGATCACTACAGTCCGGGCTCATGAAGCCGGTTACCACGCGCACGGTCGAATACGCGGCAGACGGCCTGACGATGATCGGGCACCTCGCACTCCCGGCCGGTGTCGACCGCCGGCCCGCGGTCCTGGTCGGGCCCGAGGGGATGGGGCTCAGCGACGTCGAGCGCCGCCGGGCCGATGCGCTCGCCGAACTGGGATACGTGGCGCTGGCCTTCGACCTCCACGGCGGGCGCTATCTGGGCGACCCCGAGGAGATGCTGGCCCATTGCATGCCGCTGCTCGCCGACCCCGACCGGATGCGGGACATCGGCCACGCGGCGCTCGACGTGCTCCGCGCCGAGCCGCGGACCGACCCCGACCGGATCGCCGCCGTCGGCTACGGCACCGGGGGCGCGATCGCGCTGGCACTCGGGCGCGACGGCGTCGACCTGCGGGCGATCGGGACGATCAACGGCCTGACCACGGGCCGACCGGGCGAGGCGGCGCGCATCCGCTGCCCGGTGTGGGCCGGGGTCGGGTCGGAAGACCCGATCATGCCGCCCGCGCAACGGGACGCGTTCACAGCGGAGATGCAAGCCGCGGACGTCGACTGGCGCCTCGTGGTCTACGGCGGCGCCTTGCACGCCTTCCACCACCCACCGGTCGACCACACCGTGGTCCCCGCCGTCGGCTACCACCCACGGCACGCGCAGCGAGCGTGGCGTGACGTCGTCGACCTGCTCGCCGAGTGCCTGCCTCGGTTTACGACACCTGTCGCTCACCCACCGACCGCGGACACAGGGACGTGATGGCCGCAGGCGAGCCGACCGGCCCGCCCTGGGCGGCGGAAAGGGCACCCGGGAAGACCGTGTCGGCCGGCCGCTGCTCGGCCGACGCCACGCCGCACTCCGCTTCCACGGGACGGGACCTGAACGGCTCTACGACATCAGGTGGGTGGCGGAGCGGGCCCGTTCCCACATGCCGGGAATCTGCTCGGTCGGGCGCTGCTGTTCGCCGTGCAGAGCGTTGAGCACGACCAGGCATCCGGTCAGGGCCGGTACCGCCCACTGGGCAGTGGCCAGCTGTCGCCGCGCCTTGTCGAGGTCGATCGGGTGCTTGTCCGCCTTCTCGGTGTCAGCGGGGTCGGTGGAGGACGCCAGCTCGACCTTCTTGCCCAGGACGCGGGCGTAGGCCGTGGCGGCCAGAGCCGCGGCGGTGATGACGGTCTTGGCCGCTGTAGATGCGCCCACGCCCTGCTGCGTGGCGACCCGGTGTGCGTTCACGGCGAGCAGCCCGCCGCCACCGAACAGGTGCGCTCCGATCGCGGCGGCGTTGACCGGTGCCCACTTCGCCCAGCCCGACGAAGAGATCCGGTCACGGTTCGTCTCCATGCCGCCTTCGCTCTGGGCCGCCCCGTTGAGGCCGACCGCCCCCATCAGCGAGCCCCCGAACCAGGCGGCCAGACCAAGATCATGCAGGCTGCGGATGGCGGTGTTGCGTTCAGACATGGCCGAGCTCCTTGAGGTTCGTTCGGTCGGAAGCGCCTGGCCGACATGGACGGCGAGGCCCACCCCACCCTTGCCGGACTGCGTTTGCCTTGCCATCACGGCAGGCCAGATGGGTGACAGCGGGGCAGAAGTTGTTTCGCAATCCGGCACGCCTCTTGGCTGGGAGCGGCGCCTCAACAAGACCCCTACCGGCGGAGTAACCGCAGACAGGGGCCTTGCTCGGCTCTGCATGCTTCTCCCCCGTGTCCCCTGCCCCCGCCCCCTCCACTACGTCCCGTCGAACGCCGCGAACACGGCCAGGCACAGGGTGAGGCTCGCGGCGAAGGCGATGCCACCGCGGGACAGGGCCGTCGGCACCGCCGCTCCCTCCCAGCGGGCGAGGGCGAAGGCGATCGCCGCGGCGACGACGGAGAAGAGGACGGCCACCGCCAGCGCGAGGAGCAGGAACGCCGGGAAGGTGTTGTTCATGAAGGCACCGCCTGGGTCGTGTGGTGTGGATGACGGATGGCGTGTCGTCGTGTTCGATGACGGATTACGACGATCCCCGGGCAGAACCGCAGGTGGGACGGTTGGATGTTTCTCCGGTGACAACAGGGGGTTGTCCGGCGAACAAACCATGGGGAGAGAAAGTGGCCGGCGAGAGGAAGCGGGCGGGGCGGCCGTGGGGACCGGCCCGGGGCTCGTGCGTCGAGATCAACCGGCTGGTCGCGATGGTGCGGTCCTGGCTCGACGAAACGGGCGTCTCCGTCAAGGAATTGCACGTACGACTCACTCCCGAGCACTTCATCGCCGGTGCCGTGCCCGAGTTACGCCGGCTGCGGGACCGGCTCGCCGGGGAATCGCTGGAGTGGGACCTCGTCGAGGCTGTGGCCGACGTGTGTTTTCCCCACGAACAGGCCGACCTCGCCCGACGGCGGCTCGGGGAGGCGAGGACGTGGTGGGACCGGGCGCGCACGAACCCCACGGCGATCACGGAGTCGCAGGAGATGGTGCCCGCCCGGGAGTTGCTGGAGGCCAAGGACCGCACCATCGAGGTCCTCCAGGAGATGCAGCGCGCCCGGCAGGCCTACGAGGCCGGCGAGCACGGACGTCAACAGGCCCTCTCCATCGCCACGTTGCTGTTCGTCATGCTCGGACAGGCCCAGGCGAAGGTAGCCGAACTGCGACGTCGGCTCGACGCGCTGGAGTCGCTGCGGGTCGACCTCCCCGAGGGCCAGGGGGTGCTGGAGCTCCTCTCACGGGTGCAGCGGCAGGAGACGGACCTGCGTGAACAGTTGGTCCGCGCCGAGCGGGAGCGGAGCATCGCCCAGCAGGTCGCCGACCACGCGGCCCGCCGCATCCAGGAACTGGAGGCCGAACTGTCCGAGTTGCGGCTGCGCATGGGAGAGGACGAACCCTCCCGTACGGAGCAGCCTGCGCCGCTGCCGTCCGGGCCCGATCTGGACGCGCTCGGCCCCGACGCCGCCGCACTCAACGACGTGGACCGTGCCCTGGAGAAGGCGCGCGCCGTCCTCGACGAGGAGCACGAGGCCGTCCAGCAGGCCGCCGACGAGGTGGGCTACTGGTCGTCCTCGGCTCCGCCGTTCTCGACCTCGTCATCCTCGACCCTGTCGCCTTCGGCTCCGTCGCCCTCGACCCCGTCGTCGGTTCCTTCGTCGTCGGTTCCTTCGTCGTCGGTTAGGCCCTCGTCGGTTTCGTCGTCCTCGTTCCGGTCGTCCTCGATGCCCTCGGCTTCTCCGGCGGAAGCCGGGCCCTCCGTGCCCGGGCAGGCTCGGCACGCTCCGGAAGGACAACCCGCCGGGTTGTCCGGAACAACCCCGGACAACCCGCCGACCAGCCAGGAGACGTCCGTCCCCGCGCTGGAATCCCCACGGTCCCCGTCCGTCGACCCCGAAGGCGACATCTCCGAGGCGGCCCGCCGGATCACCCGGGGAAGGGACCCGGAGGACATCGTGACGCGGTTGTGCCGGGCCGTCGTACCCGCCGTCGCCGACGCCGTCATGGTCTATCTGCGGGACCCGATCCCGGTGGGCGACGAGGAGCACGCGGGCCCGCTGGTGCTGCGGCTGCAACAGGTCCACCCGCTCCGCGCCGCAGGGGGTGCCGCGCGCTGCGAGGTACGACCCGGCAGTGCGCTCTTCGACGTACTCAACGGGGCGACGCCGGTCGGTGGCGACTCGCCGGTCGGGGCGGCCGCGCTGCCCGAACTGCTCGGCGAGGGGCATCAGGCACCCGGCGGAGGCCACACCGTCCTCGTGCCCCTACAGGGCCGCAGACGGATCATCGGCACGGCCGTCCTCCTGCGGCACCCCGCCGAGCAGTCCTTCCAGGACGCCGATCTGTCGGTCGCCGCCGAGTTCGCCACGCACAGCGCGCTCGCCATCGACAGGAGTCACAATCTCCAGGCCGTGGTCCAGGACCTCCATCTCGCCCGCAGCCTCGCGGACACCGTGCAGATCGTCGCCGACCGAGTCGTGACCGGACTCGGGTACGAGCTGGCGTGCGTGAACCTCGTCCGGCCGGACGGCGACCTCGTCGTCGCAGCCTTCGCCGGGGACCGCGCCGCCGAGGCCCTCATCACCGGCCGGGCCGGCTCGCGCGAGTCCTGGGAGCGCCGTCTCGGCATGGGCGAGCACTGGGGCGACCTGGTGTTCATACCGCACACCGAGGGCTGGGTCCTGGACAACGACGACGTCCCGCAGTGGTACACCGACGGCCCCGCCCCCCGCTTCGAGGACGAGTGGCACCCCGCCGACCGCCTCTTCGCCCCCATGTACGCCCGGAGCGCTTCGGGAGCCTCCCACGGTGAGCTGATCGGCGTGATCTCCGTGGACCGGCCTCTCACCCGCCGCCGCCCCAGGTCGGACGAGCGCCGAGACCTGGAGGAGTACGCCTTCCAGGCCGCCATCGCGATCAGCAACGCGCGGCTGCGCACGAACATGCAACGCGCCCTGGTCAGACTGGAGCGCGAGCAGCAGACGCTGCGGGCGAGCGAGGAATCCTTCCGACACGCCTTCGAGTACGCGCCCAGCGGCATGGCGATCTCCGAGATGGGTGGAGGCAACCACGGCCGCATCCTCCGGGCGAACGACGCGCTGTGCCGCTTGCTGGGCCGCCCGGCCACCGCCCTGCGCCGCTACTCGCTCTCAGACCTCGTCCACCCCGAGGACATAGGCACCCTGCTCCGCACCAGCGCGGACGGCGGGCGTGTGGAACTGCGCCTCGGGCGCCGCGACGGCACGTACCTGTGGGTCTCACTGCGCAACAGTGTTTTCGCCGACGCCGCCGACGGCCCGCGCTTCCTGCTCACCCATGTCGAGGACATCGAGGAGCGCAAACGACGCGAGCTCGATCTCGCCCACCGCGCCTCGCACGACGACCTCACCGGCCTGCCGAACTCCGCCGAGCTGCACGCCCGTATCGCCGCCCGGCTCTGCCCACTCCCGGAGCAGGGGCCCGACGCCGCGAAGGAGGCCGACAACCTCTACGACGACGCCCACCCCGGCCGCGCCGCTCAGGTCGCGGTCCCCCACACCCATGTCCGGGCCCCCGTGGGCGACGGCATCACGCACGGCCTGGCCGTGTTGTTCTTCGCCCTCCGCGAGTTCAAGGCGATCAACACCCGTTTCGGGTACGACGCGGGGGACGGCGTCCTCGTCGAGGTCGCTCAACGGCTCGGTCAGGCCGTGCGAGACGGCGACACGGTCGCCCGCTACGGCGGTGACGAGTTCGTCGTCCTCGCCGACGGCTTCGACCCCGCCGACGCGCACGCCGCCGCGGTGTGGATGCAGTCCCGGATCCACCTGCCGATCCCCCTGGGCGACGAGATCGTGCGCATGCACGCGGGTGTGGGTATCGCGTGGGCCCAGTGCGGAACGGCTCCCGCCGACATCCTCCGAGCCGCCCGCGGATTCGCGTCCTGAGGGGGCATGGCATCCGGATGCTCCCGTGCCCGGCCTGGGCGACAATCGAAAGAGACACACAGCTTCTCTACTGTGAAAGGAGGGAAGACGGTGGGCCTCAATACGCAGGTGAACGAAGCGCAGGAGCAAGCGTTCAAAGAGAACGCGGCCGATTTCGCACAGCTGGAGTCTCAACTGGACGAGGTGCGCAGGAGGGCCCTGTCCCGCCTCGAGAGCGTGGGGCTGACAGGGGGAACGGACATCCTGAACTGCCTGGTCTGCACGGTGTGCCAGGGGTGGACCCCGGGCGACGACAACAAGTGCGGCAACTGTTCCCACGACTGGTTCGCGCACAACGTGAAGTAGCGGTTGATCACCCGCGGAAGGCGAGTGCGTTGTCGCGTGCCCAGTCGGCGAAGGTGAGTGCGGGCCGGCCCAGCAGGTCGTGGACCGTGCTGGTGGTGGGGCCCGGCCGGACGGCGTAGTCGGCGAGGGAGCCCAGCAGCCGGGCGGGCACTTCTTCGGGCAGCCCCTGGGCGAGCATGCCCTGCCGTACCTGCTCGGGCGGCAGTTCCTGGAAGGACAGAGTCCGGCCGATGGCGGCGCCGATGAGCCGTACCTTCTCGCTCTGGTCGAGTGACTGGGGGCCGGTCAGCGTGTGGACCGACTCGCCCTGAAGGGTCCCCCGCAGGGCGCGTTGGGCGACCGCTGCGATGTCGGTTTCGTGGAGGGGGGAGGTGGCGGCCCGTCCGTACGCGCCGCGCACCACGTCACCGGTCTTGATCTGGGGTGCCCAAGCCAGTGCGTTGGCGGCGAAGTCGGCCAGGCGGAGGATCGTCCAGTCCAGGCCCGAGTTCATGACGGCCTTCTCGGCGTGCTCGAACTGGGCGGCGAAGCGGGCCTCCCCGGCCGGGTACTCCACGGTGGTGGCCGACAGCAGCACCGTACGCCGTACGCCTCGCTCGGCGGCGAGCCTCAGCAGTTGACCGAGGCCGGGCCCGACGGCGCGCGGGCTGATTTGCAGCGCTTCCACTCCGTGCAGCGCCGTCTCGATCCACTCGGGGTGGAACAGGTCTCCGCGGAGGACCCTCACGCCGTCGGGGAACCGGGTCTCGCCGCTCCCGCGCGTGACCGCGGTGACGGCCGTGCCCTCCCCCAGCAGTTGGCTGATCACCTGACGTCCAACGACGCCGTTGGCTCCCGTGATGAGGATCATGACAGTTGCTCCTTCGCTCGATGCGTGGATGTGGAGAGGTGGCGGGCCGACACCGCTCGCGCGGAGGGAGACGTCGAAGGGGTGTCCCGCGCCTGGGGTGGCGGTGAGCCCGCGAGCGGTGACGCGTCCGTGTACCTGACCTCGTAGACGCGTTCGCTGAACTTCCAGCCGTCGGGCGTGCGCTGGTAACGGTCGTGGTACAGGGCGTGGTTCAGGTGTGAACTGCCGTCGCGCATCCGCCCGAACTCCTGGATGTACGCCCGGCCGGTCGCGGTGTCGCCGTCGGTGTCCAGCCGGATGACGCCCGGATGGACGTGCTGCACGAAGAACTCCCAGAGTCCCTGCCCCCATGCGACCCCCGCGCGGATCTCCTCCCGGCCGGCGAACTCCTTGCCGATGTGCGGCCACCGCATGGTGCCCTCTGCGGTGAACAGCGAGGCGACACGGTCGTAGTCACGCATCATCACCGCGTCGGTGCACTCGGCGCGCAGCGCCTCGATCTCGAAGCGGTCGACGATGGCCTGCATGTCACTCATCGATGCTCTGCCTTTTCGATCGGTGGATCGGGCGTGCCCCGCCTGTCCGGTGGGGTTGTGTACCAGCATCGATGCAGGTCAGTGACCGAACAAGATAAGATCGGCGGGGCTATCCATAACGCGGGGGTTATGTATGGAGCTGCGCGACATAGAGATCTTCCTGACGTTGGCCGAGGAACTGCACTTCGGCCGTACCGCCGAGCGGCTTCGGGTGTCCCAGGCCCGCGTCAGTCAGGTGATCCGCAGGCAGGAACGCCGCCTCGGCGTCGCCCTGTTCGACCGCACCAGCCGGCGGGTGGCCCTGACGCCCGTCGGCCGGCGCCTGCGCGAAGACCTCCAGCAGGCTGTCGACCTCCTCCAGGCAGGTCTCGCCCGGGCCCGGGCGGCCGGCACGAGCCAGACGTTACGGCTGGGTGTGTTCGGCCACGCCGGACACGAACTGCGCCCGCTTGTCGACGCGTTCCGCACCCGCTGTCCCGGCAGCGACATCCAGTTCGGCGAGATCAACGGCAGCGATCCGTTCACCGGCCTGCGCACCGGCGAGCATGACGTGCATGTGGTGTGGCTGCCCGTGGCCGAGCCGGATCTCACGGTGGGGCCGACGGTACTGACCGGGGCCCGTGTCCTGGCCGTGGCGGAGGACCATCCGCTGGTCGCACGCGGCTCCGCGTCCTTGGAGGACCTCGCCGACAACCGCGTGGTCGACCTGGGCCCCGACGCCCCCGACTATTGGGTGGCGTCCATGATCCCCATGCGCACCCCGCTCGGCCGGCGCGTCCCGCGGGGGCCGGTCGCGCGGACCTTCCACGAGGTGCTGTCGCTGGTCGCCTCCGGGGAATGCGTCCAGCCACTGGGAGAGGTCGCCGCCCGCTACAACAACCCCCCGGGCATCGTCTTCCTGCCCCTCCCCGACGCCCCCGCCCTCCCATGGGCCCTGACCTGGCGCTCCTCGTCCGACAACCCGGCGATCCGCGCGCTGGCCGAAACAGCGGCGGAACTCGGACCGATCGTGTTGTGACACGGCCGGATCGGAGACAACGCCAGCCGGCTGATGGCACCGAGGACGAGGCACGGTTCCTGGACCGCTCGCAGATGTGGTGGTGGACGGCCGAAGTACGTGTCAGCTGGCCCGAAGCCCGACCGCCAGCGTCAGTTCAAGGACCCGGTCCGGCGAGGCGAGATCCGGAAACAGCTCCCGCAGCTGCGACATCCGGTACCGGACGGTCTGGGGATGGACGAACAACGCCGCCGCCACCTCCTCCCGCCTGCCCTGGTGAAGCAGCCACGCCCGCAACGTCTCCTCCAGGCGCCGCGCGGTCGCGACAGGCAAGGTCCGCAATGGTGCGAGGGCTCGGGCACGCAGGTCTGCGAACGCGTCCGCGTCGGCGCTCAGCACCAGCTCGGGCAGGTGGTCCTCGGTGTCGCGAATATCGGAGGAGAGGGAGCGCGCGCGTACGGCTCGGGCGTACGAGGCGGACACACGCGTCCATGGCCGGGCCGGGCCGACCACGGCGGTGCGGCCGGTCAGCTGCCGCAAGAGATGCGATCGGTCCGCATCGGGAACGAGCAGCACTCCGGTGGCATCCGGTAGATCGTCGAGGACGAGGGTGCTCGGGTCGAGCACGCGGTAGGCAGGCCGGGCCTGGGCGGCGGGCAGCAGCACCGCGGTCAGCGCAACCGGGGGCTGCCACCCGGCCCGTTGAGCGGAGACGAGCAGGACGTCCGGGCTCGCGCCGGCGAGGAGGTCGCGGGCAAGCTGTTCCAGGTGGCGCTCGTGTGCCCTGCCCTGGGCGGCTAGTTCGTCGGCGTGGCCCGCGGCGCTCGCGGCGGAGAGCTCGTCGATGTAGGCGAAGGTCAGCTCGGCGAACTTGGCGACCTCGGCGGCGGGCAGACCTGCGGATACGGCGCCGGCGGCCAGGCAGCGCCAGGCTACGCGGGCGCCGACGCGGTAGGCGCTGAGCAGGGCGTCCATCGAACGGCCGTCGCGCACCTCGCCGCGGCCCAGCTCGTAGGCCGCGTCACCGCCGTCGCCGCCCGTGGCGCTGCCACTCGCGAGGTCCAGGTAGTGTCCCAGGGCGGTGCGGACGGCTCGGCGGATGGTGCCGCCCATGCTGCCCGAAAGGGCATTGGCGTAGGAAGGGACCTCGTCGATGATCGCCTGGACGACCTCGTCGGCGGTGGTTTTCAGCGCGGCCCGCAGTGCGGTGACCGTCCTCTCATCCAGGGCCAGCTCGCTGGCCCTCTGGATTGCATGACTCATGGTTTGTTCCCTGCGAACAATTCAGACGACCTGATTCACATCCTGCGGTCAGGACTTTACGCCCTGAGGCACAGCAAGCTGGAGTCATGACGAGTACAGCCCTCCGCAGCAGGGCGTGGAAACTGCTGGAGATGGTCACGACGCCGCTCCTGCCGTCGGACTACCTCGACCTGGTCAGCCCGCTGCGTGCGGGTGCCGACCTGCGTGGGCGCATCGAGGCCGTGCACCCCGAGACGGGTGACGCCGCGACCATCGTGATCAGGCCGGGCCGGGGCTGGCGCGGTCACACGGCCGGTCAGTACGTGCGGATCGGCGTCGATGTCGACGGGGTGCGCCTGTGGCGTGCCTACTCCATCACCTCGCCGACGCACCGCAGGGACGGCCGCGTCACGATCACCGTGAAGGCGATCCCGGGCGGCAAGGTCAGCAACCACCTGGTCCGCAGAGCGAAGCCGGGCACGCTGATCCAGCTCGACCAGGCGACCGGTGACTTCGTGCTGCCGCAGGCCAAGCCCGCCAAGGTGCTCTTCCTGACGGCCGGCAGCGGCATCACGCCCGTGATGGGCATGCTCCGGGACACCGAGTTCGACGACGTCGTCATGGTCCACTGCGCGCCGCGGCCGCAGGACGTGATCTTCCGTAACGAACTGCACGATCTGGTCGCAGACAAGAGGCTGCGCCTCACCGAGGTGCACACCGACATCGACGGCATGCTCGACATCGCCCGTCTCGACGAGCTCGTGCCCGACTGGGCCGAGCGCGAGACCTGGGCCTGCGGACCCGCGGGCCTGCTCGACGCCGCCGAGAAGCACTGGAGCGATCACGGCGTACCGGAGCGCCTGCACACCGAACGCTTCCGTCCCAGCGTCGTCGCCACCGGCGACGGCGGCGAGGTCACGTTCAGCACCACCGGCAAGACCGTCGGCGCGGACGGCGCCACGCCGTTGCTGGACGTCGGCGAGGAGGCCGGCGTGCTCATGCCGTCGGGGTGCCGCATGGGCATCTGCTTCGGCTGCGTCACCCCGCTCAAGGCGGGCGCCGTACGCGACCTGCGCACCGGTGAGCTCACCGAGGCCGAGCCGGGCGTCCTCATCCAGACCTGTGTGTCCGCCGCGGCGGGCCCCTGTGACATCGAACGGTAGGAGCACTTTGACCGCCATTGACCCCACCGCCCACCTGACCGCGGAGCAGATCGAGGAGCTCGGCCGCGAGCTGGACGCGATCCGCGACGAGGTGATCGCCGGCCGAGGCGAGAAAGACGCCGCCTACATCCGCAAGGTGATCTCGGCGCAGCGCAAGCTCGAACTGGTCAGCAGGGGTGTGCTGCTGTTCTCGATCTTCCCGCCCGCGTGGCTGATCGGCACCGCCGGTCTGTCCGTGGCGAAGATCATGGACAACATGGAGATCGGCCACAACATCCTGCACGGCCAGTGGGACTGGATGCGGGACCCGAAGATCCACTCCACGACCTGGGAGTGGGACCACGTCTCGCCGGCCGACCAGTGGAAGCACTCGCACAACGAGCTGCACCACACGTACACCAACGTGATCGGCAAGGACAACGACCTCGGCTACGGCATCATGCGCGTCGACGAGGACCAGAAGTGGCATCCCTTCCACCTCGGCCAGCCGCTGTGGAACTTCATCAACGCCTGCTTCTTCGAGTACGGCATCGCGGCGTACGACCTGGAGCTCGGCAAGAACCTGCACAAGCGCCGCCGCAAGAACCCGGAGTTCCGCGCGCGGGCCAAGGCCGTGGGCCGCAAGATCCGCAAGCAGGTGCTCAAGGACTACGTGATCCACCCGCTGCTGTCGGGGCCGTCGTTCCTCCCCACGCTCGCCGCCACGTTCACCGCGAACCTGGTCCGCAACGTCTGGTCCCACTCGGTGATCATGTGTGGGCACTTCCCCGAGGGTGTACAGGTCTTCGAGCGCCGGTCGATCAAGGGCGAGACGCGCGGCCAGTGGTACCTGCGCCAGATGATGGGCTCGGCGAACATCAGCGGCAGCAAGGCCATGCACTTCATGACCGGCAACCTGTCGCACCAGATCGAGCACCACCTGTTCCCGGACCTGCCGAGCAACCGGTACGCCGAGGTCGCGGTGAAGGTGCGCGCACTGTTCGAAAAGTACGAGCTGGAGTACGTCACCGGGCCTCTGCCCAAGCAGGTGTTCTCCGCGTGGCGCAAGGTCTTCCGGCTCTCGCTGCCGAACAAGAAGAAGCCCCAGGTCAAAACTCCGGACCGCGAGCAGGAGCTCGTCGCGGCCTGATTGCCGGGATTGGTTCAGATCCTCCGGCCCTACCGGCGGCCGGCCCCGGGGTCACCGCCGGCTTGCCGCTGTTCGGCGAAGGCGCCCGGTCTGAGCCAGGGCCGGCCGTGGTCGGCTCCATGGTCGGGCCGAGCAGGCCGGCTGCGGTGAGCTGCTGGCGCAGGTTCAGGTGGCAGTGCAGCCGTACGCCGGGCTGACCGGCGCTCAGCGTCGTCTGCTCGGCTGTGGCATCGCCCACCGGTTGGCGAGCAGTTACTGGAAGGCGAGCGCGGTGGCGTCGTGTCTCGTTGAGAGGGCGCTGAACTGGTTGGTGGGGCTGCTGCGCCACTCCTTCCCACTGCGGGTTGTCCAGGACGGCCCGGGAGTCGGCGATGCCCGCGCCCTCGAGGGACACGGCCGGGTCGCGGTCGCTGTAGGCAGCGCCAAGGATTTCGTTCCGGCCGCAGCTGTTTCCCTTCGGCCAGCGGCACGGCAACTGAAGCGCCGTCATCAACGGAGGGAACAAGCCTTGCCGGCCCCAGTGATGACAGTCGGGTCCGGCAGACGGCCATCGTCAGGGGACAGCCGGCGCAGTGGATACTGGCCTCGGATGCGGGAACGACACGAGGAGCACGACCGGTGACCAGCGACAATCGCATAGGACCGCCTAGTTTTGGCAGCGAACGCGACATGCTGCGGGCTTTCCTCGACTATCACCGTGCGACCCTTGCCATGAAGTGCGAAGGGCTTACCGACGAGGAGCTTCGGCAGCAGTCGATGCCGCCATCGACGCTTTCGTTGCTCGGTCTGGTGCGGCACATGGCGGAGGTGGAGCGTGCCTGGTTCCGTCGAGTGTTCGAGGACAATGACGCACCCATGGTCTGGTCCGACAAGATCGACTTCCAGGCGGCGTACGACGCGAGCGCCTCGACCAGGGACGAGGCGTTCGTAGCCTGGGAGGCCGAGGTGGAGAACTCGCGTCGCATCGAGCGGGAGGCTGAATCCCTGGACCTGGCCGGGTACCAGCCAAGATGGGGCGAGGAGGTATCACTGCGGATGGTGATGATGCACGTGCTCCTTGAGTACGGCCGCCACAACGGGCACGCGGACTTTCTGCGTGAGGGTGTCGACGGGACCGTGGGCGCCTGAGTCCGCACGGGCCCCGAGCTTCACCTGCTGATCTGTTCAAGGCCGGGTGGGCGATGCCACCCGCGAGCACGTGTGCCGACGGACCAGACGCCGCCGAGTTGGCGGGAACTGTTCATGAGGCCGGAGACCATGCCGGCGTCACGCCGAGCGACGCCGGTGGTCGAGGCGGGGGCGACCGGGGCCAGGACCAGGACGGTCCGAGGCTGTATCTGGTGGTGGCCGCGCCGCACTCAGACTCGAATCTCCCACTCAAGGTAGCTACGGCCCAACTCGTCCTTGGAGTTCCCGGGCCAGTAATGCAGGAAGGGAGTGCCTGTCTCCAGTGCGTCGCTCAGAGCTCGGAAGAGCTCAGTCAGACCTGTCGCCCAGAATGTTCCGTCCAGGTCTCCCGATCCGATGCCCATCTCATACACATGCCCGTACGAAGGACCGGGGCGGTGATCGATAAGGGCGACACCGCCGTCGTCGGGCAGAGCGAACGGCACGCATCGATGCAGGTTCGCAGCCAGCTCCTCTTCGTCCGCCGATCCCGCTTCGACGAAGTCCTCGCTGATCTCGATGAGCACGCCGTGCATCATCGCCATGTCGTCCACACTGCACAGCCGATGTTGCAACGGTAGGAACGACCCAGCGGGCCGAACCGTTCGGGGGACTGTGCGGGGGCTCGGGTCGGCTACAGGCTCAGCGGCTCCATCGTGCAGGTCCAAGAGTGCCTTCAGCTCCGGGTGCAGGGCGAAGCCCAGCCGTGATTCCAGCTCAGCCTGCCGCTCGCGTCCCACCGGCCTCCGCAAGGCTGCCTGATCGGAGGGCGAGTGCGTCATAAGCCACGACTCGAAGCGAGTCCATTCACGATTGAGCGCGCCAAGATCTATCTGTGTCATGAGGCGACGATAGACGGCTGCACCGACAACGAGACCTCACACGCTGCTTGCAGTCCCGAGGCTGACTTCGTGGTTCGCCAGGACAAGCGGAGCGGCGCTAGGTGTGCGGTGGAATCCACCGTGCGCACTGGGGGCTGAGCACGGACATCCGGCTCCGGCGTCACCTGCCGGAGACACTGTCCCCATGAGACGGAGTGTTGGGGGCGTCTTTCCCGGCGTTCCCCGCTTATGGCTTGAGCCAAGTGGCCCAGGTCGGCATGGCTTTGAGCATCACCGCCATCTCCTGCACCGACTCCCTGAGTGTCTGAGCGAAGCCGGCCTGGTACGCCGGACTCCCGCCCCGGTGACCGCAGGCCATCCACAGCTGCCAAGCCGAGGCTCCCACGCGTCCGGTGAACATTCCGGTGAACGCCGACTCATCGACCGCCCCAACTGTCCCTCCCCCAGCGACATACCCGGAGAGGCAGGCTTCGACGACACGGCGCTCCGGCACTTCAAACCGGCGACCTGAAGCGCGATGTGTCGGGTGACAAGCGGAGGGATTAGCTGATCGACTGCTCCCGGGCATCCGGAATCGCCTGCGTGGCGGTTGGTCAGAGCGACGGCAAGCACAGCATCTTCCACCTGTTCAAATGCGAGCTCCGGAGGCCCGCCGGCTCGCCGAGGCGCACGGTGAGCCGACGGCTGGTCCGGCCCCGCTTCAAGTCCCGTCAACTCGAGCGCCGCACCTGCGTGCACAGCTGTGACAAGACGGCATCGGCTACCTGCTCGACAGTACGTCCGTCGGTGTCGATGCGCAGGTCACCGATCCCGGCATCCTCCAAGCTGGCTGCGGATGCCACCGCCTGGTCGACGACGTGGAGCAGGCGTGTGACGGACTGCCCCCGCAACGGGTCGCCCGGTTGGGCCCAACTGCCACCCTGCCCACGGGACATGATGCGTTCCGTCAGGTGCTGTCGTCCGGCGTGCAGTCGGCACAGCGTGAGCTCGGCCGCAGGCATCGCGTCGGAGTATGCCTTGACCGTGGCCTCGTCCTCGACCGGGCCGGCCATGATCAAGCATTGGGCCCCAGCCGCACGATAAGTCCGCCATACGGCAGCCAGGTTGCGGGCCTTGACCCGGTGGTTGGCGGGATCATCCGGAACCGGGCGACAGAAACCGAGCTGGTCGAGATCGAGGTACGCGGCGGTGGCACCAGCGCCTAGGACTCTTTGGAAAACCTCGAAGCCGACCGTCGACTTCCCGACGCCGGTCGCGCCGCACAGCCACAGAACCGGAAGATCAGCGGAACGTTCCGCCTGCGCCAAGGTTGGGCTTCTGCCCGAAGCGGTGACCGCCGACGTCTCGGGCGCGTCAGCTGACCGGCCAAGCGCCGAGGTCGGCCATCCGCCGGTTCGCTCCCCGACACGCCGCGCAACCTCGTCCACCGGTAATCCGCTGGTGTCGACGCAGGCATCCGCGAAGGTGCTCGCGTCCAGGGCATCGGCTTCCCGCAGCACCTCGTCGACCGACTCGGCGGGACCTCCGCGACCGGTGAACCGCTGCCGAAGCACCTCCCGGTCGGCACGCAGGCGGCAGACCGTCACAGCGGCCTTCGGAATCTGGTCGACGTGCACTCCGCAGGCGGGATCGACGACACCCGAGACGATGAGACACCGGGCGCCGGCTGCCCGGAAGCCGGCGACCACCGCATCAACGTTGCGTGCCTTCATACGGTGCCGCCCTGGATCCCCCACAGGCTCGGGGTAGCAGATCCCCAACTGGTCGATGTCAACGAAACCGCTCTCGATACCGGCCCCTATGAAGCGGGAGTACATCTCCCAGGCGACCGTGGTCTTGCCGACTCCTGGCGGACCACAGAGCCACAGCACGGGGAACCCAGCGACGCTCACCGACTTGCCGCCAGATCGGGGCCACGCGTCGTGAGCTCCGCAAGCGCGGGTTCGATGACATAGACCATGGCCCCGGATTCTCTCCATCGCGCACGTGCTTGTCGACAGATTTGAGCGCGCTCGGGGGCGGGCTGGCAGCGAGGGGCGGGGCGCTGTCACATCACCGCGGGTCGCTGCTCCCAGTAGGGAACGCCGCGTACAGAGCATCGGCATGCACCGCGTCCCATTGACTGATCAGCAGGCGCTCCACCCCACCGTCCCGCGTGCGCAGTTCGATCTCCTGCCCTTTGTCGAACTCCACCCGCACCTGCGGGTTTCTGCAGACCGCCTCGGCCTCACCCCGCATCACCTCGAACCAGATACCGCGTATGGCATACCGGAGGTCATTGCCTCGGTGGCGCAGAACTCGTACCCGACGGTCGGTCAACAGAAGTGAAGCGCGTCGCGGTATCAGGCCCCACAGTGTGCGTCCGTACATCACCGCGCAGCCGGCTGTCATCCGCTCGCCCTCAGGAACCCACTGGGTCAGGCGTTCTCTATCCACCGACCACTTGGCCGCTTCCATCGCCATCCCCCTCGTCTTCCGCACGGCAGCGTCACTGTTCGGTGCTCATCTAGTTTGGGGGCGCTGTGCTCTTATCGTCCGATGGCATTGCCTGCCACGGAGGC
This sequence comes from Streptomyces sp. NPDC050674, assembly GCF_040654575.1. Taxonomy (NCBI): domain Bacteria; kingdom Bacillati; phylum Actinomycetota; class Actinomycetes; order Kitasatosporales; family Streptomycetaceae; genus Streptomyces; species Streptomyces sp. NPDC050674. The sequence goes on from NZ_JBFAIG010000003.1 coordinate 401,259, forward strand.
TGGTCCGTGCATTCAGCCTTCTTGCTGACGGGTGCGCCCCTCGAAGTCCCGGCGCACCGCCGCGCCCTCGTCCACAATCAGCCCACCGTCATCAGGGAAGTCCAAAACCGTGCCGCAGTGGCTGCACAACTTCCCGTCCTCCGCCGGCGTACCACATGCCTTACAGAACCGGTTTCCGTTCTTGATCTCCTGCGTCATGACTCTCCGATAGCAGCTCAAAGTGTTGGAGTTGGATGCGGAGTACCCGTGGTGCCGTCGTTGATTCACGAACATGATGTGGTGCACATTTTTGGCAGGGATGTGGTGCGCGCGCTGCTTCAAGTTGGAGGCGATGACGAACTCAAGGCCAAAGCCCTGGCACACACATCAGTTGGTCGGGGGGACGGCCTGACGCAATGGTTGAGGAAGGGGTCAGTGGTTGAGCAGGGGTGCCGGTCCGGGCGCGGCGCTGAGCGGCGCCTGGCACTCACGACACTCCCCCATCGCTGGCCGGGCGTGCGGCCACCCCGGCAGGGGCTGCTTGCAGGTCCGGTAGGTGCATGCCAGGGCATCGCGGGCCCTCTCGGCGTCGGCCTTGGCGATCCGGCGGTGCTGAGCGAGACGACAGCGGCCGATGCGCGTCATGCCGTCTGTGGTACCCGGCCGCCACCTCGACGGCGGGGATCAACCCTAGACGGCGCCCACGCCTGGTCCGGCGTCTTGGCCCGCCTGTAGTGAGCGTCCCGCGAAATGGTCGACAAACGACCACCTGAGGGCTATCTTGGGCCACCATGCGGAAACGAGCGATGTTCGTCAGATGGTCGACAAACGACAATCTGGGGTTTCGCTGAGCCGTTATGCGGCATTCCGCCCACCCCTTGCTCGGAAGGAGAACCAGGCACAGATGATCGAGATACATACGGAGTGGGTTCTCGAGGCCAGCTGCGGTAGCCCCTGTCCTGCGTCGGCTACGGCGGTGGCACAGTGAGCCGGCCTGCGACGTCGGCCGCTGCGACCGGCTCGGCTGCGGGTCGGCTCCAAGCCCTCGGCCTGGAGCTTCCAAGCCTCGGCAACAACCCGTACTACGTGGACCAGCGGACGGTGGGGTCCAGCATCCACATCTCGGGCCAACTGCCCTACAAAGACGGTGAACTGCTAGGTCAGGGCATTGTCGGCCGGGACGTCGAGCTGGAGACGGCGCGGGAGCTCGCGCGCCATGCCGCACTCAATGCGCTCGCCGCCGCCGCGCAAGCGGTGGGAGATCTGGACCGGGTCCGCATGGTGCAGATGCTGGTCTTCGTGGCCAGTACGCCGGACTTCGGTCTGCAGTCGCGGGTCGCCAACGCGGCCAGTGAACTGCTCATCGAGGTGCTGGGCGAAAACGGACGGCACGCACGCACCGCGATCGGTGTCGCCGGGTTGCCGCTCAACAGTCCGGTCGAGATCCAGATGGTCTGCACTGCGGTGTAGGGCCGGGCGCGACGGCGGTGCAGCGCGAGCGCGCGTGATGTCGCGGACCACGCACGTGCGACATTCGAGGGAGTCCGTATCTGCGCCCCTCGCTCAATTCCCAGACACAAGCAAGAGGAGTGCAGCATGAACCGGCTCCAGCGAGCACTCGACGCTCTGGTCGAGCAGGTCGACACCCCCGCGCCGATCGTGCTGGTCGACGTCGTACAGGACAACATCGACCGCATGCAGAGCTTCGCCGCTCAGCACGGCCTTGATGTCAGGCCGCACGTCAAGACGCACAAGTGTGTGGAGATCGGCCGACGGCAGATCGAGGCCGGGGCGGCCGGAATCACCGCGGGCAATGTCGGTGAGGCCGAGGTCTTCGCCGCGGCCGGATTCGACGACGTCTTCCTCGCCTACCCGGTCTGGCCCGCGGGAACGAAGGGGACACGGATCCGCCGGCTCGCCGAGTCCGTCCGGCTGCGGGTCGGCGTCGACAACGCCGCGGCGATCGAGGCCCTCGCCGACGCGATGGGAGACGAACCGGACCGACTGCAAGTCGTGGTCGAGGTCGACTGCGGCGCCCGTCGTTCCGGGGCACCGCCCGAGGCCGCGGGCGACCTCGCACTCGCCGCCCGCAAGCGCGGCCTCGTGCCAGTGGGCGTCTTCACCTATCCAGGCCACGGCAGCTCCGGCCCGGACGCTCGCGAACGCGCAGCGCAGGACCAGGACGCCGCGCTGACCACCGCAGTACGCAGCCTCGACAGCGTCGGAATCACCGCACAGGTGGTCAGCGCCGGCTCCACCCCCACCGTCGAGTTCTCCACCAGCAGCGTGATCACCGAGATTCGTCCCGGCGAGTACGTCTTCGGGGACCTGAACAACGCCCGGCTCGGCGCCTGCACGGCCGACCAGATCGCGCTGTTCGTCGCTGCCACCGTGGTCAGCGACTGGGTCCCCGGCCAGGTCATCATCGATGCGGGCACCAAGGCCCTCAGCCGCGAAGGCAGCCCCGAGCGCGGCTACGGCCGGGTCGCCGGCACGAAGGCCTTCCTGTCCAAGCTCAACGAGTACCACGGATTCCTCGCGCTGCCCGCGGGCGAGTTCCGCCCCCGGGTCGGCACCGTGGTGCCGGTGGTGCCGAACCACGTCTGTCCGGTCGTCGTCAATTTCGAGGAGTTCATCGTCACCGACAGCACGGGTATGTCGCTGGAGCGGTGGCCGGTCGACGCCCGCGGATTCCTCAGCTGACCGGGCCCGGAACGAGAGACCTCGCACCCGAGCCCCCGACCTGACCGCCCATTTATGTGAAGGAGTGCCTGACATGAGACTCGAGAACGTCGCGGCCCTGGTGACCGGTGCCAGCAGTGGCATAGGGCAGGCGGTGAGTTCCCACTTCCGCCGCGAGGGAGCCCGACTGCTGCTCACCGGCCGCAGGGAGCAACTCGACACCGCCCAGCCCGCAGACCTGTACGTCCCTGGAGACCTCAACGACGAGGCGTTCGTCGAGGCCCTGGCCAGCCAGGCCGCCGACTCCATCGGCACTGTCGACGTCGTCGTCATCAACCACGGCCTCCAGGCCAGCAGCCCACTCACCGAGATGCCCTACGAGGACGCGAAGAACGTACTTGACAGCAACCTGCTCAGCGCGTTCCTGGTGATGAAGCACTTCGCGCCGCTGATGCCGCCCGAAGGAGGCTCCTTCGTCTGCATCAGTTCCCGACTCGGCATGGTCGGCAAGCCCGGGGAAGTCCTCTACTCCGCCGCCAAGGGAGGCCTCATCATGCTCGCCAAGGGCGCGGCGATCGAATGGGCCCCGCGCAACATTCGCGTCAACGTCGTCGCACCAGGTCTGACCGTCACCCCGGTCATCGAGGCAACGTTCCAGCGCAGCTCCGACCCGGAGGCCTGCCGCCGCGAACGGGAGATGCAAATTCCGCTCCAACGCCTCGCCACCCCCGAAGAGGTGGCCGACGCGGCCCTCTTCTTCGCATCATCTGAGTCGACATACATCACCGGAGCGGTCCTCCCCGTCGACGGCGGGTACACCGCTTTCTGAGCCCCCTCGCCCCCACCCTCGCTCTTACATCCCTGACGAGCATCACGACCAGCATCTGGCTGAACGGCCTGTCCTGCGTCTCACCATGGTGGACGAGCCAGGCGACGCCGCGTTCACCCCAAGGCTGTGGACAGCGGTAATCAGCCTGCACGTCTGCCTAAGTCGGTTGCGGATGCCTCGCGTTGGTGGTGCTGCCTGGCTCGGGGCGGACGGAATCAGTTGCTGATCGGGTAGGCGGCCCACGAGCCCATAGTCTGGCCGTCAGTGCTGACCAGGCAGGTACGGCCTCCCGACCACGGGGTCCGAGCAGACCAGGCCGATCTCATCCAACCCGTGGATCATCTCCTGGCCGCGCTGGCGGCGGCGGACGGTAGGTGGAGGGGGCGCAGGCCACAGAGTGCCGTCACAGGTACCGTCCGTCCGCTCAGCCTCTTGGTCCTACTTACTTGATGACGTCCATGAACTTGTAGAAGCCGCCGGCGAAGGGCAGGAACCAGGGCGGGCCGAAGTGGCCGGGGATGCGCTTGAAGGGCAGGTC